>NZ_CP117881.1:2166250-2475000 GCF_028736195.1 Novosphingobium sp. KACC 22771 | reverse complement strand
GCGCCGCTGGCCGAGGCGGAGGGCGAGGGGATCAAGCTGCAATCCGCCCTGCGCGCCAAAAGCCTTGCCGAATTGCGTGCGATGCCCGCCGACCGGATCGTGGTGCCCCGCACGGCCGATGGACCAAAGATCGGGCCGTCGCAGGATGGCTATGTTCTGCCCCAAAGCGTGGAGCAGATATTTGCCGGCGGCAGGCATCATGACGTGCCCGCGCTTGTCGGCTTTACCCATGATGAGTCCTTTGGCGGGCTGGGGCCGGTCAAGGATTTGGCCGATTACAGGGCCAAAGCCGAAGCACGATATGGCAGCCGCGCTGCCGAGTTTCTGGCGCTTTACCCCGCCGCGAATGATGCCGAGGCGCATCTGCAGGCGACCGCCGCCGATCGCGATGGCACCATGGCGTCTGCGATGGGCCTGTGGGCCGATGCCATGACCGCCCATGGCCGCGCCAAGGTCTATTCCTATGAGTTTGCGCGGCCTCATACCTATGCCGCGCATGTCAGCTTTTCCGATCTCGATCCGGCCACGGCGGGGGCCTATCACACCTCCGAAGTGCCCTTTTGGCTGGGCACGCTGGAAAGCTTCAACCGCTATCGCAAAACGCGCGCATGGACCGCCGATGATGCCGGTTTCAGCAAGGCCATGACGCAATCGCTTGTTGCCTTTGCGCGCAGCGGCAATCCGGACACGGCCACTTTACATTGGCAGGCTTATGTTGCGGATGCCCCGGTTTTGCTCCAGCTTGGCGCATCGGCCAAGGCCGCCCCATGGCCGGACCGCCGCAAGTTCGAATTCTTTCGCAAGGAAAACCAGCCCAAGGCAACGGGCGGCGCTCTCAGGGACTGAAAGGCACCTCATGTCTGATCAAGCACGCAAATCCATGAATCTGGGGCGCAGGGACGTGTTGGGCGGGGTGGCCGGGGGCATCGCCAGCGCCATGTTCGCTCCGGCCATGGCGGCCCCGAAGGAAGGGGCGGGGCGGCCCAACATGATCCTCTTTTTCATGGATGAATGCCGCGCCGACGCGCTGGGTTCCTATGGCAATCCGGTGTGCAGGACGCCCAATCTGGATGCCTTTGCCCGACAGGGCACGCGCTTTGCCGATTGCCATGTCCAGCATCCGGTTTGCGGCGCATCGCGGTGCAGTATGCTGACCGGCCTGCCGGTATCAAACACCGGCCATCGCAGCCTTTATTACTTCCTGCGCCGTGATGAGCCCAACCTGTTCCGCTATCTCAAGGATGGCGGCTATGACACGTTCTGGCTGGGCAAGAATGATGCGCTGGCCGAGGAGAGCTTTCCGCTCAGCCTGACCGAATGGCATGGCGAGGTGAACACATGGGCGCGGGCGGCGGGGCGTGGTCCTGCCTTCGATCTGGGCAAGCCCAACCTGATGCTCATCAGCGCCAAGGTCGATCCCAAGGCCACGTCGGACTATCTGTTGATCCAGCAGGCGATCAGGCTCCTTGAGCGGGGCGAGCAGGATAAGCCGTTCTGCCTGTTCATCGCGCTCAACCAACCGCATCCGCCCTATCTGGCGCCGCAGGGTTTCCACGATCTCTATAAGCCGGAAGCGCTGCCGCCGCTGGCCCCGCCGGGGTTGGGCAAAAAGCCGATGTTTCATGAGGCGGTGCGCAAGGCCTATCATCTCGATCAGGCCGGTGATGCCGATTTCCGTCAGGTCCGCGCCACCTATTATGGTCAGGTCAGCTATGCCGACTGGCTATTTGGCCAATTGATGGAGGCGGTCGAGCGCACCGGCCGGGCCAAGGACACAATGGTCATCGCATCGTCCGACCATGGCGATTATGCGGGCGATTATGGCATGGTGGAAAAATGGCCGGGCGGGCTGGAGGGTAATTTGACCCATGTGCCGTTGATGATCCGCATGCCGGGCGGGGCGCAGGGGCATGTCGTGCCCGAAATGGTTGAACTCTATGATGTCATGGCCACGATGCTGGATGCTGGCCGCGTTCAGGCAAAGCATACCCATTTCGCCCAGAGCCTTATGCCCCAGATCATGGGCGCGGCGGGCGATGCCACCCGCGCCGCCTATACCGAGGCGGGCTATGACACGTTCGAGCCGCAGGCCTTTGAACCGGCAATGGAAGGGCCCGCCAATCTCTATACCGCCAAGCACGACCTGCAGGTGGGCGAATCCGCCACCGTCCGTCGCGCGGCGGCGGTGACGACCTCGGCCTATAAATTTGTGGCGCGGCCCGGTGGGCAATATGAGCTTTACGATCGCAAGCGCGATCCACTGGAAATGCGCAATCTGATCGATGATCCGAAGATGAAGCAGGTTCGCGAAGCGATGGCGGACAATCTCATGGCCCATTACATTTCCACGACCGGAGTGCCGCCGATGGAGCGGGATGGACGCGAGACGCCGGAATTCTATACTATGCCGAAATTCAAGGGGGATGGCATTGCAACTTCGCGTTAAGTTGCGAACTTGTGCAGGATTACGGAAGCCACGCAACTTGAAGCAAAACTCCGGCTTTACGGCATGAAATCGCTCGCTTCACGGGGGCTGTATTCATGTCGTAAAGAGCTGCCTGTTCAACGCTTGCGCGGTATCCTGCAGGGCCTTGATGATGCGCGGCTCGGCCCCGCCCGGAACCTTGCGCGACAGCGATATGGCCGCGACAACCGTCCCGTCGGTCTGATGAACCGGAACCGCGATGCAGGATAGGCCCGCAACGATCTCGCCGCGATCCAGAGCATAGCCCTGCCGCGCCACACAGGCCAGTTCGCGGGCCAGATCGGTGGGATCGGTGATCGTATCGGGGGTCAGCGCGACAAAGGGCCCGCCCGCCAGATAGGTTTCACGCTCCCCGGCCGGAAGATGGGCCAGCAGCACCTTGCCCATCCCTGAGCAATAGGCCTCAAGCTGCATCTCGACACGGGTGAACAGCTCGCCTGCATTTTCGCCGGTCTTGACGCGATAGGTCACCATATCGTTCTCCAGCGTGCCCATCTGGGCCACGCCGCCATAGCGGGCGGCCAATCGGTTGAGCAGGGGGGCCGCCGCATGGGCCATGATCTGCCGGTCATCGACCTTGGCCAGCATCGCCCGCAGGCGCGGCCCGGCGCGATGCCTGCCCCCGCCCATCGGGGCCAGAAAGCCTTCGGCCACCAGCGTTGCGATCTGGCGATGGGCTGTGGCCGGAGGCATGCCCTGCGCGCGCGCCAGAGCCGAAACCGTGGACAGGCCACCATCGGCAATCACGGCCTCCAGCATGGCCAGCGCGCGGCTGGTGGCGGAAAGGGTGGGAGTTCCATTTCTCATATGGTGAGAAGATAGCGCCGAGGCGCTCTGGCGCCAAGTCCTCATGGCGTTTATCTGCGAACACAAGGTCTGGAAGAGGACGATATGAGCGACAATCATCAAGCCGCAGCGCGCCTGTTACGCGAAGCCTACAGCGGCGGAGCGGTGCCTCCGCTGCGCGAGTATCTCGACCCGGTGGATATTGCCGGGGCCTATGCGGTGCAGGATATCAACACGCGTTTCTGGCAGGAGCAGGGCCGCCGCATCGTGGGGCGCAAGGCAGGTTTGACCGCAACAGCGGTGCAAAAGCAACTGGGCGTGGACCAGCCTGATTTCGGCGCGCTGTTTGACGATATGCAGGTGGCCGATGGCGGCTTCCTCGATCCGGCGCGTTGTCTTCAGCCCAAGGCCGAGGCAGAAATCGCCTTTGTGCTGGGTGCCGATCTGCTCTCGCCCGATGCCACGGCCGATGATGTGGCCGCCGCCGTATCGGGCGTCCATGCCGCGATCGAAATCGTCGATTCCCGCATTGCCGACTGGAAGATCACCTTTTCCGATACGGTGGCCGACAATGGCTCCTCGGCCTTCTTCGTGCTGGCCGGCGAGGGACGGGGGCTGGAAGGCGCCGACCTTTATACCGCCGGCATGGTGATGGAAGTGAATGGCACCATCGCCTCGGTGGGTGTGGGCGCGGCGGCGTTGGGCCATCCGCTGAACGCGGCGGCATGGCTGGCGCGGACGCTGGCGGCGCGGGGCGCGTCCCTGCGCGCGGGCGACATCGTGCTGGCGGGCGCGCTGGGGCCGATGGTGGCGCTTAATCCGGGCGATCATGTCTTGGCCCGCGTGGGCGGCATCGGCGCCTGCAGCTTTACCTATTCAAAGGAATAGAAACTATGGCAAAGACGAAAGTGGCCATCATCGGATCGGGAAACATAGGCACCGATCTGATGATCAAGATCATGCGCCTGTCGAAGGTGCTGGAAATGGGTGTGATGGTGGGCATCGACCCGGCCAGTGACGGTCTGGCCCGCGCCAAACGGATGGGCGCTGCGGTGACGCATGAAGGCATTGACGGCCTGATCGCCATGCCCGAATTCGCCGAGATCGGCATCGTGTTCGACGCCACCAGCGCGGGCGCGCACAAGCGCAACAATGAGATCCTTCAGGCGCACGGCAAGCGGGTGATCGACCTGACGCCTGCAGCCATCGGGCCCTATACGATCCCGCCGGTCAATGGCGAGGCCAATCTGGACGCGCCCAATGTCAACATGGTGACCTGCGGCGGGCAGGCGACCATTCCCATCGTCGCGGCGGTCAACCGCGTGGCGCGCGTGCATTATGGCGAGATCGTCGCCTCGATTTCCTCGAAATCGGCAGGGCCGGGCACGCGCGCCAATATCGACGAATTCACCGAAACCACCAACGAGGCCATCGTCAAGGTGGGCGGCGCCACGCGGGGCAAGGCGATCATCATCCTCAACCCCGCCGAGCCGCCGCTCATCATGCGCGACACGGTCTATTGCCTGTGCGAGGAGGCCGACCCCGAGGCCATCCGCCAGAGCATCCACGACATGGTGGCCGATGTGCAGGCCTATGTGCCGGGCTATCGCATGAAGCAGCAGGTGCAGTTTGAGCATATCGGATCGAACGCGCCGCTGCGCATTCCCGAAATGGCGGGCACCGGCCAGACCGAATTCACCGGCCTCAAGGTCACGGTGTTTCTGGAAGTCGAGGGCGCGGCCCATTACCTGCCTGCCTATGCGGGCAATCTCGACATCATGACCTCGGCGGCGTTGAAGACCGCCGAGAAAATAGCCCTTCGGCATTTCGCGGGAGAACCGGCATGAGCTTTGATCCCAAGAACCAAAAGCTCTATATTCAGGATGTGACCCTGCGCGATGGGATGCATGCGGTGCGGCACCAATATGGCCTCGACCATGTGCGGGCCATCGCCCGCGCGCTGGACCGCGCCAAGGTGGACGCCATCGAGGTGGCCCATGGCGACGGGTTGCAAGGTTCGTCCTTCAACTATGGCTTTGGCGCCTATACCGACTGGGACTGGATCGGCGCGGTGGCCGAGGTGCTGGAGCACAGCGTGCTGACCACGCTGCTGTTGCCCGGCATCGGCACGGTGCATGATCTGAAACATGCCTATGAGATGGGCGTGCGCAGCGTGCGCATCGCCACCCATTGCACCGAGGCCGATGTCAGCCGCCAGCATATCGAGGCGGCGCGGGGGCTGGGCATGGATGTCTCCGGCTTCCTCATGATGAGCCATATGACCAGCCCGGAAGCGCTGGCGGTTCAGGCGAAAATGATGGAGGATTACGGCGCGCATTGCGTGTACGTGACCGACAGCGGCGGCGCGATGAACATGGATGATTATGCCGCGCGTCTTCAGGCCTATGACCGCGTGTTGAAGCCCGAGACACAGCGCGGGGTCCATGCCCATCACAACCTCTCGCTGGGCGTGGCCAATTCGCTGATCGCGGTGCAGAACGGCGCGGTGCGGGTTGATGCCTCGCTGGCGGGCATGGGGGCCGGGGCGGGCAATGCGCCGCTCGAAGTCTTTATCGCGGCGGCCGATCGCTATGGCTGGAACCATGGCTGCGATCTCTATGCGCTGATGGATGCCGCCGATGAACTGGTGCGCCCGCTTCAGGACCGCCCGGTGCAGGTGGACCGCGAGACGCTGACGCTGGGCTATGCGGGGGTCTATTCCAGTTTCCTGCGCCATGCCGAAAAGGCCGCGAAGGATTACGGCGTGGATACGCGCAGCATCCTGGCCGAAGTGGGCCGCCGCAAGATGGTGGGCGGTCAGGAGGACATGATTGTTGATATCGCGCTCGATCTGGCGGGTGCAAGGTAAAGAAAAGGCTGGCCTTTCGCTCTGAAAGGCCAGCCTTTTTCATTCAGCGGCTGAGAAAGTTCAGCACCATTTCGTTGAACACATCGGCATGTTCCCATTGGGCCCAATGGCCGCAGCGGGCAAAGACGTGAAGCTGGGAATTGGGAATGCCCGCCAGCAGGCGCAGCCCCACATCCATCGGCACAAAGCGATCATCACGGCCCCAGACGATCAGCGTGGGCGCGGCAATTTCATGCAGACGCGCGTTCTGATCGGGGAACTGGCGCGGATTGGCGGCCAGACTTTTCACGAAATTTTCCAGATGGTCGAGGCGCGAGCGCATATTGTCGAGCCGCATCTGCATCTGCGCCTCGGTCAGCGCGCTGGCGTCATAGACAAAGACATTCATCATCGCCTTGAGCTTTTCGATGGTCGGGTCGCGGTAAAGGCCCTGCAACAGCTTGATGCCCTCGGTCGGCATCGGCGCGTAAAGGCTGGGGCCGCCCGTGCCGCCGCCCATCAGCACCAGCTTGCCGACGCGCGCCGGATTGGCCAGCGCAAAGGCGACCGCGCTGTGGCCGCCCATCGAATTGCCGACCAGATCGGCCTTTTCGATCCCCAGCGCATCGAGCACGCCCTTGACCGCCCCTGCGTTGAGTGCCGAGCGCGAACCGGTGCAGACCACCGGATCGCTCTGGCCCCAGCCGGGACAGTTGATGAGCAGTACGCGATAGCCCGCGGCGACGAAAGGATCGATGTTGCGGTTGAAATTGGCCCAGCCCGTCGCGCCGGGGCCTGATCCGTGCAGCATCACAACAGCGCGCTGGCCGGTGCCGATGTCATTGTAGTGAATGCGATAGGGCGCACCATCCACGTTTACGTCAACAAACTGGCTGGTGGAAGTCTCGCTATAGGCGGGGGTCATGTCCGGATGTTCCTTTGCTCAAGGGCATCCCATGGTTTTTTCCGTGCTGGCTCTCTCCCGTCACGGCTGTCCGCAAGGGATCGCCCGTGGGCGCTGGCATCCGTCAAAGGCCGGGGCGGTTCCAATACGAATTTGCGATCAATTAAGATGCAAAACCTATAGTTCGTGGTCCTGCATTTCCTGCAGCCTGCGCACCAGTGCCTGCACTTCGGGCTTGGCATTGTCGCGCCGCCATGCCGCCATCAATTCGGCCCTAACGGTCGGCCCGGCCAGCGGACGGGTGACGATATTGCGAAAACTGAGTTGCGCCACATAATCGGGCATGATGCTGAAACCCACGCCAAGGCTGACAAGGGTGAGCAGGGTCAGCACATTCTCGACCTCCTGCACGGCATTGAGTGTGACGCCCTCGCGCCGCGCCAGATCGTCGATCACTTGCCCCAGATTGCCCGCGTGGCGACTGGCGATGCGCAGGAATGGCGTGTCGGCCATCGCGCTCAGCGACACTTCGCTGCTCCAGCAACAGGGGTGATCGGCGGGCATCAGCAGCACCAGCGATTCGCGCAGGATCACCATGCTGTCGATGGACGGATCATCGACCGGCGGGCGCAGAAATCCAAAGTCGATGGCCCCCGATGACAGTGCCTCATGCTGTTCAAACGTGGTCAGCGATTGCATGACGATTCGCGTGGCGGGAAATTCCGCGCGCAGCATGGTCAGCGTCTGGGGGAAAATCTTGACCTCGGCGGCCGGGACAAAACCGATGGTCAGCGTGTCGCCCATATCCTCGCCCGCGCGGCGCGCCAGCAGCTTGGCCCGCTCGGCCTGGGCCAGCACCAGCTTGGCCTCGTCCAGAAACACCTTGCCCGCCGGGGTCAGCGCGACATTGCGCTTGTCGCGATAGAGCAGGGGCGTGCCGATTTCATATTCAAGATCACGGATTTGCTGGCTGAGCGAGGGTTGCGCGGTGCGCAGCGTCTGGGCCGCGCGGGTAAAGCTGAGCGCTTCGGCCACGGCGACGAAATAGCGGAGATGACGCAGTTCCATATTCAGGACTTATAGGTATGCCCTATAAGTTGGCAAGAATTAAGTATTTCAGCGGCGCGTCTCCCTCCGTTAATTCCATGCCCAGAGAGCCGGCCCGTCCGGCCCCATTTTCGGGGAGAGTTGCAGCATGGACGACGATCAGATCCGATCGCTGGTGGATTCGCGCAATGGCACCGTCAAACCCGCCATTTACAGCGATGCCCAATTGTATGAACTGGAACTGGAGCGCGTGTTCGGCCGCACTTGGCTGTTTCTGGCGCATGAAAGCCAGATCCCCAATCCGGGCGATTTCTTCAACACTTTCATGGGCGAAGACCCCGTGCTGGTGGTCCGGCAAAAAGATGGCTCGGTTCAGGTGATGATGAACCAGTGCCGCCATCGCGGCATGAAACTGTGCCATGCCGACAGCGGCAACACCAAGGCTTTCACCTGCCCCTATCACGGCTGGGCCTATCAGGTGGATGGCGCGCTGCAATCGGTGCCGCTGGAAAAGGAAGCCTATCGCGGCAAGCTCGACAAGTCGAAATGGGGGCTGATCAAGGCGCCGCGCGTCGAGAATTACAAGGGCCTGATTTTCGCCAATTGGGATGAAAGCGCGCCTGATCTGACCACTTATCTGGGCGATATGGCGTGGTATCTCGACGGTTTTCTCGACCGGCGCGAGGGCGGCACCGAGGTGGTGGGCGGCGTCCATAAATGGATGATCGACTGCAACTGGAAATTCGCCGCCGAGCAATTCTGCTCCGACCAGTATCACGCCCCCTACACCCATGCCTCGGCCATTCAGGTTTTGGCGCCCACGCCCCAGAACAAGCCCGACGGCAGCCCGCTGGGCGATGGCCAGACCGAGCGCCCGGCATGGGCCAATGGCCTCGGCGGCGTGCAATTTGCGGGCAAAGGCCATGGCAGCGCCTTTTTCTTCACCGAAAATGCCGATGCCAATGTTTGGGTCGGCGGCGAGGTTTCGGCCTATTTCCGCGAAACCTATCCCGAGGCCGAGGCGCGCCTTGGCAAGGTGCGGGCGCTGCGTCTGGCCGGGCATAACACGATGTTTCCCACGCTTTCCTGGCTCAACGGCACTCAGACGCTGCGCGTATGGCATCCGCGCGGGCCGGGGCGGATCGAGGTCTGGGTCTTCTGTATCGCCGACAAGGCCGCGCCGCCCGAGGTGAAGGAAGCGCTGAAAAAGAGCCATGCGCGCGCCTTTGGCCCGGCGGGCTTTCTGGAACAGGACGATTCGGAAAATTGGATCGAGGTGCAAAAGGTGCTGCGCGGCCACAAGGCCCGCCAGACCGATTTCTGCATGCAGATGGGCCTTGGTTTCGAGGAGCGCCGCGAGGACGGCATTCCGGGCATCACCAACGGCACTTTCGCCGAAACCGCCGCGCGCGGTTTTTACCAGCGCTGGGTCGATCTGATGACCGGCAAAAGCTGGAACGAGATCGAGGCGGCGGGCGCCGCATGGGAGCAGGAGGTGATCGATGCTTGATGAACTGACCCGTCCGCTGCGCGTTTCGGCCGATCTTCAGCATGAGGTCGAGCAATTCCTCTATCTGGAGGCCGCGCTGCTCGATGACCGTCGGCTGCGCAAATGGCTCGATCTTTTGGCCGATGACATCGAATATACGCTCGACACCAATTCGCTGGCGCAGTTCCGCGATCGCCGCCGGGGCTGGGCGCCGCCCACGACCTATATTTTCCACGAGGACAAATATCAGCTCGAACGCCGCGTCGCCCGCGTCGAAACGGGTCAGGCATGGGCCGAGGAACCGGCCAGCCGCACCCGCCATTTCGTCACCAATGTGCGCGTTCTGGCGCAGGCCGATGACGAGCTGGTGGTGGGCTGCAACTATCTGGTCCATCGCGCGTCCAAGGCGCATGACCACCACAGCTTTATCGGCACACGCCGCGACACGTTGCGGCGCATCCCCGCGCCCGATGGCGGCGAAACCTTCATCATCGCCCGCCGCCGCCTCGAACTCGACGAGTTCACGCTGATGTCGGCCAATGTGTCGATCATCCTCTGATTATCCGAGCCCCCATCATGACCAAATTCCACGTCTGCGCCGCCGCCGACCTTCCCTCCGGCGAGGCAAAGCGCATCGAGAGCGAGCCTGCCGTTTCGGTGTTTCATGTCGGCGGCGAATATTTCGCGCTGGCCGATCTTTGCACCCATGGCGATGCCTCGATGGCCGATGGCTATATCGAGGATGACTGCACGGTCGAATGCCCGCTCCATGCCGCACGCTTCTGTCTGCGCACCGGCAAGGCCTTGAGCCAGCCCGCCTATATCGATCTGGCCACCTATCCGGTGAGCATCGAGGACGGGGAAATCTACGTCACGGTGGAGAGCGCCGCGTGAGCCGCCTTGCCGGACAGGTCGCGCTGATCACCGGGGGCGGGTCGGGGCTGGGGCTGGCGATCCTGCGCCGTTTTGTGGCCGAGGGCGCGCGCGTGGGCGTGCTGGAGCGCGATGCGGGGCGCGTGGCGATGCTGAATGCGCAATATCCCGATGCGGTGCTGGCGGTGGAGGGCGATGTGCGCTCCTTTGCCGACAATGCTCGCGCGGTGGAGGCAGTGCTGGCGCGTTTCGGGCGGCTTGATTGCTTTATCGGCAATGCGGCCATCTGGGACCATGGCGCCACGCTGGTGGGGCGCAGCGGCGAGGAGCTGGAGCGCGGCTTTGACGAACTCTTCGCCATCAACGTTAAAGGCTATCTGCTGGGCGCGAAGGCGGCGGCGCAGGCGCTGATCGAAAGCGAGGGGTCGATCATCTTCACCCTGTCCAATTCGGCCTTCTATCCGGGCGGCGGCGGCCCGCTTTATACCGCCTCCAAACATGCGGGCGTGGGCCTTGTGCGCCAATTGGCCTATGAAATGGCGCCCAAGGTGCGCGTCAATGCCGTCGCCCCCAGCGGCATGGCCAGCGACCTGCGCGGTGCGGCCGCGCTGGGCCAGCAGGACCAGCGCATCATGGACAGCCGCAGCCCCGAGGCGATCAGCGCGATCCTGCCGCTGCAATTCTTTCCCGATCCCGATGATTTCGTCGGCCCCTATGTCATGCTGGCCAGTCGGGCCGACAATCGCACGCTGAGCGGGGTTTTCATCAACGCCGATTGCGGGCTGGGCATCCGGGGCATCCGCCATGTGGCCGGAGGGCTGGATCTGTGAGCAACATCCGCCTGATCTGTGCCTCGCACACGCCGATGATGGAATTCATCCATCCCGCCCCCGAGGTCGAGGCGGGCGCCCGCGCCGCCTTTGCCGATCTGGCGCGTGAGGTCGAAGCCTTCGATCCGCAACTGATCGTGATGTTTGCGCCCGATCATTTCAACGGTTTCTTCTATGACCTGATGCCGCCCTTCTGCCTTGGCGTGCGGGCGTGCGGGGCGGGGGACTGGGATTACTGGGCCGATGCCCTGCCGGTGCCAGAGGCGCTGGCGCTCGATCTGGTCCGCCATGTTCAGAATGAAGGCGTGGATCTGGCCTATTCCTATCGAATGCAGGCCGACCATGGCTTTACCCAGCCGCTGGCGCTGCTCACCCGCGATGTGACGCGCTATCCTGTGCTGCCGATTTTCATCAATGGCGCGGCCCACCCGCTGCCGCCGGTGCATCGCGCGCTGGCGCTGGGGGCCTCGGTGGGGCGCTTTCTGGCCGTGCGCCCGGAACGCGTGCTGATCATCGGTTCGGGCGGGCTCAGCCATGATCCGCCCACGCCGCAGATGGGGCATGTGGGGCCTGAGGTCGAAGAATTCCTGATCGCCGGGCGCAATCCCGCCCCCGAGGCGCGTGCGCGCCGTCAGGCCAATGTGCTTGCCAAGGGTGAGGCGCTGGCGCACGGCGAGGCCAAGGGCGAGACGCTGCCCCTCGATGCCGCATGGGATGAAGGGCTGATCGAGGACTTTCTTGCCGGACGCCTTGGCCGCTTTGACACCATGAGCGATGCGGAAATTTCCGAACGCGGCGGGCGCGGCGGGCATGAGATCCGAGCCTGGGTCGCCGCTTTTGCCGCGATGCGGGCGGTTGGTCCCTATGCCGGGACGCGCCACTATTACCACCCGATCGACGAATGGATTGCGGGCATGGGCATGGTTTCGGCGCGATGCGTGGCGGAGGCGGTATGACGGCGCCCTGCTTCGTCATTCTGGGCGCGGGCCATGCCGGAACGGCGGCGGCATCGGCCATGCGCGCGGCCGGTTTTGCGGGCCGGATTGTGATGATCGGCGATGATCCGCATCTGCCCTATGAACGCCCGCCGCTGTCGAAGGAAGCGCTGCGCGGCGCGGACGGGGCCGCCCCGCCGATCTATCCGGCCAATTTCTACGCCGACCGCGCCATTGAGCTGAAACTGGGGCAGGGTGCGACTGCCATTGATCCGGGCGCGCAGGTCGTCACACTGACCGACGGTGAACGCATCGGCTTTGACAAGCTGCTGATCGCCACAGGGGCGCGGGCGCGGCGCTATCCCTTGCTCGACGCGCTGGGCGAGGCGGCGCATGTGCTCCGCAGCGCCGATGATGCGCGGCGCCTGCGAGCGGAGCTGGTGCCGGGGCGCCGTCTGCTGGTGGTGGGCGGCGGGGTCATCGGGCTGGAGGTGGCCGCGACCGCTTCGGCATTGGGCCTGTCGGTTGAGGTCATCGAGCGGGCACCCCGCCTGCTGGCGCGCGGCGCGCCCCAACCGCTGGCCGATCTGCTGGCGCAGGCGCACCGCGATCATGATGTGGCGCTGCATTGCGGGGTCGATTTGGCCGATGCCTCGCGCGAGGGCGGCATGGTCCGCCTGACCTGCGCCGAGGGCCGGGAATTTGTCGGCGATCTGGTGGTCTATGGCATCGGCGTGACGCTCAATGACGAACTGGCCGCCGCCGCCGGGCTGGCGATGGATGATGGCATTCTGGTCGATGCGCAAGGCCGCACCAGCCACCCCGCCATCTATGCCGCAGGCGATATTGCCCGCCAGGAACAAGCCTTTCTGGGCGGCGCGGTGCGGCAGGAGACATGGGCCAATGCCCTGCATCAGGGCGCGGCGGCCGCGCGCGCGATGGTGACGGGCGAGGCGGGGGCGCATGAAGTGCCCTGGTATTGGACCGATCAGTTCGGCGTCAATTATCAGGTCGCCGGGCGCATCGCGGCCGAGCAATGGATTACACGGATGGGGCCGGATGGTCGCCCCCGCATGGTCTTTGGGTTGAGTCAGGGCGTGTTGACCGGCGCGGTGGGTGTGGATGCCGGGGCCGACATGCGGATCTTGCGGAAGCTGATCGCACAGGGCGCGCGGGTGGACCCGGCGGTTTTGGCCGATCCCGACGTGGCCCTGCGCAAAATGGGCAAGGAAATACAATCGGTTTGAGCCGACATGAGGGGGAAAATCACGACAAAAGAAACAGGGAGATAAAGCCGCATCGGACCAATGGGGGCGATGATGACGGCAAAAGCCGGACCACCCAAGGCAGGTCCGGGCAGATTTCAGGCATCACATGCAAAGCGGCGGATGCCGGATGCGGCGCGGGGCCGAACGCCCCCGCGCGCTTTGCAAAAACGGGCTCGGATGAGCCGAAACAGGGGGGAGCATCCATGAAGACGCGACTGATGAAATCGACCGCCGGCCTCGCGCTGGCCTTGGCCGCCCATGCCGCGCCCGCCATGGCGCAGGAGGCCGGGCCGAAGGTGGAATCCGCCGACATTGTGGTCACCGCGCAGCGCCGCAAGGAAACCGCGCAATCCATTCCCGTGGCCCTGACCGCTCTTGGCGGCGATCAGATCGCCAAGACCGGCATCGTCAACCTCGGCAATATCGCCACGCAAGTGCCCAATTTCTATTTCGGCAGCTTTGGCGCGGTGCGGCCCCAGCTTTATATTCGCGGCATCGGCACGCGCTCGTTCGATCCGGGTTCGGAAAGCTCGGTGGGCGTGTTTGCCGATGATGTTTATTATGGGCGCTCCTCGGGCAGTTTCGGCGCGATGAAGGATGTGGAGCGCATCGAAGTGCTGCGCGGCCCGCAGGGCACGCTCTATGGCCGCAACACGATCGGCGGCGCGATCAATGTCATCACCAAGGCGCCCACCGACCACCTGACCGGCGATTTCGAGGCGGGGGTGTCGAATTACAACGGGTGGAACCTGTTCGGCGCGGTGGGCGGCCCGATTGCGGGCGACAAGGTGATGGCCCGCGTTGCGCTCTGGACCACCCAGCGCGACGGTTATTCGACCAATCTGACCACGGGCAACCGTTTTCAGGGGCTGGACAATACCGGCGGGCGGATCCGCGTGACGCTCAAGCCAGTTGATGGCCTCAAGATCGACCTCGGCGCGGATTTCATGGTCGATGGCAACAAGGCCGCCTTTGCCGGGTTCAATCAGGGCACCTCGACCAACCCGAATGCGGTGTTCTTTGCCGGGGCGGGCTTTACCGCCACCCCGCCCAAGTCGCTCTATGAAGGCTATCTGGTCCATGATCCGGTGCTCAGCCGCCATGCCCAGACCTATTCGGCCAAGATCGACTATGCGCTGAATGATCTTTCGATCACCTCGATCACCGCGCTGCGCCATCTCGACAGCTATGACGGGCGCGAGCTGGAAGGCTCCTCGCTCGACGTGCTCCAGCAATTGACCAATGAACGCTCGAACCAGTTCACGCAGGAGTTGCGCCTGACCTCGGCGCCGGGGGGCGGCCTGTCCTTTGGCGGCAAGGTGGACTGGATCTTGGGCGCCTATTACTATCACGACGGCTCCAGCCGCATCGACACATTCCCGATGGGCAAGAACTGGGCCTTTTACACCGTCACCACCAGCGCGGTGGACGTCTCGGCCTCGACCTATGGCGCCAATGCCTGGGCCGTGTTCGGCCAGGCGGCGGTGCATATCAATGACCGGCTGACGGTGACGCTGGGCGGGCGTTATTCGAACGATACGAAATGGGCCAACCAGTCGGGCACCAACACCAACCCCGGTCTGCCGCTGATCGCGGTGCCCTTTGCCACCACCAACCACCTGTCCTCCTCCAGCGCCGATCCGCGCGTGGTGGTCGATTACAAGCTGAGCCGCGACGCCAAGGTCTATGCCAGCTATTCCACCGGCTACAAGGGCGGCGGGTTTCAATATATTCCCTTCACGCTGGCCGTGGCCAACAGCACGTTTCAGCCCGAATATCTGACCGCCTATGAGGCCGGGTTCAAGACCGACTGGCTCAACCGCGCGCTGCGCGTCAACGGCGCCTTCTTCTGGTATGATTACAAGAATCTTCAGGTCGCCCGCATCATCGGTTCGGTCAGTTCGGCAACGCCCCTCATCGCCAATGCGGCCAGTTCGACTATCAAGGGGCTGGAGCTGGAAATCACCGCGCATCCCACCGCGCGCACCACGCTGGGGCTGGCCTATGGCTATCTGGACGCCAAGTATGACCAGTTCATCTATAATGCGACCACCGATTTCTCGAACACAACCATGGTGCGCGCCCCCAAACATTCGCTCAGCCTGAATGCCGAACAGCGCATTCCGATGGGCGCGGGCCGCGAACTGACGCTGCGGGCCGAATACAGCTATATGACCCGTTTCTTCCACGAGCCGGGACAGGGCAATATCGCCTATGGCGCGGGCATGCCGCTGACCGAGGAGGCCGCCTATGGCCTGCTCAACCTGCGCGCGGGAATGGATATCGGCGCGGTGCGCGTGTCGGCCTATGTCACCAATCTGGCGGACAAGGCCTATCGCCGCACGATCCTCTATCTGCCCAACGGTTCCTCGGTGGGATTTTCCGGCGAGCCGCGCCTCTATGGCGTGTCGGTCGGCTATCACTTTTAATCATGGGCTGGTGGGGGAAAGGTTCCCCCACCTACGCCCGCCACGGTCGGGATCGCGACCAAGATTGCCTGTTCTCTCACCTGATTGCCAGAGCATCACACGCCTTGGGCGGCCTGCGTGATCCCGGTGAACGCCTCGACCAGCGCGTCGAAGGTGAATCTGTAGCGGCTGCCGTTTCGCAGGTCTTCGTGCATCACGATCCACACCGGCAGGGGCAGATCGAACAGCTCTGCCAGCACGCGGCAGAGGTCTGTGTCGCGCTTCGCAACGGCGGTTTGGCAAATGCCGATGCCGAAACCGGCGCGAATGGCTTCGAACTGTGCCGCCGCATCGTCGACGCGCAGAGCAAACATTGAACGCTCAATCCCCGGCAGATGCCGCATACCGGCTCTGGTAAAGGGTGTTTCGGCATCAAAGCCGATCAGGTCGTGTTCGCGCAGGTCTTCGAGCCGGCGGGGCCGACCGTTTCGCTCAAGATAGCTGCGGTGGGCGTGAAGGCCAAGGCTGAGGGAGCCTACGCTCCTGGCCACCAGCGATTTCTGCTCGGGCTGTGTCATCCGTATCGCGATGTCGGCCTGGCGCTGCAGCAGGTCGTCGAGGTCGTCGGTCAATGCGAGTTCGAAATGCAGCCGAGGTTGCGCCTGTCGCAGGCGGGTCAGGATCGCGGGCAGGTGGTGCGTCCCGACCGCCTGGCTGGCGGTGATACGCACCGTGCCTTCGGGCTTTCCCGGCGCGCCTTCTGCGGATCGGCGGAGCGCTTCGGCCGCGGCGACAAGGGCTTCGGCGTGTGGGCGCAGCGCCAATGCGTGATCGGTGGCCGACAGACCCCGCTGCGAGCGTACGAACAGCTTGACGCCGATCGCCTGTTCCAGCGCGTCGATGTGGCGGGCAATGCTGGGCTGGGTCATGCCAAGGGCGCGCGACGCGGCCGACAGCGAGCCCTGCTGCAGCACTGCGGCAAAACTGCGATAGACATCCCAACTCGGTTCTTTGTTCATCTATTTTCGTATAGCATATGTACGAAATACGGCAATTTCCGTTTATTGAAATCCGCTCCATCTTGCCCCTGCATAAACAAGGAGGCGAAAGATGAAGAAGACGGCTTTGGTTCTGGGGGCGACAGGTGGCATCGGCGGTGCTGTGATGCGTCGTCTGATTGCCGGCGGCTGGCAGGTCAGGGCGCTGACTCGCCGCGCTGATGTCGAATTCCCGGAGGAGTGCGAGGCGGTGACCGGGGATGCGATGGACGCGCCCTCGGTCGCATCGGCGGCACAGGGCGCGTCGGTCATCGTCCATGCGGTCAACCCGCCGGGCTATCGCGACTGGGACCGCCTTGTTCTGCCGATGCTGGACAACACGATCCGGGCCGCAGCGGCAAACGGAGCGCGCATCCTGCTGCCGGGGACGGTTTATAATTTCGGGCCCGACGTTTTCCCCAACATTGCCGAAGGCGCGCCGCAGAACCCAGAGACCCGCAAGGGCAAGATCCGCGTGGCGATGGAGCAGCGGCTCCACATGGCGGCCGAACAGGGAAGCTGCACGGCTTTGATCGTCCGGGCGGGCGACTTTTTCGGCCCTGGCGCGGTCAACAACTGGTTCGGACAGGGTTTGGTGACTCCCGGAACCCGCCCCAAGGTCATCCGCAATCCGGGCAAGCAGGGTGTCGGCCATCAATGGGCCTATCTGCCCGACGTCGCCGAAACCATGGTCCGGCTGTTGGAGCACGCCGATCTGCCGCCCTTTGGCTCATTCCATATGGAGGGCCACTGGGATCATGACGGGCGCCAGATGGTGCAGGCCATTGCCCGCGTGCTCGGCGATCCCGCTGTGCGCATCCGTCCGCTGCCGTGGTGGCTGCTGCGCGCCGCCGCGCTGGTGGCGACCACCCCGCGCGAGATGATGGAGATGCGCTATCTCTGGCAACAGCCGGTCCGCATGACCAACGCCGGACTGGTGGCGATCCTGGGCGATGAGCCCCGAACGCCGCTTCTGGAGGCGGTGCGCAAGACGCTGGGCGATCTGCGGTGCATGTGAGGGCGCGGCCGGTATGGCGGTATTTGGGGCCGCCCCGCAGCGCCTGATTATACGTAGCTTTGCGCCATGGAACGCGGCGCAGAAGTGCTTATGAAGGAAATTGCAGACAGGGTGGGGCGGGCGTCAGGCAACCGGACAAAGCAACCAGCCGGATCTTGTCAAAGCCACACACTGGGCCACACACTGGGAAAGCCTTTGTCATGCAGCGTCACCTTGCCAGACTGTCCCTGTCCCGCGCCTTGCTGACCACTTCGCTTTTGTTCAGCGCGGCATTGTCGGCCCACGCCTTTGCCAAGCCTGCTGCGGCGGTGGATCTTATTCTGCACCATGGCCGGGTGTTGACCGTGGACAAGGCCTTTTCGATCCGGTCGGCTGTCGCGATCAAGGGTGAGCGTATTGTTGCGACTGGCGGCGAAGAACTGCTGCAACGCTACAAGGCGGCCAAAGTGATCGACCTTGGCGGACGCACGGTGATGCCCGGCTTTACCGACACCCATCTCCACCCTTACCCGGTGGCTCCAAGCGATATCCCCGTCGCCAGCGCCCATTCCGTCGCCGAGGTGCAGGCGATGCTGCGCGAAAAAGCCAAGGCGTTGGGGCCGGGGCAATGGATTACCGGATCGCAGTGGCAGGAAGCCAATCTGGTGGAGAACCGCAATCTCTCCCGCGCCGATCTGGATGCGGCCGCGCCCGACAATCCGGTGTGGCTGGTGCGGGCGGGGGCGCATTCGGGCGTTGCCAATTCGGCGGCGCTTAAAATCGCGGGGATCGACCGCAATACGCCTGATCCCAAAGCCGGTCTGATCGAACATGATGCCACGGGCGAACCCAATGGCATCATCCGCGAAAGTCTCGATCTGGTTCGTCGGCATATCCCGCCGCCGACATGGGAGCAGATGCGGCCCGCCAATATCGCCTGGCTCAAATCGATCCTGGCGCTGGGCATCACCAGCTTTTTCGACGCCAGCGGCAGCTTCAATGACGAGCCGCTCGACAAGGGCGGTATTGCCAATCCGCCCCCGACCCTCACTTTCCGCCGCGCGCAGGCACTTTATGCGGAAATGGGCGCCGAATTGCCGCGCATCACCATGTATATCGACCATCCCGGAGCCGAAAGGCTCAAGGCTTTTGGCCATCACACCGGCTATGGCGATGAACATGTCCGCCTTGGCCCGATTGGCGAGATGAGTGTGGATGGCGGTTTTACCGGGCCGACCGCCTGGTTGCTTGCCGATTACAAGGGCCAACCCGGCTTTCGCGGCAAGGGGCGGATGACCGACGCTGAAATTCTGGAACTGACCCAAAGTGCCGCCGCGCTGGGGTGGCAGATGGGCGTTCATGCCATTGGCGATGCGGCCATCGCGCAAGCCGTGGATGCCTATGCCAAAGTGCTGGATAGTCAGAAGCTGACGGGCAAGGACCATCGCTGGTTTCTCGATCATTTCACCATCATGCCGCCCGATGCCACCATGGCCACGATGAAAGCGCACGCCATCGGCATCTCCCAGCAGCCCAATTTCCTCTACAATCTTGAAGGTCGCTATGAGGCGACGCTCGATGACTGGCGGCTGGCCCATAACAATGCGGTGGTGACCCCGGCGCACAGGTTCGGGCTGTTCATGGCCTTTGGCAGCGATAACTTGCCGGTCAATCCCATGGTGGGCCTCTATGCCGCCATCACGCGCAAGGGGCTTTCGGGCCGGGTGCATGGTGCACAGGAGGCCATCGGCCGCAAGGAGGCCATTCGCCGCTATACCGCCGACGGGCCATTTCTGTCGTGGGAGGAAGGCACCAAGGGCACGATCGAAAAGGGCAAATTGGCCGATCTGATCGTGCTGCCCTTCGATCCGCTGACGGCGGCGCCCGAGGTTATTCTGGCGGGCAAGGTGGACATGACATTTCTGGGCGGCAGGCTGGTCTATCAACGACAGACGGGCCAAGGCGCCCTGTAATCCGGATCGCTTCGAGGTACAGTTTTGCGCTCCGGATGGCGCTCCGGATTGCGCCGGGCCCCGGAACCTTGCGCCGCATCACTTGCCGTTCAGGATTTCTGCCCGCATCGCGCGCAGGTCTATCCCCAGCCGTTTGGTGCGGTAATAGAATGTCTTGCGCGGGATGCCCAGCAGGCTGATCGCGCGGGCAATTTCGCCTTTCGCCTCCATCAGCGCCTGCCGGATGGCCGCACATTCAAACGCGTCGATGCGTTCGGGCAATGTGGCGCCCTTGGTCGAGGGATTGTCCCTGTGCCCTTCCAGCCCCAGACAGAAACGTTCCGCGAAATTTTCCAGTTCGCGCAGATTGCCGGGCCATTCCCTTGCGCCCAAATCATGGATGCTGTCATCGAAAGGCGGGGCGGTCCGCCCCAGCCTTTCGGTCGCCTGATTCAGGAAATGGGCAAAGAGCAGGGGAATGTCCGCCCTTCTTTCGCCCAGCGGCGGCATGCGCAGCGGCACCCCTGCGATCCGGTGATAAAGTGCGTTAGAGATCCTGTCCCGCCCGCCTTCGCCCATGCTGGCCATGATGCGGGTGTCGATGGCTTCCGGCTGGCGCGTTTCCAGCGCGATGGCCCGTTTTTCGGCAAATTGCGCCAGCCTGCTTTGCAATTCGCCGCCGGCCTGATCCAGATTGTCGAGGAACAGTGTGCCGCGATGGCAGGTGGAGAGGAGGCCGCCGTGGGCAAACATCTCCTTTTCGACAATGGCGGCCGGGATGGTCGCGCAATCCACCGTCAGGAAGCGATGCCTTGAACGCGCGCTGGCGCGGTGGATGCAACGGGCGAACAGTTCCTTGCCGGTGCCGGTCTCGCCCTGGATAACAAGGTCGATATCGCTCTGGCCCAATACGGGGATCATGTCGCGCAACCGCCGGATCATCGGGGTTTCGCCAAGGATTGCGCTGCTGGCCGCGTTTTGCGCCGCCAGTTGCAACGCCCGGTTTTCCAGCGCCAGCCTTCGCGCTTTGGCCGCCCGGCCCACCGCGGCGAGCAGCGCATCGGGGGCAAAGGGTTTTTCGATAAAATCCCACGCTCCGGCCTTGAGCGCGTCCACCGCCATCTGGACATCGGCATGGCCCGAGATCAGCAGCACGGGAAGATCGCGGTCACGCTCCTGCAACAGGCGGAACAGGTCCACCCCCGACATGCCGGGCATGCGCACATCGGAAAGGACGATGCCTTCAAAATCCGGCCCGATGGTCCGCGCGGCTTCGGCCCCGCCGGAAAATTCCATGACGCGATAACCGGCAAGAGACAGCAACTGGGCGGTTGCCTCGCGCAGATCGTCATCGTCATCCACAAGGGCAACGCAGGGCCTGGTGGGGGGATTGTCGCTCATGCTGCGCGCCTCATCGTCATGGCGAAACAGGCGCCAGTCGCCCCCGGCCGGTCGACATGGCGCAACGAACCACCCGCATCGGCCATGATGTCCTGCGAAATGACCAGCCCCAGACCGAGCCCATCGGGGCGGTTGGTGATAAAGGGCGTGAACAATTGCCGTTCCACTTCTTCGGCAATGCCGGGACCATTGTCGGCAATGGTCAGTGTTACGTCTTCATCCGTCTGGATCAGATCCACCGTAATGGCCGGCGACGGCACCTCGCGAAGAGCCTGCGCCGCATTTTGCAGCAGGTTGACCAGCACCTGCTCCAGCCTGACCCTGCCGCCTTGGACCCGTCCGCTTGCCGCCAGATTCTCATGCGGCAGGGTGATGGAAATGCCCTTCAACTGCTCCTTGAGGATCAGCAGTGCGCCCTCGATCACCTCGCCAATTGTCACTGGGCTGAGATCGGTCGCGCTGCGCCGGGAAAACCCCCGCAGTTCCGATGTCACCGCGCCGATGCGGTCGGCCAGACGGGCAATCGAGGCCAGATTTTTGTGGACCGCCCCGGTTTCGCCGCGCTCCAGCAGCATCCGGCTGGTGTCGGCATAGGTGCGGATGGCGGCCACGGGCTGGGCTGTTTCATGCGCCACGCTGGCGGTGATCTGGCCCAGCGAGGCCAGACGGTTGGCCTGGCGCAAACCTTCGCGCAGGTCCGCCGCACGGGCCTCCAGCGCGGCCCGCTCGTCCATTTCGCGGCGCAGGTCCGCTGTGCGGTCAGCCACGGCCTGTTCCAGCTCTCCGGTGCGGGCCGCACGTTCCCGTCCGCGTTCGCGCCACATCCACATCATCGCCGCCATGGCCAGCACCATGGCCGCGCTCAGCATTGCTGCGCCCTGGGCGAGAAGGGCCACCCGTTCGACCGGGCGCAGAAGATTGATCGTCCACCCCGGCAGCGCCAAAGCGTCGCGCAGCAGGACCATCCGCTTGCCCCCAAGGCGTGGCTCATCCTCATCCACGCGGAACGGCGCGAAACGCGCGGGCGCGGCGGGCAGCACGGATTCGGCATCAAAACTGGCCTGCGCCGCGCGGGAGAGCGGGCGGGTGAGGGCAAAGCGCCATGGCGGTTGGCTGGTCACCAGAATGATGCCGTTGGGTTCGGTGACAAAGGTGGCATCGTCGCCCTTGGCCCATGCGCTTTCAATCGCGTCGAACTCCAGCTTGATGGCCACCACGCCGCCCTGCGGGGTGCGCTGGGCGATATAGAGGCCGGGGCGGCGGCTGACCGTGCCCATGGCGAAATGGCTGGCGTTGCCCTTTGCCAGAGCGTCGCGGACATAGCGGCGGGTGCTGTAATCGGTGCCGACAAAGCTCTGGGGCGATCGCCAGTTGCTGGCCGCGATGGCCTTGCCGTCATGCGCGATGACATAGATGATCGGCGCGCCCGTGGTTTTGACCAGTTCCTCCAGCTTGCGGTTGAGCGCATCGCGGGCGGCCATGTTGCCCGCAAGCGCGGAGGCCACATCGCGGTCATCGGCAAGCGCAATGGGAAGCAGGCGGAAACGGGCGATCTCACTGTTGATCAGCGCCTTGCGCATGGCCAGGTCGGTGCCGGCGGTTTCCATCTCCTGCATCATGCCCCGATGCTGGATCAGCATATAGGCAAGTGCGGCTGCCAAGGCCGCCGCGATCAGGCTGATGATCGCCCAGCGCACGGGACGGGAATGATTCGCAGGGGGCATGGCCCAGTTTTAACCCAGCACAGCCGATGTGCCAATATTTGCACTTTGGTTGTGCAAGGGTGTGTCACAAGTTGCCTGTTCCGAAGCTGGAACCTTTATTTAAATCATTGTAATAAAATATATATCCTGCATTTGGCTTGCGTCTTTTTCCCGCATCCCGCCCGGCCATAAGCTCGGTGCAAGGCCACGAACCCACAGAAGGTTCGCCACGGCCCAAGGAAAGGACTGAAGGCCAAGCCATGCATCACATCGCCCCTGCAGGCGCCAGCGCGTCGCCCTCCGACACGCGCCGCCCCTGGTATGGACATCTCTATGTCCAGGTTCTGTTTGCCATTGCCGCAGGTGTTCTGCTCGGCCATTTCCACCCCCAATGGGGCGAGGCGATGAAGCCGATCGGTGATGCCTTCATCAAACTGGTCAAGATGATCATCGCGCCGGTCATCTTTCTGACCATCGTGACGGGCATTGCCGGTATGCGCGATCTGGCCTCGGTGGGGCGGGTTGCCGGCAAGGCCTTTGCCTATTTCCTGACCTTTTCCACGCTGGCGCTGTTTGTCGGGCTGATCGTGGCCAATATGGTGCGTCCCGGCGCGGGTCTGAACATCGACCCCGCAACGCTCGATGCCGCAAAGGTCGCCGGTTATGCCGAAAAGGCTCATGAAACCACCGTCACAGGCTTTCTGATGGCCATCATCCCCGACACTTTCGTCGGCGCGCTGTCCGAGGGCAGCATTTTGCAGACGCTGTTCGTGGCGATCCTGATGGGCACAGGTCTTGCCCTGCTGGGCGATCGCACGGCGCGTCTTGTGGCGGCGCTGGAGGAAGTGTCGCTGGCGATTTTCAAGGTGGTGTCGATCCTGATGCGGGCGGCTCCGCTGGGCGCGTTTGGCGCCATGGCCTTCACCATCGGCAAATATGGCACCGGGGCGCTGGTCCATCTGGCCGGGCTGGTGGCCACTTTCTATCTCACCTCGCTGCTCTTCGTCATTGTGGTGTTGGGTCTGGTGGGCTGGGCCTGCGGCTTTTCGATCTTCCGGCTGGTGGCCTATCTCAAGGATGAACTGCTGCTCGTGCTGGGCACCTCCTCGTCCGAAAGCGCGCTGCCCAGTCTGATCGAAAAGATGGAGCGGGCCGGTTGCCCCAAGTCGATCGTCGGCCTTGTCGTGCCCACCGGCTATTCCTTCAATCTGGACGGCACCAACATCTATATGACGCTTGCCGCGCTGTTCATCGCGCAGGCCTGCAACGTCGATCTTTCGCTTGGTCAGCAATTGTCGCTGCTGGCGGTGGCCATGCTTTCGTCCAAGGGCGCGGCGGGCGTAACGGGCGCGGGTTTCATCACGCTGGCGGCCACCTTGTCCATCGTGCCATCCGTGCCGGTGGCGGGCATGGCGCTGATCCTGGGCATTGACCGCTTTATGAGCGAATGCCGCAGCCTGACCAATTTCATCGGCAATGCGGTGGCCACGGTCGTCGTCTCGCGCTGGGAAGGCAAGCTGGACACGGCACAACTGGCGCTTGCCCTTGATGGCGGGACCGCCGCCAGCGCGCCCTTCGCCCCCGCGCAGGCCCCGCAGGCCGCAGAATAACCAGACAAAAGGGGCGGCGCCAAGACCGCCCCAACAGACCGGAGAGCTTCCCCCATGACCAGCTTTTCGCGACGCCCCGGCGGCGGCGCTGCCCTTTTGCTCGCCCTTTTTTCCGGCGCTGCGGCCCATGCGCAGGTGATCGGCCCGCCCGATCGCGTCAGTCAGGCGCTGGCCGCGCCCCTGTCCGAAGCCTATCCGGCCGATGGCGCGGGCGACGGCATAACCAGCGCGGGCTATAACCAGTCGCGCTGGGTCGAGGATTGGAGCAAGCTGCGCGATCCGGCCAAACGGCGCAGCGCCATCGACCACCTCAAATTCATCCCGGTCGATGCAGCGGGCAGTATCTATCTCACACTCTCGGGCGAATTGCGGCTGCGCGTGAATGAGACCACCAACCCTGACCTGAAAGATGCGCAGGCCCAAAGGCAGGATATCGCCCGCATCGTGGGCGGGGCGGATCTGCATATCGGGCCGCATTTGCGCGTCTATGGCGAGTTGGCCCATGCGGGGATTTCCGGGCGCAATATCGGCACGCCATCGGGCTTTCTCGACAATACTGCCATTGTCCAGCAATCCTTTGCCGATGTCACCGCCAAGGTGGCCGGGGTCAAACTGGGCGTGCGCTATGGCCGCCAGACCTTTTCCGACGGGCCGAATCTGTTGCTGGTCCCGCGCGACAACAACACGATCTTTCTGTCCTATAACGGCATCCGGGGCTGGGCGAAGGCGCGAAACGTCCGGATCGACATGTTTGATTTCACCCCCACCCGCCCCGGACAACAGGGCACGGGCGACGACCTGAACAAGGATACGCGCCGGTTTTCGGGCATTTCGGGCGGCTTGCGCATTCCCAATGACTGGCTGGGCGGATCGAAGCTTTATTTCGACCCCTTTTACTGGCGCCTGCGCAATACGGCGGCGGTCTGGGGGCCGACAACCGCCAATGAAGTGCGCGAATTCTACGGTCTGCATCTGTGGGGCGATGCCGGGCCGGTCAATCTCGACTGGACCGTCAATTATCAGGGCGGACACTATGACAATCGCCAGATCGCGGCCTGGCAGGTGCTGATGGCGCAATCCTATCGGCTGGGGCGCAAACACTCGGCGCCGCGCGTGGGCATTCATGCTGATTATGCCACCGGCGGCGGGGCCTATGGCACGGGCAAGCTGAAGACCGCGCTCGCGCCCTTGGGCAACAATATCTATTACAGCTATCAGCTTTATGCCACGCCGACCAATCTGATCGCCATCGCGCCCAATGTCAGTTTCCAGCCTGCATCGAGCCTGCGCGTTTCGCTGGAATATCAGTTTTCATGGCGCGAAACGGTGCATGATGCGGTCTATCGCGCCAATGGCACGGCCTTTGCCGGAACCCAGAACGCGGCCGGGCGCAAAATTGCCGAAACCGCCCGCGCCCAGGCCGTCTGGACCCTGTCTCCCCATCTGTCCGTGACCGGCCGGTATGAGCATCTGCACGCGGGCCCGGCGCTGACCAATGCGGGTTTCAAAAGTTCCGATTTCTTTGCCGGCTGGATCAGCTTCCGCTTCTGAACGACACGAGGATATCATGACCCAGCATGGCTACGGCACGGCAAGAGCGCTCCTGAGCGATCCGCTGACCAACAAGGGCACCGCCTTTACGCAGGAGGAGCGCAATCATTTCGGCCTCCACGGAATGTTGCCGCCCCATGTCGGCACGCTGGAGGCCCAGATCGAGCGGCGGCGGCGTGCGCTCGATGCGCTGCCCGACGATTTCCATCGCTATATTTTCCTGCGCGAGCTTCAGGACACCAATGAGATCCTGTTTCAGGCGCTGGTGCAAAGCGATCTGTCGCATATGTTGCCGCTGGTCTATGAAAATCCTGTTCCGCGTCCGCGCCGGACGGCGCGGCGGCAAGGCCGGCGAGAATAGCTTCGATCTCGCCGCCTCGTTGCTGTGGTCAGGCCACACTTATCATCCTGTCCATCGAACCGACGGCAGCTCACACCGGATGCATCCTCAGAAGCTGACATTGGCAGACAGGCGCAGCGTGCGGGCCGAACCGACGTAAAGCGTGCTGCCGCCGGTCGCCCAATAGCGCTTGTCGGTAACATTGTCGGCATTGGCGCGCAGCGTCATCGCGCGACCGGCGGGCAGGATCAGCTTGTAGCTGGCGCCCAGGCTGAGCGTGGCATAGGCGGGCAGTACCCCCTGATTGAGCACATCGGTAAAACGCTGGCCGGTGTAATAGACCCCGCCATTCAGACCCAATGCGGGCAGGGGGGCCGGGTGCCAATTGACAAAGGCCGAGCCGGACCAGCGCGGCGCATTGTCCACCAGCCTGCCGTCCTGCGCCGCCGATCCGGTCTGCTGCTGGCGGGCGACCAGATATTGCCCGGCCAGCGCGATGGAAAGCTGACGCAGCAGATTGCCCTGCACCGAGGCCTCCACCCCCTGATGCAGCGCACGCCCGTTGACGATATAAGCGTTGGTCGAAAGGTCGGTATAGGCCAGCCCTCGGTTGATGCGGAACCAGCCGAGCGAGAGCATCAGCCCGCCCGCCTGCGCCCGCCCGCCCACTTCCCACTGGCGGCTGCGCACCGCAGGCAGCACGGCGCCCGCGTTGATCGTACCGTCGGGCGCGGTGCCTGCGCTTTCCAGCCCCTCGATATAGCTGAGATAGAGGCTGGTGGCCGCCGTTGGGCGCAGCACCAGCGCGCCCGTCGGCGTCCATGTGCGCAGGGCGAAATCACTGCTGGCCGACCTGGTGCGGTAATCGACATGTCGCAGCCCGGCCATCACCAGCACTTTTTCGCCCAGATGGGCCTGATCCATCGCATAAAGGCCCGTGTCGATGTTCACGCTGCCCGGTGTCAGCCGCCGTGTGGTGGGGATCAGGGATGCCAGCGAAAGAGGCGTCGGCGCATAGAGATTCTGCGCCACGGCCGCATAGGATTGCTGGTTCTGATCGGCCTGCACCTGGCGGTTGCGGGCATAGCCGAAGAGCAATTCATGGCGGATGCCAAGCGTATTGGCTTCTCCGGCCAGTTCGGCGCGCCAGTAGAGATTGGAATAGTCCTGATCGGGCGTATAGGTCGCCGTGATCGTGCCTGCGCCGGTGCTGCGGTTATAACGGGCGATATTGGCGATCATGCGCTGGCGGCGGGTGCTCGCATAGCCGCTTTCCGCGCGCAGCGACCATGTGCCGCCCAGCAGATAATCGGCCCGGCCCAGCAGATTGGTCACCCATGTGCGATAGGGCGCATTCACCGGCGCATAGCGATTATGCGGATCGGGAATGGCGGGCAGGGTGATGGTGCCATTGACCGCCGTGGGCAGGGTAATCCCGCCCGGCTCGTCGGTGGCGCGGCGGTAATGTTCGGCGTCCAGCTTGAAGGAGAGCTTTTCGCTCGCCTTCCAGTCAAAGGCCCCGCTGGCCAGATAGCGATAGCCGTTCACGCCGTTGATGGGAGTTTCCACATGCGAGCCATAGGCGTTGAGGCGCAGGCCAATGCTCTGATCCGCGCCCAGCTTGCGCCCGAAATCCACCCCGCCGCCGATGCTGCCTTCCGCATCGCCATCGACATAAAAGCTGGTCACCGGCCTGTCCGTCGCCCGTTTGGTCACGACATTGACGATGCCCGAAGGCGTGCTCAGCCCGTAATAGAGCGCCGAAACACCCTTGAGCAATTCGACCCGCTGCTTGTTTTCCACCGGGATCGGGCCAAGGTTGATGATCTGCAGCGCACCGTTGAGGCGATAATTGGTGCGCGCATTGAGCAGCACCCCGCGCGAGGCGAAATTGTTGCTGGTGGTGGGGCTGGTGGACTGCTGGGTAATGCCGGGCGTGTTGCGCAGCGCATCATCCAGCCCCTTGGCGCCCTGATCGTCGAGCAGCGCGCGGGTGATGACGGCAACATTGGCGGGCGTGTCGAGCAGCGACTGGTTGCGAAAGGCGCCGACCTGCACAACTTCGGCGCGATAGGGCGTCTCCTTGCGTCCGGTCACCACAATGTCATCGTCGAGCGGGCGCTCGGCCTGCGGGGCTTCGGTCATGGCGGTGACGTTGGCGGCGGCGATGAGAAGCAGCATGATAAATTCCCCTTGGCGAATTCCCCGGAACGGCAATTCGCGGCGGCAGTTATTGCTATTGCGAGTGCATTGCAATAACTGATTGCCATGAGCACATCGATTCGCCCGCCTTTTCGCATCATTCTCCGCAAGTGGATGTTGACGCTCCACAGTTGGCTCGGGCTCACGCTCGGCCTCGTTGTGGCCCTGATGGGTCTGACCGGGGCGGCCATGTCGTTTCAGGACGAGATACAGGCGATGCTGATCAAGCCAGTCCCGCTCTATACCGGGCAGCCTGCACTGGCGCCGGTGGCCTTGCTGGAGCGTGCGGCCAAGGCGCAGCCCGGCAGGAGCATCGCGCGGGCGCAGATCGACAGTGACCCCGCCGTTCCCGCCCGCATCAGTTTTGTGGATAAAGCAGCACAGGCAAAGGGGCGTGAGAACTATCTCTTCGATCAACGCGATGGACGCCTGCTTGGCCCGCTTCCGGCGGCGGCCCTGTTTGACTCGGTGGAGCGGCTGCACCGCTGGCTGGCCATGCCGGGCAACGGCAAGGGGCCGGGGCGGATCATCACCGGCAGCGCGGCGATTGCCTTGATCGTTCTGGGTCTTGGCGGGCTCTATCTGCGCTGGCCGTCAAAGCCGCGCGATTGGCGGGCATGGCTCACCATCCCGCGCGGTCGAACGGGCCGCTGGTGGTGGCGCGAACTGCATCTGCTGCTGGGCGGCGTGATGATGGCGGTCTATCTGCTGAGCGCGCTGACCGGCCTGTGGTGGTCCTTTGAATGGTATCGCAATGGCGTTCAATCGCTGCTGGGCGGCGAGCGGGCAGAGAAGGTGAAGGCCAAGGGGCAGCCCGATTTCGCGCTGGGCTGGCAGGGGTTCGAAAAGGCCACCTCGGGCCATGCTTATGGCAGGATCACGCTGATTGTGCCGGAAAAGGGCGCGGCCTTGCGGTTTCGCGCCCTGCCGCAGGGGGCAAGGCACAATCGCGCCGATGATGCGGTGGTCGTGGATGGCGCCACCGGCAAGGTCCTGAGCGCTGACTTTTACGCCCGGCGTCCGGCGGGCGAGCGTGTGTTGACCGGCATGTTTGAAATCCATCGCGGCGCGTTCTTCGGCATGGGCGGGCGGATCATCCTGTTCATCACCAGCCTGAGCCTGCCATTCTTCGCTGTCACCGGCCTGTGGTTCTGGCTGGCGCGCCAACGCAGCAAGCGCAAGGGAAGGGCCAGGCGTTTGGTTAATCGGGGCGCGACAGATCTGGCATCGGCATCCTCCTGAACGATATGGTCGAAGGGATATGGTCGCCGACCGGCGCCATATCGAGGAGGCCCTAAGCCAGCGCCACGGCCCAATAGGGTCGGGCGCGACCCACATCGCCACCAAAAACCACTGTCCTCATTTGGTGCGGAGGGTGACACATCGGTCGGCAATCAGGCCTGTTGGCAGGTTATTCGTGGCCTAGGAAAAATGGTTCATACTAAGTGAAATGCCTTATGCATTTTGCTATAAGGTTCAGATGATCGTTTCTGCCCTGGCCACTTTCGGTGTTGCTGCCACCAGCCTGCTTCTTGCCATCGCTCTGCTTGCCGCTTTCTGGCGCTTTGGCCGTGCGCGCCATGCCATCCTGTGGGGCACGGCCTTTCTCTTTATCACCTTTGACCATACACTTATGGCGGTCCGCCTGCTTACCTCGGACGATCACGTCCCCATCACGGTGATGGCGACCATGGGCTCGCTGGCTGGCGCTACCCTGATCGCGCTTGGCTTTCGCGAACGCAGCGGCTTGCGTGATGGCCGCTGGATCTATGCTTTGCTCGCAATCGTCGCTTTGGCCAGCTTCGCTCTTATTGTGTGCTTTCCGGCCAATCCGATGCACCGTCCATTGGTGACGAGCTATGTTACGCTCATGTTGATACTGGGCATCAACAGCTTGCGCAAAGGGTCTGGCGAGGGCCTTGCCGCGGGCCGGGTGACGCAGGCCATGATGGCGCTGTTTGCCGGATTTTTCGCCGTGTTGACGGTGCTGGGCGTCCTGACCGTGCCGTGGGGGCACATGTCGATGGATCCCTATCGTGCTTTCTATCTGCTGGGGGTTCCGGCCAGCCTGACAGGCATCGGCCTGTTTGCGCTCTTCCTGCTGGCCGAGGATCTGGCTCACGAGTTGCGGCAGTTGGCGATTGTCGATCCGCTGACCGGTCTGCTCAACCGCCGTGGTTTCGAGGAGGCGGCTCGTCGGATCAAGGCGCAATGCCGCCGCCATGGTTTGCCGGTCTGCGTGGCTATCGCCGATCTCGACCATTTCAAGAGCATCAACGATCGTTTCGGCCATCAGGCCGGGGACCGGGCGTTGGTTGAGTTCGCTCGCCGCCTGCGGGGTGCCTTGCGTGAAGGCGATCTTTTGTCACGCTCCGGCGGAGAGGAGTTCGTGATGCTGCTGCCCGGCGTGACGGGGGATGAAGTCGGCGATTTGCTGAACCGTCTGCGTACCCGCTTGCCCGGTGCCAATGATATGGACGTTCTGGGTTTTGCCATGCCCAGCATGAGCGTGGGGGCTGTGGAGGTAGGACCCCATGATCTGCTTGCCTCCTGCCTCGAAAGGGCGGACAGGGCGCTTTATCAGGCCAAGAGCGGGGGGCGCGATTGCGTTCGTGTGGACGGGCGAGTGACGGACTAGCGGATCGAATCCAACGTTTGGTGCCCTCGGCGCATAGCGGCAATCACCTCGTCGGGATCGGTCTTTCAGATGAAGGGGTGTGGGTCCTGATTCTGTTCCTTGATGAAACGGTTGATGGCTGCCTGCAGGCGAAATACGCCGTTTTTCAAGTGCTCCCGGGTTAGCTTGGCAAAGAAACCTTCGGCCGCGTTGAGCCATGACCAGGACGTCGGCACGTAACGGAATGTCCAGCGCGGATTCCTGGCCAGCCAGCCACGGACCTTGGGCTGTGTGGGGGGGGGCGTAATGGTCGAGAATGACGTGGATCGCCTTGTCAGCCGGCATCTGGGCGTCAAGAGCTTTGCGGAAACGGATGAATTCCTGATGCCGGTGCCTATTACGCCGGATCACCGATCCATCCATCACGTTGAGCGCAGCGAATATGAGCCTGGACACCAGGGTATCATCAGCGAGCATTTCGTCCCGTGGCGCGCGTAACTTCGTGAATGAAGAAAGACAAATCGATTGGGCTGGCGCATCGTGAGAGCGTTGCCGGAAAGAAGATTTCCGAAAAGAACAGACTACGCAAAAGCAGGCCCAGATCACGCGCCGAGGCCGAGGGATCACTGGAACCGAGCTTTTCGAAAATCGGCTCCCACCGGGTTTGGCGGGCCAGCATGACATTTTCGACGAGTTGCATCAATTCAGGCTCGCGGCGGGCCAGATTGAAACATTCATAGCGCGCCAGAACATCGGTTCCGCGCGCCTGTGCCGAAACATGCAGCCACATGTCATGGCAACATTGCGCCACCACTTCGACCGTGGGGCGGTCACCGCATGCCTCCTCGATCCGGTTGATGATGTTGTCCAATTGCTTGGCGTCGGCGGCAAAGACATGGCGTATCACCATCGCCACCAGATCCTCGCGGCGGCGGAAATAGGCTGATGTCGTGCCCTCGGGCAGGCCCAGATGCCGATCGACGGCGCGATGGGTGAAGCCGCGGCTCCCATGCTCGCCCAGCACCTCGAGCGCGGCGCGCGCCAGTTCCTCGCGCCGGTTGCCATTGTCGCGGGTGCGCCCGGCGGCATTGGCCGGGTTTTCGCGCTGTTCGATCATGTTGAGCACCCTCTGCTGATTGCTCCTGCCTTTCGCCTGCCTTGCCTCGCTTGACAAGGACAGATGAATTCTACAAATGTAGTACCCATATGAAGAATCGCAAGCTCGAAGTAAGGGCAGCGACAGGGGAGGGATGACGATGAGCGTGAAGGTATTGCACAAACTGTTGTTGGCGAGCGTTGGCATGGCCGCCGCGCCGCAAGCTTATGCCCAGGCTCCGGCACAGGCCCAGGCTCCGGCCGCGGCCGCCGAAGCGCCCGGTTTGCAGGACATCGTTGTGACCGCGCAGCGCCGCGTGGAAAGCGTGCAGAAGGCCGCTGTGGCGATTACCGCCGTATCGGGCAGCGAACTGATCCGCGCGGGCGTGTCCGACACGACCAGCCTGCAGCGGCTGGCACCCGCCCTCTCGGTCCAGCCATCGGGCGGCACGACCAGCATTTATGTGCGCGGCGTGGGGACGCAGGCCGGCAATTCCTATGCCGAAAACGCGGTCGGCTTCAATTTCAACGGCGTGTTCATTGCGCGCCCCACGGCCCCTTCGGGCGTCTATTACGATCTTCAGCGCGTGGAAGTGGTCAAGGGTCCGCAGGGCACCCTTTATGGCCGCAACGCCACGGGCGGCGCGATCAACGTTTTGCCCAACCGCCCGAAGTTGAATGAACTGAGCGGGGACATCAACCTTGAGGCCGGGAATTATGACGCGCGCAAGGGTTCGGCGGCGATCAACCTGCCGCTGGGTTCCAGCGTGGCGTTGCGCGTGGCGGGGCAAGTGGTCGATCGCAAGGGCTACCTGTCGGACGGCTATGACGATGACAAGGGCGAGGCCGCCCGCGTCTCGTTGCTGGTGAAGCCCTCGGCCGACTGGTCGGTGACGCTGGTGGGCGATTACTATCACCAGCATGGCATGGGCGCGGGCAATGTGCTGCTGCCCTCCTCGGTGGCGGGCGCCCCGGCGTTGACCGCGCGCATCGGCGGGTCGGATCCGATCTCGGTCGCCGCGTTGCAATCCTATGCCTCGACGGTCGCCGCTCCGCCTTTCTGCGGCGGGCTGGGCAAGCTCATCACCAGCGGCTGTGTCATGACGCCCAGGGGCGATGGCTATATGGACGGCAACTTCTGGGGTATCAGCGCCCAGACCGAAGGCGATCTGGGCTTTGCCACTCTCACCGTCATTCCGGCCTATCGTCGCAGCGCGTCCAACTATCGCTCCTATCTGCCCGGTTTCCAGCTTCAGGTGAGCGACGCCTCGAACCAGCTCTCGCTCGAAACGCGCCTTGCCTCCAAGGAAAACGGCCGTTTGCGCTATGTGCTGGGCGGCTTCTATTTTGCCGAGGACCAGAAGGCGATCAATGCCTTCTCGCAAGGCAACCTGTCGACCACGCTGTTCAACCCCCGGCTGCACACCGAAAGCGTCGCGGGCTTTGGCCAGTTGACCTTCCTTGTCACGCCGCGTCTGCGTCTGGTCGCCGGTGGGCGCTACACGCATGAAACCAAGAGCCAGACCACGTCGCTGGCCGCTGGCGGCCTGCCGGGCGTGGTGAACCCGCCGCTGGGCGCCGCCTTCACCGGCAATCTGGCCTTCAACAAGGCCACGTGGAAGGCAGGCGTGGAATTTGACGCCGGGCCGCGCTCGCTGCTCTATGCCAACGTGTCGACCGGCTTCAAGGCGGGCGGCTTCTTTGTCGCCGCGCCCCCGGCCAACACTTTCGCCCCCGAATTGCTTACCGCCTATACGGTGGGCAGCAAAAACCGCTTCTGGGGCAACCGCCTGCAGTTCAACATCGAGGCCTTCTATTGGGATTACACCAATCAGCAGATCTCTTTCGTGGGCGGCGTACCCTCCTCCAGCGGCCTTTACACGCAGGGCGGCGTGACGGTGAACGCGGGCACCTCGCGCATCTATGGTTCAGAGGTCGAGCTGCGTCTTGCCCCTACCAGACATGACCTGCTGAGCGCCAACGTCCAGTATTTGAACGGTCGCTACAACAGCCTGCAAACGGCCAATTTCTCGAACACCGGCGCGCCGCTGCCCACGGGTTGCACTGTGACGGGCAGCCGTCTGGCCAACCCCGGCGTCAACGCCGCGCGCTTTTACGATACCGATTGCTCGGGCAAGCCCACGGTCTATTCGCCCAGGTGGACGGTCAACCTCGACTATGCCCATACCATCGAGCTGGGCAGCGGCATGAAGCTGGTGGCGGGCGCGCGCACGACCATCAAGTCTGATTTCTACCTCAACGTCAATTTCCAGGAGAACGAGAAGCAGTCCGCCTATCGCATGTCGGACGCCTATCTGACGCTGGAAGGACCCGATCAACGCTGGAGCCTGAGCGGTTTCATCAACAACATTGAAAATCGCGCCGTGCTGGTGCGGGCGGGCAACCGGCCCATCCTCAACGTGTCCTATGGCACGCTGGCCGCGCCGCGCGTTTACGGCGTGCGCATGGGCTATCACTTCTAATCTTGGACAAACCGTTGCGGCGGCCTGTCGATCCGGCCGCCGACATTTGAAAGGCATCCTTGCATGACACCCCGTCGGGCCTCCCTCGCCGCCCTTTTCCTCTGTCTCGCGGGCACCATGGCGCATGCCCAGTCCAGCCCCGTTCCGGCCAACACCGGCCCGCGCCTGATCCTGCTGGGCACGGGTGGCGGGCCGGGGGGGCGCGTGGATCGCGCGGGGATCGCCACCATGCTGGAGGTGAATGGGCGCCGATATCTCATCGACGCCGGCGGCGGCGTGTCGCGCCAACTGGCCATGGCGGGCATTGCTGAACGCGATGTGCCGCTGGTCTTCCTCACCCACCTGCATGACGATCACTATGCCGGGCTGCTCAGCCTTGCCAGCTTTTCCTATTCCACGCGCGGCAAGGCCATGGCGCTGATCGGCCCTGCGGGCACCACGCGGCTGACAACGGCGCTGGGTGACATGCTGGCGGTCAACGCCCGGATCCGGGGTGCGGAAAGTGGGGCGATGCGCCCGGTCAATGCGTTCCTGTCGGCGCGCGATATTGGGGCCGCTGCTGGGAAAGGCCCCGTGTTCAAGGACGAAACCATCGCTGTGACGGCCGTCACCAACACGCATTACGCGCTGGTCGACAAGGCTGCCGCGCCCGATGCGCAATCGCTCTCCTATCGCTTCACCATCGGGGCCAAATCGGTGGTGTTTACCGGTGACACCGGCACCTCGCCCGATCTCGCCACATTTGCCAAGGGCGCGGATGTTCTGGTGGCCGAAATGGCCACGGCCGCCGATCGCGCCGCCGTGCCGCCCCAGGTGCGCCAGCATATGGACGTCGAGCATCTCTCGCCCGCGCAGGTTGGCGATCTGGCCCGGCAGGCTGGCGTGGGCAAGCTGGTGCTCAGTCATGTGGGCACGGTCAGCGAGCAGGATCTGGCCGAGGTGCGCGCCCATTATTCCGGCCCCGTCGTGCTGGGGCGGGACTTGCAGACCATTTCATTCTGAACCCCGTTCATCCTGATTCAAGCGCAACCCGTGCGCCAAGGGAGATTTTGATGCTGACATCGATCAAGAGCCGGTCTGTTCTGGCCTGCATGGCGGGCTTGCTGGTCGCCGCGCCGCTGGCCGCCCAGACACCGCCTGGCCCCGCGCCTCAGGCCTCCGCCGCCTATACATGGGTCACGCTGGGCACGATGGGCGGCCCCATGCCGCGCCCGGGCCGCAACGAACCGGCCAACCTGCTGGTGCGCAAGGGCGAGGCCCATTTGATCGACACCGGCGATGGCGCCATGACCGCCATGGCCGACGCGGGCGCCGATTACCCCGACCTGCGCACCATCTGGATCAGCCATCTCCATTTCGATCATCTGGGCGGACTGTTCGCCGTGCTGGGCCTGCGCCTGCAATCGCGCGCGGTGGCGCCGCTGACGATCTATGGTCCGCCCGGCATGAAGGACGTCGTCAACGGCCTGATCGCCGCGATGCGGCCCAGCGCCCGTTCGGGCTTTGGCATTCCGGGCGAAGTGGCGATTGATCCGGCCGCCAACATTCAGGTGGTGGAGCTAGACGATGGCGCAGTGGTCAAGCTCGACGGTTTCACCGTGCGCGTGGCCAGCAATTCGCATTACAGCTTTGTGCCCGGCAGCCAGGAGGATCGCTTCTTCCGCTCGCTGTCGTATCGCTTCGACATGCCTGACCGTTCGATCATCTACACCGGCGATACCGGCCCCAGCGACAAGGTGACGGCGCTGGCCAAGGGGGCCGACATGCTGGTGACCGAGATGATCGATCTGGACAACACGCTGGCCCAGATGAACAACCGCGTGCGCCACATTTCCGATGAGGAAAAGACGCACATGGTCGAGCATCTCACGCGCCACCACCTGTCCCCCGGCGAAATTGGTGCGATGGCCGCCAAGGCTGGCGTGGGCCGCGTGGTGGTTACCCATCTGGCCGGGGGCGGTTCGCGCTCGGTCGACGCCGACCAGCGCTATCGCGCCGCGATCCAGCAGTCTTTCAAGGGACCGGTCGTGATAGCCAAGGACATGGACCGCTTCTGAAGATCCTTGCCGGCCAGATTTTCCCTCACGGTCTGGCCAAAACTCAGGGAGCCCTTGTGCCATGCCGGGGCTGCCCTGTTCGTCATAGACTGAAATTTGCCGCTTCAAACCTGCTGTCTATTCGTCACCACAATCCAATGCACACCATCTCGCTTTCATGTCGCTGAAGGGGCTGCCGGTTCTGTCCTCAGTTATTGCGATCGCGATGTGCATCCAGCCACTTGCGGGATGGTGAGGCGCTTGTGTTCGTTCAAGAAAACATCATCACGCATGGGATTGTGCTCGATCCCAGCCAACACCCCTTGCGCCTCTTGGCCCAGCCAGACCATGCGCGGCCCCGCCTTGGCGTCATGCAGCAACTTGCGTCTTGAAGAGCACGCCGAGAACCTTGACATTGAACTGCCCGCGATAATGATCCTCAGTCAGTTCCTCAATCGCGGCAAACCTGTCATCATGCGTGGCGGCATCGGGAAAAGAGGTTTTGGGGACCGGTTGTGACGAGGACTGATCGATCCAGAGGAGAAAGGGAGGGCAACCGTGATAGGGCCGAGGAGGCGCCGGTCCACCGGCTCAATCTCAATCTGCTCTATCCTCTTGATGCTATCCTGCATGCTCCGACGCTGACGGAGGCGGGGCGGCGGGTGCGGCTCAGTCAGTCTGCAATGAGCCACGCCCTGCGCCGTTTGCGCGAACATTTCGGTGACGATCTGGTCACCCATGCGGGCGGCGATCAGCAACTCACTCCGCTCGGCGCGGCGTTGCGTGGCGAAGTGCGCCGGGTTTTGCGCGATGTGGATGGGACGTTCAACTTTGCGCTGTCCTTCGATCCGCTGGTCAGCATCGGCACGATCACCGTGGCCGCATCGGATGTCGTTGAGCAGATGCTGCTGGGACCGGTGGTGCAACGTCTGCAGAAAGCCGCGCCGGGCCTGACGGTCAATATCATTCCGCTCAATGCCGATGCCCCGCATCTTGCGCTGGATCGCGGGGCCGAGCTGCTGCTGCTGCCCGCCGACGCTGCATTGGCGGAACTCGAAACCCTGCCGATCCTGACTGAATATGTTTCGTGTCTGATATGGACCGGCCATTCCAAACTGGCCGATCAGGTCGATATTGACGAGGCCCATTATCGCGCCGCGCACCACGTCATCGCGCATGATGAACGGCTGCCGAACCTTGCTCTTGACCGGAACACCGCTGAATTGCTGAAGGCACGCCGGATTGCCATGCGTACCAGTTCGCAGGCAGCCTTGCCGGCGATCATCATCCGCAGTGATCTGATCGCGACCGGCAGCAGTTGGTTGTTTCAGTATTTCGCCTCGATCATGCCGGTGCGGGCGGTCGCTGCGCCTTTTGCTCAGGAAGGCAGCATTCTTGTGGCGCAATGGGCGGCGCATAAGCGACGCGACCCGATGCTGGCCTGGTTTGTTGAGCAGATCGAGGCCTATGTCGCCTCCTTCTCGATCAGCCTTAGGGGGAAAGGAGGGCATCGATGATGTTCATGCAGGCCATGAACACTTCGAATTTGCCTGTAACCTTTTTGAAGCATAGCCTCTCTTTCGACGGATAATTCCCACGAGCTCTTCGGTTCCACGATGGGGAATGGCGTCAATCAGGAGGACGGCCATCGTCGCGCCCGCCTTGGGTGCGGCCGTTTTTTCGCCTTAGGGCGAGTTCGTTTTATTACAGGGTCCTGGGTTCACCGGACGGGCGTCTGCGCTCGTGCGTGGATGGCGCTTGGCCTTGGAGAAGGGGGGTTGCATGTTGCATATGACTGTCAAAGCCCGTTGCCTGTTGAGCGCCGCAAGTCTCGGCGTTCTCTCGCTCATGACCGCTGCCATACCCATGCCCGCTTTGGCGCAAGGCGCCAAGGCCGCCGCTGTCGATTTGCCTGCCATGCCCATGGCCCAGGCTCTTCAGGCGATTGCCGCGCGAACGGGCGAAACGATCAATTACGATCCAGATGCGGTCAAGGGACAGGTTTCCCGGCCGGTACATGGCGAAACGAACGCCCGGCGCGCGATTCAGGTCGCGATACAGGGCAGCAGCCTGACCGTCATCCCCGGTGCCAAGGAAGGGCTGGTCGTCGTTCATGACATCGTCGTGACCGCGCGGCGCGACGAAGCCGAAACCAGCGTGCTGGTCCGTCAGGCGACAACCTCGGACCGCAACGGCCTGGGTCTGCGCAACCAGCCGCGCAACACGCAGGTCATCACCGCCAAGACGATCGAGGAGCAGCAGGCGCTCAACATCACCGACATCCTGCGCAATGCGGGCGGCGTGTCCGCCCAGTTGAACACCGGCAATAGCGGTGCCCAGTACACTGTTCGCGGCTTCTATGCAGGCGGGCTGGTCAACGGCCTGGCCGCTTCGTCGCAATACGGCGTCTCTGCCGGGACTGATCAGCCGGTCGCCAGTATCGAGCGGGTCGAAGTCCTGAAAGGCCCCGATGCGCTGATGGCTGGCTTCGGCAATCTGGGCGGCAACATCAACGTGGTGACGAAGAAGCCCAGCGCTGATAAACGAGGTACGGTCAGCTTCGATACGAGTTCGCTTGGGCTGGTGCGCGGCGTTGTCGATGCCAATGGCGCGATCGGCTTCGATAACAAATTGTCGGCACGTTTCATCGCCAGCGGGCAGACGATGGACCATAATTACGGCGGCTATACCGGCGACAAGGGCTGGCTGGTCGCACCATCGCTGCGCTACAAGGATCGCCTTACCGACGTGGTGATCGGCGTCAGTTTGAACGAAGCGACCACCGGCGTCGGCGCCTTCACACTGTTCGACAACAAGACGCACACACTCATCAACCGCGATCCATCGGTCCCGATCTATTCGCCCGATCAGAACATTCGCATCTCGACCCATCGCTATTATTTTGACCTGACGCGACAGATCGTGCCCGGGGTCGAGATCGTCGCACGTGGGCTGCACGACGAAACCCAGTTGACGGTGCAGGCCGCCAATGTCGGCTATAGCCGTGCAGGCGCGCTGATCGCCGACATTCAGGGGTCGCAGCAAAACGGCTCGGCCAATTCGGTCGACAGCTTCCTGCGGATCAAGACACATATCGGCGATGTGCTGAAGGCGAAATTCAATGTCGGGTATAATTACAGCGACGGCGACAGTGCGCAGCGCAGCGGACTGGTCTATACCCGCGTCACCAGCATCAATCTCAACGCTTACCCGACCGGGCCCATCGTACCGTTTTCGCCTTTCGGCGATGTGCAGATCCGGAATGGCGGCAAGCAGGAGGGCGTCTACGGCCAGGGGCTGATCGAGTTCTGGAAGATCAAGCTCCTGGGTGGGGTTCGCAAGAACTGGTTTGAAACCCAGTCGCAGACCTTTTTCGCCGGCCCGGGCCCGCTCGTGGTGCAGCGCAAGAACGGCCTGTCGCCCAGCGGCGGCGTTATTCTGGACGCAACGAAAAACGTCTCGATCTTTGCCAATTATGCTCAGGGCCAACAAGCCAGCTTCGCGGTGGCCAAAGACGGCTCCGTTCTGCCCAACATCACCACCAACAACAAGGAGGCGGGCGTCAAGGTCGATATCTTCAAGAAGCGCGCGACGATCAACGCATCCTATTTCGATATCCAGCAGGACAATATTATCGTCCAGGATCCGGTCAATCCGGGGTTCTTCCTGCCGGGGCCGGGCCAGCGCGGGCGGGGCATCGATCTGAACATCGCGGGGCAACTGTTCCCGGGATGGACGTTGCAGGCATCGCTGACGCGCACCAAATTCGCGCTGCTGACGACCACCGCGTCTCAGAAGGTCGTCGCGAACCAGCCTCGTGATACGTACAGCGTATATTCCACCTATCGCAAGAAGCTGTCCGATGCTGTCAGCGGGGGCGTCTCGGCGGGTCTGTATGGCCGGTCGAGTTCCTACGCCGACGTTCTGGGCCAATATGTGGTGCCGCCATCGGCTCAGATCGATACGAATGCTTTCCTGAGCTTCAAGGGGTTCGACTTCAACATCGGCATCCGCAACATCTTGAACCGGCGGAATTACGGGTCGACCTCAGTCTATACCTATGTACCGGTCGGTGAACCGCGCAACATTCGCCTGACCATTTCCAAACGCTTTTTTTGATCGGGTAATCACCAGCCATGATGCCGCCCCCCACCAATGTCGAGGAGGCCCGCCGCGAAGCGGGTCTCCAGTCCGCCCAGCCCGCCCGCGAGCGATGGGCCCATGTCTGGAAGATGAGCACGCGCTATTTCGTCTCGGACGACTGGAAATGGGCCTGGTTTCTACTCGCCTGTTACTGCGCGATAGAGGTCGGCACGACCTATGTGTTCCTGCTGTCCAACAAATGGCAGCGTGAATTCTACGACGCGATCGAGCAGCGGCAGGGCGGGCTGTTCCTGTCGCTGGTCGGCATGTTCGTGATGATCGCCGGGATCGCGATCGGGACGCAGTTCCTGCACAATATCGTCGGTTGGACGCTGTCGATCCGGTGGCGGCGATGGCTGAACGACTGGTATCTGGGCCGCTGGTTCGCTCAGGATCGCTTCTATGAGATCGAGCGGCTGCGGATGATCGACAACCCCGATCAGCGCATCGCCGAGGACGTGCGAGCCTTCACTTCCATGGGGCTGGAATATGGCCAGTCGCCGCTCAGCATCGTGATCTCGATGGTGTTCAGCCTGGTTCGCGCGGTTGCCTTCGCGGCCATCCTGCTGGAAACCTCTTCCCCGCTGGCGATCCCGCTGTTTGGCTATCGCATCCCGCTGCCCGGTGGCGACCTCATCTGGTTTTCCATCGCCTATGTCATCTTCGGCACATTGTTCATCAGCTGGATCGGCAGGCCGTTTGTCCGCCGCAAGATGCGCGAACAGCATTATGAAGCGGATTATCGCGCCGGGTTGCTCCATGTTCGGCGCAATGGCGAACAGATCGCCTTTTCCCAAGCGCAGGGCGTCGAACAGGATGGCTTGCATATGGCTTTTGCAAACATTCGCCGCAACTTCTATCAGATGATGCTGGCCAATGCCGGGCTCAGCGCCGGGCAAGATCTGTATCAGCGCAGCATGCAGGTCGTGCCGTTATTTCTGACCGTGCCGAAATATTTCGCCGGCGCGATTTCCTTCGGCCAGGTCCAGAGTGCGCGCGACGCTTTCACCCAGTTTGCGGCCAGTCTGTCCTACATCGTCGCGGCCTATCCCAGCATCGCGCGCCAGGTTGCCAACATCAACCGTTTGAAGGCGCTGGAAGACGCGATCGATTATGATCGTCCGCGCGGCATCGGCTTCACACCCGGCGGCACGCCCGATGGCGTGGCGATCAGCGCCACCGGTTTGATGCTGCGTCGCCCCAATGGTGAGCCCCTGCTGTCAGTTGCGGATTGGACGATCCGCGATGGTGAGCGCTGGGTGATTGAAGGGCCATCGGGCACCGGCAAGACGACGCTGCTGCGCGCCATGGCCGGGCTGTGGCCCGATGGCGCGGGGAACGTGGCGATGAGCAAGCGTGGCAAGGCCATGCTGGTGCCGCAGCGCCTCTATCTGCCGCTCGGCACGCTCAAGGCAGCGATCTGCTTCCCCGACCGAGCCGAGGATCATGATGATGCGCAGATTGCGGCGCTGCTGAAGACCGTGCGACTGGAAATGCATACCGAGGCGATGCACGAACTGCGCATGTGGCAGGATGAATTGTCGCCGGGTGAGCAGCAGCGGGTCGCAATGGCGCGTATCCTGCTCCAGCGGCCCACCCTGCTGGTGCTGGACGAGGCGACGAGCGCGCTCGATGCGGACAATGCGGCGCATTTCTATCAATCTGTGCTGGGCGCGGCGCCGGATGCAACCATCATCAGCGTCGTCCACAACGAAAAGCTGGCGTCCTATCACACCCACCGCCTGACGTTGCATCATGGCCACGCCACCTTGTCGCGACTTGGGGAGACGGCATGACCATGCTGTTGACGCACAGCGAGGTGGGCCTGTGCGATGCGGCGCAGCGGGCGGTTGAACTGGCGGCCCGGCGCGGAGCGCGGGCGCGCGCCTCGGTCCACCATGAGGGGGTCGCCAAGGCCGCGATGCGCGGCGGCGAGGTTGAGACCGCCGAGCGCAGCGGCAGCCAGAACCTGAGCCTCACGGTTGTTCACGAGGGACGCCGGGGATCGGCCTCGACCGCCGGGTTTGACAAGGCGGCCATTGAGCGCGTGGTCGAGGAGGCGATGCTGATTGCCGCTTATGTTGAGCCCGATGCCGATGCCGATCTGCCGCCCCCCGACGCGCTGGCTTTTTCGGGTCCGGCGCCGCAACTCTATGCCGATAGCCCGCGCAGCCCCGAAGCGATGCTGGAGGCGGCGGGCGCGCTGGATCGGATCGCGGGCGGCATTGCGGCGTCGGACAGCCGGTTGCGCGCCGGGGAGTCGGTGGCGGCGACGACCGAAGGACTCTGGGCTCTGGCGACGAGCGATGGTTTTTGCCGCAGCGCGCTGCGCTCGAACGACGCCCGCTGGACGGTGATGCTGGCGCAGGATGAAAGCGGCAGCATTTCCGACTTCTGCCAATCGCAGGAACGGCAGGCCGATGCCCTTTCTTCCGCCCAAAGTCTGGCGCAGGAAGCGGCTGACCGCGCCTGCCGTTCCTTGGGCGCAAGGGCCATCGACAGCCGCCGTTGCCCGGTTCTGTTCGATCCGCGCACCGCCGCGACGCTGGTCGATATTATCGCGGGGGCGCTGAACGGGGTGGCGCAATACCGCCGGATGAGTTTCTTGCCCGATCCTCTGGGGCGCGCCCTGGCGCCCGCGCATCTCGATCTGCAAGAAGACCCGTTCGAGCCGCTGGGGCTGGCGAGCGGCGGCTTCGATGGCGAGGGGATTGCCGGATCGACGCGCGCGATCCTGCGGTCCGGCGTGGTCGAAGGCCTGTTTCTGTCAACCTTCTCCGGCCGCAAGCTGGGCATGGCCTCCACCGGCAATGCCGATGGCTATTACAATCTGCGGCTGACCAGCACGGCACCGAGCGGAGATCGGGCGGCGATGCTGCGGATGCTGGGCACCGGGCTGGTGGTCACCCATTTTCAGGGCGGCAAGACCGATCCTGCCAGCGGCAACTGGACACAGGCGGTGCGGGGCTTCTGGGTCGAGGGTGGGGAGATCGTCCATGCCGTTACCGATGTGACGCTGGCCGGGACCGTTCCGGCCATGCTGAACGGGATCCGCGCGGTTGGCCGCGATGTCGAGCGCATGGGCGCGATCCGCACCGGGTCAATCCTGATCGAGGACATGCAACTGGGGGGATGGGCATGAACGGCGGTGAAATCGCGCTGGAACGCGCGCGCGCAAAATTGCTGGGCCCCTCGGGGCTTGACGAAGCGGCGATTGGCAGGGCGCTGAACGAACTGGCGGGCCGCGGCGCGGATCTGGCCGATCTCTATTTTGAGGCCAGCAGCATGCGCAGCTGGCAGCTTGAGGGCGGGCGCGTCACCCAGGGCGGCTTTGCGATGCGGCAGGGGGTTGGCGCGCGCTCGGTTCATCGCGGTCAGGTGAGCTTTGCCCATTCTGCCGATATCCGCGAGGGTGCCCTGCTCGAAACGGTCCGCGCGGTGCGTACGCTGGAGCGGAGCGGCGGTGTGGGGCGTGACCGTCAAGGCATCGCGCCGGGCCGCAGGGCTGCCGCTCATGATCTCTATCCTGCGCTTGATGCGGTCTCAATCGAGGATGCATCCGCATGGATCGCCATTCTGGAACGTATTGACGAACGCGCCCGGGCGCAGGACCCGCGCATCCTGCGGGTCGATGCCAACGTCCGCGCGACGGACACGACGGTGCTGGTGGCCGATGCCGACGGGATGCTGGCGGGTGATGTGCGGCCCATGACCATTCTGTCGATGGTCGTGATCGCCGAGCAGGACGGTCGCCGCGCGCGCGGGCAGGCGGGCCTTGGGCGGCATGCCGGGCTGGAAGGATTCGATGCGGCCTCGATCGACGCGATGGTGGCCAGTGCGACAGTCATGGCGCTGAACAATCTTGTGGCCATACCCGCGCCGGTGGGCGAAATGCCGGTCGTGCTGGGGCCGGGCTATCCCGGCGTGCTGTTTCACGAGGCAGTGGGGCACGGGTTGGAGGGCGACCATCACCGCAAGCACCTTTCCGCCTTCGATGGCAGGCTGGGCGAGCGGATCGCGGCTCCCGGCGTGACGGTGATCGATGATGGCGGCATGGCGGGGCGGCTGGGATCGCTGGGTATTGACGATGAAGGCACCGCGCCTGAGCGCACCGTGCTGGTCGAGGACGGTATATTGACCGGGCTGATGCAGGATCGGCTCAACGCGGGGCTGATGAACGCGCGTTCGACCGGCAATGGACGCCGCCAGTCCTATGCGCATCTGCCGATGCCGCGCATGACCAACACTTTCCTTGCCAATGGGCGGGCCGATCCGGCGGACATCATCGCCTCCATTGATCGCGGCATCTATGCGACCGAATTCGACGGCGGCCAGGTCGATATCGTCACCGGCCGTTTCAACTTTACCACGATTGCGGCCTGGCTGGTCGAAAAGGGCCGGTTGGTCGCCCCCGTACGCGGGGCTACGCTGATCGGCGTCGGCCATGAGGCGCTGCGCCATGTCTCGATGGTCGGCGAAGATCTGGCTTTCGACAGCGGCATGGCGACCTGCGGCAAGCAGGGCCAGTCGCTGCATGTCAGCGTTGGGCAGCCCACGCTGCGCATCGACCGGCTGATGGTCGGCGGACAGGCCGGCTGAACACCCATTTCCCGAAAGGACAAGTATCATGCGTCATGCAACCGAGCAGGATTTCGACGAGATTGTGATGAAGAACGACAAGCCCGTGCTGGTCGATTTCTGGGCGCCCTGGTGCGCGCCGTGCAAGGCGCTGGCCCCCACGCTGGATGAAATGGCCGAGGAATATGCCGGGGAGATGGAGATCGTGAAGGTCGATATCGAAGCCAATCCGGGCCTTGCCGAAAGGTTCGAGGTGCGCGGCATCCCCCTGTTGATAATCGTGAAGGATGGTGCGGAAGCCGCGCGGACCTTCGGTACGCTCTCGCGCAGTCGCCTCGACGCTTTTGTCGATACGCATGTGGGGGCGCAGTGATGGCCAATATCGCTTTCCATGGCGATCCGGCGGTAAAGGCTCAGGCTATGGAGCGCCTAGGGCGGCATATCGCGGCGGGCAGCTTCGTCTATTTCCCGGCTTGGGAGGAGGGCAAGGCCAATGTCATCGGCGCTGTCGTTGAGGCCGACGATACGCCCGCCTATGCTGAGCAGTTAGGCTATCCCCTGGCGCTGGCTGAAACCCTGCCAGCCTTTGTGAACGGCTTTCGTCCGCAGGCCGAGGCTGAGCGTTTTGCGCAGGCTTGGCTGGAGCGCACCCCGGTGGGCGCGGATCTGACGCGGATTGTTTCGCAATTGGTGCTGGATCTGCTGGCCAACCCCGAACTGGCCGCTCTCACCGAACGGCACCCGGAGGTCGAGCATGGCCGCCGGGCGATCATGGCGCTGCACCAGCGTGCGAAGGATGGCGATGAACCGGATCGAAAGGCATGGAAAACTGCCCGGATGGCCGCGATCGCCGCCACGGACAAGCTGAGTGAGACAACCGAGCATCGTGCGGGACAGGTCGTCGAGGCGGCGGCATGGCCGGGCACTATGCGAACCGTTTTGCGCGACACGCTGAACGGGCTGGGCACCCTGGAGCTGCACCTCGCCCTGTCCCGGATCGGCTGGACCGCGGAAGATGAGAGCCGGGTTTTCCATATCCGCGAAAAGGCGGAAGCGGATGGCTACAAGGCGGAATTCTCAGGGCTTGATCGCGTGCTGGCGATCCTGGACGCCGACCATTCCGCTCTGGCCGATCAGTTTCGCCTGCGGATAGAGCTGGTGGAGAAATCCAGCGAAAAATATCGCGCGGCAGGCTGGCAGGCAATCGAGATGATGGAAAGCGCGCCGCTCGCCACCGCGCGGGTTTCGGCATGAAGGAGAGGGGGAACAGCATGCCGGGCACCAGCGCGCCGGATGCGCGGCACAGCAAGGTCCTGATCATCGGCTCCGGCCCGGCCGGCTATACCGCAGCCGTCTATGCCGCGCGCGCGGCGCTGGCGCCAAGGCTGATCGAGGGGCCGCAGCCGGGCGGGCAGTTGACCATCACCACCGAGGTTGAGAACTGGCCCGGCGATGAAAGTGTGCTCGGCCCCGATCTGATGGCGCGGATGGGGGAGCAGGTGCGCAAGGCGGGCGTCGATGTCATCGGTGATGTCATTGTTGAAGTCGACCTGACCCGCGCGCCGTTTCTCGCGGTCGGCGACAGCGGCACGCATTATACCGGAGACGCGCTTATCGTGGCAACGGGGGCTTCCGCGCGCTGGCTGGGGCTGGCAAGCGAGAGCGCCTATCGCGGGCGCGGCGTGTCGGCCTGTGCGACATGCGACGGCTTTTTCTATCGCGACCGTGTCTGCGCCGTAGTCGGCGGAGGGAATACGGCGGTCGAGGAGGCGCTGTATCTCACCAATTTTGCGCAGAAGGTCTATCTCATCCATCGGCGCGACACCTTGCGGGCGGATCGCACCAATCAGGCGCGGCTCTTTGCCAATCCGAAGGTCGAGATGATTTGGAATGCCGAAGTGGCCGAAGTGCTGGGCGATGGCGGCGGGGTGACCGGCGTGGCCCTGCGCGACACGCGGAGCGGCGCGATGTCGCAATTGGCGGTGCATGGATTGTTCGTCGCGATCGGCCATGATCCGGCCACCGCCCTGTTCAAGGGACAACTCCACATGGACGGGGAGGGCTATATCCTCGTTGCCCCCGGCTCCACTGCGACCAATGTGCCGGGCGTCTTCGCGGCAGGCGATGTGCAGGACAAGCTGTTCCGCCAAGCGGTAACGTCCGCCGGCATGGGCTGCATGGCCGCTTTGGAGGCCGAGCGCTATCTGGCCGGACACAATCTCCAAGCCGCCGCCGATGGCGCCGAGGCTGACCTGCTGGTCTGAGAGGTATAAGATGATGACGAACCCGTTGCTCGACACGCTGGCTTTGCCGCGTTTCGGGGATATCCGGCCCGACCAGATCGCATCCGCGCTCGATCAGGCCATTGCCGAACATCGGACGGTGGTGGCCCGGATCGTCGAGACCCGGCCAACCCGATTTGCCGATGCATGGATGCCGCTGGAGCGTGCCGAGGCGGTGATCGTGGGCATATGGTCGGCGGTTTCGCATCTCCACGCTGTGGCCGACACGCCCGAACTGCGCGCGGCCTATGCCGCAGGTCAGGTGAGGCTGGTGGAAAACCAGCTTCAGACCTTGCAGAATGACGCACTCTATGAAGTCCTGGCCGCGCTGACCCGGACGGCGGGTTTCGCGCAGCTGCCCGAGGCGGATCGCGCCGCCGTCGAGCACAGGATCCGCGACTTCAGGCTTTCCGGCGTGGCGCTTGCGGCAGAGGATCGCGCCCGCTATGCCGCACTCTCGTTGGAACTGACGCAGCTTTCGACCGCTTTTGGCAATGCCGTGCTCGACGCGACCGATGCCTGGTTCGAGCATGTCGAGGAGGAAGCGCTGCTGGCCGGGCTTGCCGAGGCCGACAAGGCCATGTTCGCCGACGCGGCGCGGGCCAGGGGCCTGTCCGGCTGGGTCGTCACGCTCCAGATGCCCAGCGTCAATGCGGTGCTGACCTTCGCCGAGAACCGGGGGCTTCGCGAGCGGGTCTATACCGCATCGGGCACGCGGGCCTCCGATCAGGGGCCGCACGCCGGGCAGTTCGATAATTCGGCAAGGATCGCCGATATTCTTGCGCGGCGGCACGAAGCGGCGCGTCTGCTGGGTTTTGCCGATCCGGTGGCATGGGCGCTGGCCACCAGAATGGCGCCGAGCGCGGGCGATGTCCTCGCCTTCCTGCGCGATCTTGCCGCCCGCGCGAAACCCGCCGCAGAGACCGAGCTGGCCGAACTGGCTGACTACGCCGCCGCCCATCTGGGAATCGCCGAGCTTCAGCCCTGGGACATTGCCTATGTCGGTGAGCGGATGCGTCAGGCCCGCTATGTGGTCGACGAAAAGGAGGTGCGCGCCCATTTCCCTGTTGAGCGTATCATTGCCGGTTGGCAGCGCCTGCTGGACCGGCTGTTCGGCATCCGTCTGATCGCGCGGCCCGATATAGCCGTCTATCATCCCGATGCCTGTTATTACGATGTCGTGAATGAGCAGGGCAGCGTGTTTGCGGGCGTCTATGTCGATCTGCATGCGCGCGCGGGCAAACGTGGCGGGGCCTGGATGGCGCAGGCGCGGCCCCGGTTGAACGACGGCAATGTCCATCGCGTGCCGGTCGCCTATCTCGTCTGCAATTTTGCGCCGAAGAGTGAGGGCAATCCCTCCCTGCTCAGCCACAAGGAGGTTATTACCTTCCTGCACGAGACCGGGCATTGCCTGCATCACCTGTTCACTCGGGTCGATCGCCCGAATATCGCGGGCACCAACGGGTTCGAGTGGGACGCGATCGAATTGCCCAGCCAGTTGATGGAGGATTTCGCGTGGGATCGCGCCGTGCTGCGCGACATGTCGGGCCATTATGAAACGGGCGCGCCGTTGCCCGATGCTGTGTTCGATACGCTGATTGCCGCGCGCCATTTCCTTTCGGGCATGTTCATCGTTCGGCAGGTTGAATTTGCGCTGTTTGATCTGTTGCTCCATCTCGGCACGCTGGGCAGCGACCCGGTCGAAGTGATCGAGGCGGTGCGCGATGAGGTGGCGGTGGTGCGACCACCCTTGTGGCACCGCTTCCCGCATGCCTTTACCCATATTTTTGCGGGCGGCTACGCTTCGGGCTATTACAGTTATCTGTGGGCCGAGGTGCTGGCCGCCGATGGGTTCCGGCGCTTTGCCGAAGCGGGGCTGATCGACCGCGCCACGGCAGCCAGCTTTCGCGACGAAGTGCTCTCACGCGGCGCCAGTCGCCCGGCGGCGGAGAGTTTCCGCGCCTTTCGCGGCCGCGACGCGGATCCGGGCGCGATGCTGGCGCGGCATGGGCTAGATCGACAGGGGCTGGCGAGCCAATGATGAGCAACACCAAAGAGGCCGCCCGCATCTGGCGGGCCGATGCGATCCGCCGGATCGAGGCGGACTTCAACCGCTCCGCCGATACGCATCTCATCCGTATGGAACTGCCGCGCTATCCGGGCATCACCCTTTACCTGAAGGACGAGAGCAGCCACCCCACCGGCAGCCTGAAACATCGTCTGGCCCGCTCGCTGTTCCTTTATGCCCTGTGCAACGGCTGGATCGGGCCGGACACCTGCATTATCGAGGCATCCTCGGGGTCGACCGCCGTGAGCGAGGCCTATTTCGCGCGGATGCTCGGCCTGCGTTTCATCGCGGTGGTGCCCGCCTCCACTGCTGCGCCCAAGCTCGATGCGATCCGTTTTCACGGCGGGGAAATCCATGCCGTTGATGATCCTCGCACGGTCTATGATGTGGCGCATCGTCTGGCGCGGGAAACGGACGGGCATTACCTCGACCAGTTCACCTATGCCGAGCGGGCGACCGACTGGCGCGGCAACAACAATATTGCCCAAAGCATCTTTGCGCAGATGGCGGCAGAGGCATTTCCGATCCCGGCGTGGATCGTGTGCGGCGCGGGCACAGGCGGCACCTCGGCCACCATCGGGCGCTATATCGCCTATCAGCGCCATGCGACCCGGCTATGCGTTGCCGATCCGGTCCATTCCGTCTTCCATCGCCATTTCGCCGATCCAGCCATGGCGTCGCTACCGGAAGGCTGTGCCAGCTGCATCGAAGGGATCGGGCGCCCGCGCGTTGAGCCCAGCTTCATCCCCTCGGTGATCGACCGGATGATGGCGGTGGAGGATGCCGCCAGCATCGGGGCGATGCGCTCCCTTTCCCGTCGTCTGGGGCGCAGGGTGGGCGGCTCCACCGGCACCAATCTGGTGGCTATCGCCCGGCTGGTTGAAGAGATGGCGGGCCGGGATGAAACCGGCTCGATCGTGTCGATCCTGTGTGACGGGGGCGAGCGCTATGGCTGCACCTATTATGACGACAACTGGCTGGAAGCGCGTGGCATAGACTGGCGACCGTATGAAACGGCCTTCAGCCGGCTTTTTGCCCAGTGAGCGAACAGGCCCCGTGGAAGGCGTTTGCCGAAATGGCCTTGACGCCCGAACGCGCCGCCGCCTTCGCCGCAATTGCGCTTGGCCATGTCACGCGCGAATATCCGCATAAGCCGGATCATATTCTGACCAGCGATGCGGATCTCTATCGCCCGCGTCAGGTGCACCCGATCTTTTTCGGCAGTTTCGATTGGCACAGTTGCGTCCACGGCTATTGGCTGCTCGCCCGCATCCGCCGCCTTTACCCCGATCTTGCGGAAAGCGCAGCGATTGAATCCCTGTTCGCAGAAGCCTTCACGCCGGAGAAGGTTGAGCTGGAGCGGCGCTATCTCGACCTGCCCATGTCGCGCGGGTTCGAACGCCCTTATGGCTGGGCGTGGTTGCTGATGCTTCAGAGCGAATTGATCCTGGGGGGCGGTGGCTATGCGGACCGGCTGCGTCCGCTGGCCGATGCGTTTGCCGCGCGGTGGTGCGCGCATCTGCCGCTCATGACTTATCCGGTGCGTGTGGGCACCCATGCCAATACCGCCTTCGCGCTGATCCTGGCCGACCGCTACGCGCGGGTCGTGCAGGACATCGGCATACGCAAGCTGATGGCGCAGCGTGCCCGCGCATGGTTTGGGCATGACCGTCGAGCTCCAGCCTGGGAACCGGATGGCGAGGATTTCCTCTCGCCCACCCTGATAGAAGCGCTGGCGATGCAGCGGCTGCTGCCCAGGGCAGAGTTCGAGACGTGGTTCACTTCTTTCCTGCCCGATCTGGTCCATGGCGCGCCTGCCTCGTTGCTGACGCCAGTTTATGTCAGTGATCGCAGCGATGGCCGGATCGCGCATCTCGATGGCCTCAATCTCAGCCGCGCCTGGGCGATGCGATCCATCGCGCCCGCCGTCAGCGGCGCCGTGAGCGAGGTCCTGAACTCTGCCGCGCACAAGCATCTGGCGGCCGCCCTTGATACAGTGACGGGTGACTACATGGGCGAACATTGGCTGGCGAGTTTTGCAACGCTCGCTCTGATGGGCACGGAATAATGCTGTGCAAAACAGGACGCTGATCGGGCCGGACGAGCTGGCTTATTGAACCTGACCGAGTTTTCCGCAGGCTCCAACTTCTGAGAAAGTGGGGCCGATATGAGCAGGCGACGAACAAATTTGCACCCGAAGTCTGGGCCGGTGCAGTGCGTATGGTGCTGGATCACGAAGGCGACCATTCTTCTCGCTGGGCTGCCATCGTCTTGGTCGCGGAGAAGATCCACCGGCGCGGGCCATGGCGATCCTTTGAAGCCGTCGAATTTGCCACGCTCGAATGGGTGGATTGGTTCAACAACCGTCGCCTGCTTGAGCCTATCGGCAACATCCCGCCCGCCGAGGCCGAGGAACTCTATTACGCCAGACTAGATGAGGTCTCCATGGCTGCCTGACCTAAACCAAACAGCCTTTGGCAAACTCGGTGCGGTTCACTATTGGGTCCACACCCAGGCAGAAATTAGCCCCCACTTTTCTGGACCATGGACTGCTATGGGCAAGTCTTATCGGGGCGCCAAACATCGACATAGGGGCGGAACAAGAATCGATCCGCCCGGCAGAACTCATCTTTGCTGGCGCTCATTATTCAGGGCACAATGGCGCTTCTGCTGCCGCCTCGCGAAGCAGCCATTGGCGAAAGGAACGCATGGCGTCGCTTTCCTTGCGCGACAGGAGCCGCGTCAGCCAGTAGCGTCCGGCATCGACCGCAATGTCGAAGGGCTGAACCAGGCGTTCGGCAATCAGTTCGCGGGTGAACATGGCGGCGGGCGCCAGCGCCACACCCAAGCCATTGGCCGCCGCCGCGACCATCAAGGCGGAGCTGTCGAACACCGGGCCGCGTAATACGGGCTGGGGGCAGCCCGCCGCCTCGAACCAGCGGCGCCATTCATCGGGCCGATACGAACGCAGCAGCGACTCCTGCACGAGGTCGCGCGGACCGTTCAGGCGGGCGGCGATCGAGGGCGCGCAAAGCGGGGTCAGGCCGGCCTCGAACAGGGGCTCGGCAAACGTGCCATGCCAGGCGCCGTCTCCGAACCGGATGGCAAAATCGAGCGCTTCGGCCGCGATGTCGACGCGATTGTTGTTGGTTGAAACGCGCAGGTCGATGTGAGGACAAGCGCTCGCGAAGCCGTCCAGCCTGTGAAGTAACCAGCCGGTTGCAAAAGTGCCGACAACGCCGATGTTGAGCACCGCGCGAAACCGTCCGTCCGCATATTGGTCGAGGACAGCGCCCACCCTGTCGAACATGTCGGCCAGCACCGGCACCAGCGCCTGTCCATCATCGGTTAGCGCCAACCCTCGCGGCAGGCGGTGGAACAGACGCGTGCCGAGCCGCCGCTCCAGTTGCGCAACCTGATGGCTGACGGCCCCCTGACTGACGCACAGTTCGATGGCCGCGCGGGTGAAGTTGAGATGGCGCGCCGCCGCCTCGAAAGCGCGAAGGGCATTGAGGGGGAGCTGGGCGCGGTGCATTGCCAAGGTATGAAGCAAGCTCATGGCTCTGTCGAGAAATGATGCTTTGTTGCGCCGCCTCGCTTGCAGCAGTTTTTGCCGCGAAGGAGACGTGCAGATGTCGAGAACACAATGGATGGCAGCGGGCACATTGGCAGCTTTGTTGGCCCCTGTCAGCGTATCGGCGCAAGCCGCCCAGGACCCGCTGACAAAGCCGATCATCGGCTCCCATACCGCCGAATGGCTGGCCCCGGCGCCGCCGGAGAAGATCTTTGGCAAGAGTTATCTTGTGGGGTTTGGTGGCCTGAGCGTCGCCTTGATTGATACAGGCGCGGGCCTGATTCTGATCGACGGCGCCTTGCCGCAAGCTGCACCCGCCATCCTCAACAATGTCAGGCGGCTGGGCTTTCGCCCGCGCGACATCAAATATATTCTGAGCACCGAACCCCATTTCGACCATGCGGGCGGCATTGCCGCACTGGCGCGCGACACAGGCGCCACCGTCCTTGCCAGTCCGCGCGGCGCGCAAGGGCTGATGGCGGGGCGCATGGCGTCCGACGATCCGCAGCGTGGCTATAATTCCTCCTGGCCGGCGGTTGCAAAGGTGCAGACGATCCGTGGCGGCCAGACCTTGCGGCTGGGGAACACGACAGTCACCGCGCTGGCGACGCCGGGCCATACGATGGGGAGCATGAGCTGGCGCTGGCAATCGTGCGAAGGGCGGGCATGCCGGACGATTGTGTTCGCCGCGAGCTTGAACCCGGTTTCGACCGACGATTATCGCTATACCGCGCCGCGCGCCCGCCCGATCGTCGCCGGTTTCCAAAGTAGCTATACCACGATGAGCGCGACGCCCTGCGACATCCTGATTTCCGCTCATCCCGACAATGCGGGCAAAGGCCGATACAACAACCAGCCCGGCGCCTGCCGCGCCTATGTCGAGCGTTCACGCAAGGCGCTGAATCAACGCATAAAGTCGGAGCGGGGCCACGCCCAAGCCGCTGAACATCCTGAATTACGGCAGTAATTTCCATTATGGTGAACTGGAAGCAGTCGACCAGACCCGGTCACTCAGATCAGCCAACTCGAACGTCGGCACCAGATAAAAGCGGCCGATGGGCGCCGTGAAGCGGACCGTCAGCCATGCGCTCTCATAGTCATTCATGGTGGCTTGCCTGCTGATTGTCTGAAAGCGGGCATAGTTGCCAATCGGCCCACGTAGCCGGGTCTGGGACTTGGTGGCCATTCGGATTGTGCTCAACGGATGACTCGTCATGGACGGATCGGACGTTCAGTCGATCAGCAGGCTCAAACCAGTGATGTCCGGCCTCGTCCCGTGACGCAAAAAAATTATGGGCATGATCGCAAGGCTTTAGGCCCAAATCGCCAAGGCCTTGCACTTGCCAGTTGCGGCCCTTCTGCGTCATTCAACAGCGAAGGGGGATAATTCCATGCGCAAATTGGTGCTGATGCTGGCCGTTGGTCTGTTTGCGAGTGTATCGGCGCAGGCTTCGACGCTGGTCATCGGAGCAATGGTGATCGACGGCACCGGTGCGCCAGGGCGTAAAACCGCCGTGCGGATCGACGGGGACCGCATCCTTGCGGTCGGCCCGCTCAAGCCGCGCAAGAGCGAGACGGTGATCGACGCGCATGGCCTTGTCCTTGCGCCCGGCTTCATCGATGCGCACAGCCACCATGACCGGGGCGACTATTCCGACCCGGCCATGCCGCCGGTCGTGGCGCAGGGCGTGACGACCATCGTTATCGGGCAGGACGGCGAGAGCGACGCGCCGTTTGCCGAAGTCGCCGCAAAATTCAGGATGCATCCCGCCGCCATAAACGTCGCCAGCTACACCGGCCATGGCCTGCTCCGCGAGAGAGTGATGGGGACGGACTACAAGCGCTACGCGACGCCTGCCGAAGTGGCGGCTATGCAGAAGCTGCTGGCCGCAGACATGGCAGCAGGCTCGCTCGGGCTGTCCACCGGGCTGGAATACGATCCCGGCATCTATTCGGCACATGAGGAAGTGCTGGCGTTGGCCCGCACGGCGGCGGCAGCCGGTGGGCGCTACATAAGCCACATGCGCAACGAAGACGTCGCCTTCGACGCCGCGCTCGACGAACTGCTCGACATCGGCCTCAAGACCGGCATCCCGGTGCAGGTCTCGCACATCAAGCTTGGCGTGGTCGATAAATGGGGCACCGCCAAGGATGTTTTGGCAAAGCTCGATGCGGCGCGCGCACATGGCATTGACGTGACGGCGGACGTCTATCCTTATGAATACTGGCAATCGACGCTGACTGTGCTGTTCCCCAACCGCGACTACACCGACATCGAGGCCGCCCGCTTCGCCCTGGCCCACCTGACCACGCCACAGGGCATGCTGCTCGGCTTCTATGCGCCCGATCCCTCCCTTGTCGGCAAAACAATTGCGGATGTGGCGATGATGCGCGGCGAGGAGCCGGCGAAGACCTATCTCTGGTTGATCCAGACCGCCGAGGCTTGGCGCGCAACCCATCCCGATGGCGGGCGGGCCGAGGCGGTGATCGGCACCGCGATGGACCCGCGCGACGTCGCAGACTTCATCGCCTGGGACTTCAGCGTCATCTGCTCGGACGGTGCCATTGGCTCGCGTCACCCACGCGGGGCGGGAGCCTTTGCCAAGGTGCTGCGGCTCTACGTGCGCGAACAGAAGCGGCTGACACTGGCGCAGGCGGTCCACAAGATGACCGGCCAGACCGCCGAACAACTCGGCATCGCCGGGCGCGGTCTGCTCAAGCCCGGCTATAAGGCCGACCTCGTCCTGTTCGATCCCGAGCGGGTGATGGACAAGGCAACGGTGGAAAACCCTGCCGCGCTGGCGGAAGGCGTGGCGCTGGTCATCGTCAACGGCACTGTTGTTGCACGCGATGGCAAGCCGACCGGTGCCAATCCCGGACAGTTCCTGCAGCGCGGGGCAAAGTGACAATGCAGCGCCGGACCTTCCTCCGGGCCGGTGGCGGAGCGCTGGGCCTTGTCGCGGCGCAGGCCGTTGGCGCACCGGTCCTCTCGCCAGGCAACTTTGGCCTGACCGCCGCATCGGCATCCCGCCGCAACGGCTGGATCGAGGTCGACGCCCGGGCGTTCGAGGCGAACGTGCAGGCTGTGCGACAACTTCTGGGCAATGTCGGCCTCTGCGCGGTGATGAAGGCCGATGCCTATGGCAATGGCATCGGCCTGCTCATGCCGTCAATCCGCAAGCTCGGCATCACGGAAGTGGCGATCACCGCCAACGACGAGGCGCGGGTGGCACGGGCGCTGGGCTATCGCGGACGCCTTCTGCGCATCCGCGCCGCCGCGCCCGGTGAGATGGAAGATGGCTTTGCCTTCGGGATCGAGGAGATCATCGCCAACGTTGAAGCGGCACAGTGGCTGGCCGCGATGTGGCGCAAGCGCGACGGGCACAAGCCTCTGCCGGTGCAACTCGCGCTCAATTCCGGGGGCATGTCGCGCAACGGACTGGAGCTGTCGAGTCCTTGGGGCAAGGCCGACGCCCAGACTTTGCTGGGCATCGGCGGCCTGTCGGTTCGCGGCGTGATGACCCATTACCCAAGCGAGACGGCCGAGGACATCCTCGCCCAGCTGGCCCGCTTCGAGCAAGACATTGGCTGGTTGCAGGCCGAAGGGCTGATCGGCAAGAGCGTGATCCGGCACACGGCCAATTCCTTTGCCACGCTCGAACATCCGGCAACGCGGCTCGACATGGTGCGGGTCGGCGGGCTGCTCTATGGAGATCCCGGCAGCGTCAAGACAGACCGCTTTGCGCAGACGATGACGATCAAGTCACGCGTGGCGGCGGTGAACCATTTCCCCGCCGGACAGACCGTCAACTACGACCGCACCTACCGGCTTGAGCGCGAAAGCTGGCTTGCCAACATTCCGCTGGGCTATTCGGACGGATACCGCCGCGCCTTCAGTCATTCCAATCGCCCCGAGTTCGCCAGCGAGGCGACAAACCGAACCGAAGTGTTGATCGCAGGACGGCGCTTTCCGCTGGTCGGCAGGGTAACGATGAACACGCTGGTGGCCGACGTCACCGGCTTTCAAAATGCGATTGCCCTTGGAGACGAGGTCGTCCTGTTCGGTGCCCAAGGGCTTGAGCGGATCACGCAGGGTGAGTTTGAACGCAACAGCGCGTCCTATGGCCCCGAAATGCTCACGGTGCTCGGCGCTACTCTGCCGCGGGTGTTGTCGCGCTAAAGAAAGGACGAGCTTGAGTGGAAGGTGCTGTCAAAGCTCGGACAGGCGCCGGATGACGGCTTTGGCAAGATCTGCGGTTCGACACTTGCTGGGGAACGGAAGAATTGTTCCAAGCTCACCAAAGTTGGCTCCCCGCCTGTTGCGCAGGGAGCCAACTGTTCAAATTTCGGTGATCTCAGCAAGGGCAAGCGCATCTTCCACATCAAGCCCGAGCAGTATCTGAACGGCGCGCAGGTCTCCGCCGGGCGACGCCACGCGCTGCGCCGGGTAGATATGAACGGGACAGCTGGAGGTCACCTATGACCCCGACAGCGACACGTGCCATTATACCGTGTCCGGCCAGATCTTCTTTGCCAGCGCCGATACTTTGCCAACTATTTCGATCTGCGCGACCGGGCAGGGCGGGTTCATTTCGACCTTAGCGATGCCCATATGTGGGATGTGACGGCCGTTGGCGCGTTGGAAGGGGGAGTTGCGCCGCCACGGCATCCTTGTCGAACTTGTCGGGCTCAATCAGGCAAGCGCCATTCTGGTGGACCGTCACGCTCCGTTGGTGCGCGCTGAACCCGGCACCGTCTCAGGCTGAGCGATAGCGGAGGGAGGAGCGGACAAACGCAACTTGGCTTGTTGCGGCTTGCCTTGGGGATCTGGCGGAATGACGGATGCGGCAATGCCCGCCTGTTGCAATTGCTGAACGAGGGGGCTGACCTCCTCCTCCCGCCCTACTACGATCACCCGGTTCAGCCCCCAGCGTTGCACGGCCCAGATCGCCAGATCGGGCGTGATGGCACTGGCATCTTCCTTTGCGCCATCCAGAGCGACCGTCAGCTCCGCGCCAGCGGGCGGCACGATGGCCACGCGCCAGCCTTGCGCGGCCTGCGTCGCGGCTTCTTCGATCTGGCGATAATCAGCCAGCGCCCAGCCGGGCGCGGCGACCGGCGCGGCAAATACCATGCGTTCGGACCGATTGACCCAGAGCGCGGAGGTCGGCAGCCCGATGGCGGCGCGAATGCGGGCAAAGGGCGGCACATCGGCGGCAATGCCTGCGGCGGTGCGCTCCATCGCGGCATCGACCATCGCCTGCGTTTGGGCGGGCAGGTCGGCGGCCAGCACCTGTTGCAGCTTGACGGTAACCTTGGCCGCACCCGCTGCCGCCAGCGCCTTGCGCAAGACCTGCTCGGCATCACCGGCATAGTGTGAGGTGACGACCAGAGCGCTGACCTCCGGATCGCCCAGCAGCGGCCAGGATACGTCAAGCTGGGCAATCCGGCTGTTGGCGCCGTCCGTGGCCTCGGCAATGGCGGCGCGGGCGGTCTTGCGCAAACCGGCCTCGCGGCTGACCTGCGAGAGGGTCAGGCCCAGCGGAACCGCCAGAATGGCAAAGGCGCTCAACCCGGCCAGCACATAGCGCGGCGACCAGTCGACCTGCTTTTCGGGCAGCGCCGCGCCGCTCAGCCGCGCCACCAGCGCAAAGGCAAAGGCGATGGCCGACAGATTGGTGAGAAACAGCAGCAGCGCGCCTAATGCAAAAGCAGGCTGCCACACCGCCAGCCCATAGCCCACCGTGGTCAGCGGCGGCATCAGCGCGGTGGCGATCGACACGCCGATCGCCGTCCCGCCCTTTTTCATCACCGTTGCATAGCCGCCCGCCAGCCCGGATAGCAGCGCCACCACCAGATCAAGCAGCGTGGGCTGGGTCCGCGCGATGATTTCCGGCGTGGCATTGCGGATCGGGCTGGCCATTGTGATGAGGATGCCCGTTATGATGCCGATGGCCGCGCCCACCATCACCACCTTGGCCGCATCGCGGATGCGATGCCCGTCCAGCGCGGCAAAGCCGAAACCCAGCGCCGCAATCGGCCCCATCAACGGCGAAACCAGCATCGCCCCGATCACCACCGCCGTTGAGGATTGCAGCAGGCCCAGCATGGCAATGCCCGCCGCAATGCCGCACATCAGCGCAAAGCCGCGCGTCAGCCTGCCGTCATCCTCGACCTGCTGGCGGATTGCTGCCCCATCTTCCTCGTTCATTTCGGGCAGCAGGACCAGATGGGCCAGCTTGACCCGCCAGCGCCGCAAAATGTGATGCCAGTGCCTCAATGAACCGTCACTCCCGTCACGCCATGGTGCGCCTTGATCCGCTCGATCAGCGCGCCGATGCTGCCGCCCTGAACGATAACCGCAAACAGGACGACGATATAGGTGGCCGCCAGAATGGCGCTGCGGATTGGGCTGTCGGGCAGGGATAGCGCCAGCGCCACCGAGATGCCCCCGCGCAAGCCGCCCCACACCAGCGTGGGCAGGGCCAGCGGCCCCATGTCGATCATCCGCCGCATCAGCGCCAGTGGAATGCCCACCGACACGATCCGCCCGGCCATGACCAGCGCAAGCCGCATTATCAGGATTTTCTGGAAACCCGTGTCCCGGTCGATTTTGTCGAGGTGATCTCGGAGAATTTCATGGTGCCGGGCGGGCGCCCGCGCGACATTCTGCGCCGGGTCAGGCAGGACTATCCGGTGGCGCTACACGGCGTTTCCATGTCGGTGGGTTCGGCCGACGGGCTGCGGCTGGACTATCTGCTGCGGCTCAAGGCCCTGATCGCGGAAATCGAGCCTTTCATCCTCTCGGATCACCTGTGCTGGACCCGCCATGGCGCGCATAATTCCCATGATCTCTTGCCTTTGCCTTATACGCGTGAAGCTCTGGATGTGGTGTGCGCCAATGTGGGCAAGGCGCAGGATGTGCTGGGGCGCGAGATGCTGATTGAAAACCCGTCGAGCTATATCGCCTTTGCCGATAATGACATGGGCGAATGGGATTTTCTGGCCGAACTGACGCGCCGGACCGGTTGCGGTCTGCTGCTGGACGTGAACAATATACACGTCAGCGCGACCAACCACGGGTTTTCCAGCGCGGATTATCTGGCGGGGATCCCCTTCGCCTCGGTGGACCAGATCCATCTGGCCGGGCACACACAGGGCCAGCATTGCCTGATCGACACGCATGATCGGCCGGTGCCCGATCCGGTCTGGGCGCTGCTGCGCGATGCTTTGGCCCGCGCGCCGCGAGCGGCGGTGATGATCGAGCGCGACGATGCCATCCCGCCTTTGCCTGAATTGCTGGCCGAACTGGCCCTTGCGCGCGATATTGCATCGCAGGTAGTGGCCTCATGCGCCTGAGCGAGATACAGGGCGCGTTTCTCGACTGGCTGGCCAGTGGCGAGGACGCGGCGATGCGCCGCCTTCCTCTGGCAAAAGGGGCGGATCGCGGGCTGGGCGTCTATCAAAACAATTATCGCGCCGCGCTGATGGCCTGTCTGGCCGACAGTTTCCCGCAAACACTGCTCTGGCTGGGCGAGGGGCCTTTTGAGGCCGCAGCCGCCCGCCATATTGAGCGCGTTCCACCCGATAGCTGGACGCTCGATGATTACGCCTCGGGCTTTCCGGCCAGTCTTGCGGAAGATTATCCTTATGATCCCGAAGTGGCGGAGCTTGCCCGGATTGAACTGGTGCTTTCGCAGGTCTTTGTCGCCGCCGATGCTGCGCCGCTCGACCCCGGAGCGATGGGCGCGATCGATTGGGATCACGCAAGGTTGCAGACCGTTCCGGCGCTCTCGATCCTCTCGCTTCATTCCAATGCAGAGGATATCTGGATCGCTTTGGCCAATGAGACGCCTCCTCCGGCGGTGCGGTGGGGGAAGGAGGCACGCTCGGTGTTGATCTGGCGGCAGGGGTTCCTATGCCGATTGCGCAGTCTCGACAGCGATGAAGCCGGGCTGCTGGAATATTTGTCGCGCGATGCCTCTGCCTTTGCCGACCTGTGCAAGATCGCCGTGGCCCATTGGGGCGAACAGACGGGCATCGCGCGCATCGGGCAATATTTGGCGCAATGGGTGGCCGATGGGCTGGTACGATAGGGTGAAGTCTTGGGTTTGCAGCGGTTCTATGGTGGATCGTTGCGCGGCTACGGCTTTCCTAAATCGGCCGCGCGGAACTGACCCGAGCGGAAGCTATGCGAAGAGGCGCACGCCAGCAAACAGCAGCGATCCGGCGATGATTGCAGCGGCTATCCAGCGTCCGGCGGCCAAGATGGCGTCGGCCTGAGCATTATCTGCCGTGGCTTCTGCGGGCACGACCTCGAGACGGCGTATCGCCGCGCGCAGCAACCGCGGGGCATCGTCACCGATCTTGACGAGTTCCCACGCCAGTGCCTGCAGCGTCGGTGACCAATGATCGGGCGCCAGCCTCGCCGCAAATATCCTGAGCGAGGATCGATGTACGGCGGCCGAAAGATCAAATTCGGGCTCGATGCTCGACAGCACGCCATCGACGGTGACCAGCGCCTTGAAGATCAGCAGGAGGTCGGCGGGCATCGTCATGCCTTCGTTCCGCAGAAGCGGCAGGAAATCGGCCATCATGTCGCTCAATACCAATCGCCCACCGCCATGCCGGATAATCAGACGTTCGGCTGCAGCCTTAATCCGCACGCGCGGCGTGCCGCTACCCGCAGACCAAATCGCGAGAACGTCGGCCAGTTGCGCGGGGTCGCCAGCGTTCAGGGCTTGGACGAAGCTAATAAACTCCTCTCGCCGACGCGGTGATACGTGGCCGATCATACCCATATCAAGCAGCGCGATCCGATTACCGGGCAGGCATAGCAGGTTGCCGGGATGGGGGTCGCCGTGGAATCGGCCGTTTACCAGAACCATGTCGAGAACCATGTCGGCACCAAGCGCCGCGATCGCAGCGGGATCAATTCCAGCGGCGCGCAACGCCGTGCGGTTTCGGGGAGGCACTCCGTTGATATAGTCCATCACCAGCAATGTCTCTGACGTCCAGGCCCAGTGAATGACCGGGACAACCACGCGAGGTTCCTGCGCAAAGTCCGCGCGCAGCCGATCGGCGTTTCGACCCTCGGTCGTGAAATCCAGTTCCTCTGATATGGCCTCCGCAAGCTGTCGCATCATGGCGGTAGGCGCGAAACGGCGCGCCTCCGCACTCGCGCCCTCCACGATCGCCGCCAATTGGGCAATGAGGCGCAAGTCTGCTTCCATCCGCGGCCGAATGCCGGGACGTCGGATTTTCAGCACCACCTCGCGCCCGTCGGGCAGAGTAGCGCGATGGACCTGCGCCATCGAAGCGGCCGCGAGGGGCGCGGGATCGAACCAGGCGAAGGCGGTCTCCGGCGGTTGGCCGAGTGCGTCTTCGACAGCGGGTCGTAAGTCTTCGAATGCCAGGGTAGGTGCCCGGCTGTGCAGTTGCTCTAGTTCGGCGATCCACTCCGCAGGTAGCAGATCCCCGCGCGTCGCCAGGATTTGCCCAAGTTTGACGAAGGTCGGACCGAGTTCCTCCAGCGCCAGCCGTGTCCGCCTCGCCAGCGATGTGGTGTCTGCGTCGGGATCCGCCTCTCCGACATCTGCGGGCCTTTCGATCCCAAACCGCTGAAGGATGACGCCGAGGCCGAAACGGGACGCAACGTGGAGGATTTCTCCGAGGCGGTTCCGGTCGCGACCGGCGATGAGCAACGTCTTGATCATCCCGGATTGATAGCAGGACTATCCTAGCCTGCCATCCCCGCGTGCGAGCGAATACCTCAGGGCGGCATTTGGCGTCGATCATGACGGCATCGGATCGCTCTATCAGTATTTCCCGGGCAAGGACGCCCTCATCGGGGCGCTGATTGTGCGCGAAACGTCTCTTCTGCTCACAGATGCCGAAAGCGCGCTTGAGCAGCCGACGGGACAGGATGCCTTATCCGGCGTGATCCGTGCCGCTGTGCGTCACCAGCTTCATCGGCCGACCTTGGCCCGATTGCTCGATATAGAGGAGGCGCGACTGCCCCTCGATGAGGATACGCAAAGCGTCTCGCATCGGCTGCGGGCCATCCTGCTTGATGCGCTCAATCGGCCCGATGTGCGCAAACAGGCCGATCCAGTATTGGCCGCACATGACATATTGTCGATTATCAAGGGCATGATCGACGGCGCCGGCGAGCGCGGAGAAGGCGATCCGGCAAGCCTTGCCAAGCGTGTAACCCAGGCTGTTCGCGGCTATCTCGATCATGACGGACAACCGGCCCCCCTATGATCGGAAGGTTCGCCTGAATGCAACGGTGACGGTCCTTTTTGTGATCTCGTCGCTTCGACCCAGCACGCCGGTCCTTCCTTCAAAAGATCGGCTGCGCCACGAGAGCGGCCTCGGCACGGCATTGCGCGGCGTCCGGGCGAGGCTTTGCGGGATCGGCGCGTAATGCCCCGATTTCCGCCTGCGCGGCGGCAAAGTCGTCCCTGAAGGCGGGCACCTGATCGAGCGCGGCCAGCGTCGCAGTCGCCGACAAGCGTCCTGCTTCGACCGCACTGGCGTTATGAACGCCGCAGACGATCCGGCTTTCCCCGAACGCGCGGCCCCGTGCCAGAACCGGTGTTGCCCGGTCGGGTGCGAGCTTGGCCAGTAGCATTGCCCAAGTCCATCCGAGCGTGGTGTGTCCGGATGGGTAATCATAGCTGCCGGTCAGTTCCGAGCGCGGCTGACAGGTTGCCCCCGCATCATAGCGGAAAGGGCGTTCGCGCTTGTAGAAATTCTTTGTGATGCCGGTTGCGCGCGTCGTATCGAAGGCGGCGCGCTGGACGAGCGCTACGGTCTTGGGGGCATTCTCCGGTGTCAGGCTGACCCCGGCCGCACAGCTGTAATCGCGCATCACATCCGCGGGCGACAGTTTCACGTCGTTTGTCGCCATGTCCCAGCGCGGCGTCCCCCGAAGTGCGCGGGTGGCGCGAAAGATCGCGCGGTCGGCGGCGGCGCGCGCGTCGCGCGGTTTGGGTGCGGGCGGAAGCACCGCCAGCACGTCGAATGCGCCAGGTGACAGATAGCCTGATGGCCCCGCATGCTCCGCCGCGAAGGCTGCGGATACGAGAACCATGCCCGCAGCGGTGGTGAACAGGAATTTCTTCATGGCAACAACACTCCGCGTCATGGGCCGGAGAATGCCAGCCTCATCCGGCAAGGTGGATCACGCAGGCCATGAGGCCGAGGCCGAGCAGGCTGGCGACGCCACCGGCGGGACCGGACGCGCCGACGCGACTGCGCGGCAGCAACTCGGACGCGCCGATATACAGGAATCCTCCGGCGAACAGCGCCAGCAGCAGCGAGAGCTGTGCGAAGTCGATCCGCAATGCCTGCCCCAGCATCACACCGGCGAGCGGCGCGGCGGCATTGCCGAGCAGCCAGCGATGCATGGTGCGCGGCTGCGCCGATAGCGCCGATAGGCCAACCATGTTGGCGCCATCGGCCATGTCGTGCGCCAACACAGCGACAGCGACCAGCCAGCCCGTCGCGTCGGACAATTGAAATGCAAGACCGATACCAAGCCCGTCCATCATGCTATGCAGGATCAGGCTCACCCGGCCCGCCGATCCTGCTTGCGGCAGGCGATGGAGCAGCAGGTAGAGCGCCATTCCCGCCGCCAGCGTCAGGAAGATCGCTTCGCCGCCCTTCGCCGCACCACCGTGCTCAAGCGCTTCGGGCAACAGGTCGAGCAGCGCGAGGCCGATGACCATGCCGCCGGTCAGTCCGAACAATATGTCGCGGCGCTGTCCAAAGCGCATCGCCAGCCGGCCACCGATATAGGTCGACAGGCATGCTGTCGCGCCAAGAGCGTAAGGAAGCCACGGAGCCATTTGCCTATCGCCTCGTCTTCGTGGCGATACACCGCCTTTTGCCTTGAATATGTCTCATGGGGACGCAATGATACATTATATCATGATTCGCAAGGATGTTCGATGCCCGCCCTTTCCGATGTTCTCATCGCCTGCGATCACGGCCAGCTGCCGGTCAAGGATTTTGCCCCCGAAATGTCGGTGGGTCTGCGCGACCCATTCCCGGCTTGGGAACGCACCATGGAGATAGAGGAGTGAGCGTGGCGGCGGCGCTCGCCCCATCCCGTTCCGGCTTTGCGGTGCAACAGGCCGATTGTTCGGTCCTGACCGCAGCGGCAACACCCGATGTCCATCTGGCCCTCTGGTGGCGGTCGGTACCGAATGGACTGGACTGGATTGCGGAACTGGACTGGGACGGAATCGAGGATCTCGATTTCGTAAGCCCGGTCGCCGACCTTGATGACGAGATCGCGCAGGGGTTGGCCGAGGCAGGCTATCCAACCGATGGGCGTGCTTTAGTGCTTGCTCGCGAAATCGCCGATCTGGCACGGCATTTCGCCACGATCTTTGATTTGACAGCGGTGAAGTTACGGCTCGAAGTGATCGACACCGATGCCTGTCGTAAATTCCATGCCGACACTGTCATCGCCCGCCTGCTCACCGCATTTTTTGGCCAGGGCACGCAATGGATACTTGCCGCTCAAGGCCACGATGCCTTGATCAACCAGATGCGCACCGGCGATGTGGGCATCTTCAAGGGGAGGCTGTCGGTCGATGAACCGGCGATTCTCCACCGCTCGCCGCCAATCGCCGGCAGCGGGGAAACCCGTCTGTTGCTGGCCATCGATCCTGCCTAAGAAATCGATCGGAGAGCTATCATGTTCCGGACTCTCTCGGCAGGTTCAATGTCATGAACTCGTTTATGGCTTCTCCGTCAGGAGCCGACCAGCAACCAGACTGGGCGGTTCCGATCCGGTAATTTTAAGGGTGGCTTACGCCATCACCTGCCGCGCCACGCCGCTCCCGCATACCGCGTACATGCCGGATTTCTCCTTCGACAGTTTCCAGGCAATCGTAGGTGATGTCGGCAATCGTCCTGGCACCGGTGAGGATCATCGTAATGCGCAGGTCCGCGGCAATCAGTTCCAGCAAATGTTCGACACCGGCTTGCCCGCCTACGGCGAGGGCATAGATGTAGCTGCGGCCAAGCAGGACGCCCTGCGCGCCCAGCGCCAGCATCCGGACGACATCGAGTCCCGAACGCACACCCGAATCCGCAAGGATCGTGAGGTCGGTGGCGACGGCATCAGCGATTGACGGCAACGCCCGCGCGGTGGGTACCGCCCCGTCGAGCTGGCGCCCGCCATGATTGGACACGATGATTGCATCTGCGCCCATGCGGGCGGCGTCCCGCGCGTCCTCCGCGTCCAGAATTCCCTTGAGGACCAACTTGCCCTTCCAGCTCTCGCGGATCCATTCAAGATCAGACCAGCGGATCGAGGGATCGAAATTGCGGGAAAGAAAGCCCGTGTAATCCGCCATGCCCATCCGGTGGCCGGTGTAGCGCTCGATATTCCCGAACGAGAGCGGCCGGCCGAGCAACCCGACGTCCACCGCCCATCGTGGATGGGCGAGCGCCTGCAGGTACTGGCGCGCCGTTGCGCCGTTGCCCGCCATTCCCGAATGGCGATCGCGATACCGTGAACCCGGTGCGGGCATATCGACCGTGAAGACAAGCGTGTGCATGCCAGCTGCCCAGGCCCGCTCCAGCGCATTGCGCATATAGCCACGGTCCTTGAGGACATAGAGCTGCGACCATTGCTCACCACCAGCCTGTTCGGCGACTTCCTCGATCGGGCAAACCGAGACGGTCGACAGGACATAGGGGATTCCTTTCGCCTCGGCCGCACGCGCCGCCTGCACTTCGCCGCGGCGAGCAAACATGCCGGTCGCGCCCACAGGCCCCAGCGCGAACGGCAGCGCCCAACGGTGCCCAAGAATGTTGGTGCCCAGATCCGGCTCGCCAACACCGTGCAACACGCGCTGGCGCAGTGCGATGCCCTGAAGTGCGGCGATGTTGCTTCGCATCGTGCTTTCGGTGACAGCCCCGCCGTCGATATAATCGAAGAGGAAACGCGGAAGGCGCCGCCGGGCAGCTTCACGATAATCGGTGGGCGCAGAAATAATCATAGCGGCCTCCTTCGCCGTACGCGCCGGAACGCTTGACGAGACGAGCCATATCCGAGGGCAGACCACGACGATAGCGAAAGCTTGGACTAAAAATTATTCCTAATGGGAATGTTCGCCGGGTGGCTGGGTCAGCAGCGCCAGCCAGGCTCGCGCGGCGTGCGACAGGAAGGCTCCCGTTCGCCAGATCATCGTCAGGCGCCATTCGGTATCCGGTTCTGCGAGCAGGGGCGCCGCAATACCTGCGCTCAAGCGCGCCGGCTCTGCAAGGCTTCGCGGCAGAAACGCAACGCCCAGCCCGGCGCGGGCCAACTCGAGCAGGAAATCGACCTGACTGCTGCGCGCTGCGACCGCGGGCTCGAAACCATGTCGGCGGCAAGCCGCCAGCACGAGCCGGTTGATCGAGAACCCTTCTCCGAACAGCAAAAACGGTGTCTCGCGCAGGGCGCCGATCTCTACAGCGCTCGCCCCAGCCAGCGGATGATCGGTGGCCAGCACGGCAACCAGCGGCTCACGCCGGACATCTTGCCATTCGAGGTCCGGGGCGTCTGGCTTGAGGCTGGCGGCCAACTCGATATCTCCCGCCCGTACCATAGTGATCAACTCGTCGCCGCCATGTTCGGTCAGCCGGATTTCGATCCCGGGATAGCGAGCCCTGAACCCGGCGACGACCGGGCCGAAGATGCTGCTGCTGGCGACCAGCGGCAGGCCCAGACGCAGCGTGCCCCGCTTCAATCCCCGCATTTCCGCAATGTCTGCCAGCAAATCCTCTCGAGCCGCGAGCAGCTTCACCGCGCGCGGATAGACAAGTTCGCCAAGTGCGGTCAGCCGTGGCCTGTGGCCGATCCGGTCGAGGAGCGGTGCCCCCAGTTCATCTTCGAGCTGCCGCACGGCCTTGCTGACGGCAGATTGAGTGGCGAAGATGGTCTTCGATGCCTGAGAAAAGCCTCCTTGCCTGACTACTTCGACAAAAGCGCGGAGGGTGCGGAGGTCCATCAGTATTCCATACAGGAATGATCGGCAGAAAAACAGATCGCTTTTCGTGCTTTCTGGCAATTCTTATCCCGGCCTGACGATGAACAGCGCATTACGTCCGGAACAGCGGGACGCACGGTATCGTTGGCGCGCCTTCAGCCGTCACTTTGCTGTTCGCCCTGGTCCTGGTGCTGCGCCGCCCCGACCTTTCCTGGGCGCCCTATGCCGCGTTCTGGACGCGCCTGGTCGATCCGCTCACATCGAGAGCGACACGCTTGCGTGTGATGACGTGGTTCGTTGCCAACGGAGCGTTCGTCGTCGGGACAGTGTCGATGCCGATCCCCAGTGCCGATCCCCAGATGTGCAGAACCGCGGTTATATCGATCCGCACGCCGAGGTGTTTGGGATCGAAGGTGAATGTCAACATCGTGCCCGCAGCCGTGTGGAACAGCAGGTCATAGACCACCGCCTTGTTCTGCTAGGCGATGTCGGCGGGCACCGTGAAAACGACGTGGAAGTAGCCCACCGGCAACAGGTCATGCTCGATACCTGCCCGCGCGGGGTGATCGTCTTTCCGGGTACCGGCATTCAGGACAATCTGGCTGACAAGGCTCGCAAGATGGGCCTCTGCGTCTGGGATTTCCGGGGGAGGAGAGGCCGTTGAATTGCGCTGAGAATTGGCTCCCAATAACTTTTGCTGCGGCTTGGCAAAGCAGCCCTCTGCCCACGAAAACAATATCGCGCGATTGCAGGGCTGTGGCTTCCCTCCGCGTAACCGCATTTCAAGAACTTTTACCTACAGCTTGATTGCTCTAAGATGAAGCTGCGGGGAGGGGGGAATGTGAATGGTGCCATTGTCTTGTTGGTGATCAATGCCGCTGTCGCAGGCATGTTCGCGCTCTGCTATGGCCTGATAGCGCTGATCAACAAAGGGCAGCGCGCCGTGATGCCGTTTGGCATCAGCTATTTGATCGGGATGCTGACACCGTTGAGTGAACTGGGGGTGCGTTGGTCACATCATCCTGCTCCCTTTATGATTGTCAGCTATACCTCGCTGCTGGGTGGTTTTCTGGCGATGGCCGCTGCGCTCAACCGCTTTGAACGTCGCAGCACACGATCGCGTGGAGGTGGAACCAATGGAGGCCGACGACTATGGAACTGTGGTCCCGTTGCGGCGGGCACACACCGATTGATAAAGCATGGCCTTGATCCGTATCCTTTTCTGCAACCAATTGCGTCCCGATCTCCTCCATTTACCTGACATTCCGCCGTGACCGCAGGAAAATGAGGGCCGAGATCCAGCGACAGATCGGCCACTATCTGCCCTGGCGCAAGCCGCACCAGCACATGTGGGACTAAACGCCTAACTGATTGCGGGATAGCAGGCCGTTGATGACAGGACGTTGGGCGCAGCAGGCAGGAGGCCGATGACCGAATTGTAGGGCAGGGCGATCGTGATCCGGTTCATCCCTGAAACGCCGCCGCAGGTCTGGCCGGCAGCAACAGTGATCGTGGCATTGTCCAGCGATACGCCCCATGCCAGGCCGCGTGAACGCGCATAGCTCTGAACGGCGCTGGTCGAGCCGCAGATGTCCTGCCCCAGCGTCATACATCGCACGGCATTGGTGTTCACTTCCTGCAACACCTGCCGTGTCCATTCCAGCCGCCCGCCCTCGATCAGCACAAAGATGAAGGCGAGCAATACCGGCGCCGTCAGGGCAAATTCGATGGCCGTGAGGGCGCTTGTATCACGCTTCCATCGGTTGATCATGGCTTGCCCCCTCATTGCAGCCGCACCGTGACGGATCGGGCAAGAGTGGTTCCGGCCAGCCAGCGGTCAGGCACGATCATGGGTTGATAGGTGACCTGCGCCTGCACGGTCAGATAAAAGCCCGATGTGGCCCCGCTTGGGCAGGCCATCCCGCAGGCGGCGGCAGGTGTATAGATCGGGCTCAGCCCCGATACACAGGCGCATGGCCGGTTGGCCAGGCTGGCGGCGCAGGATTGCTGCTCGCCGTTGCAGGTGATCCTGGTACTGGGTTTGCCGTTGGGAACCCATGCGGTGGAGGCGACATAGCCCGATAGCTGGGTGGAGTTGATCGTATCGGAGTTGCGCATGTTATAGGCCAGTATCGCTGCCTGATCGACCGCAGCCCCCATCGAGCTTCCCGCCACCAGATAGGCCGCGAAATCAAGGCAGTGCAGCAGCAGAACGAAAACGAGGATCGACCACAGGGCAAACTCGATCGTGGCGGTGCCCACAAGATGAGCGCGCAGATCACGCAAAAGGCGACGCAGGCGCAGCAAAGGCATCATGAGGCGGCTCCTGATCTTCATTTTATCAGTGTGACCGAACTGCTGGTGGATGAGGCGCTGCTCAGGCTGCTGCACATCGTAGCTGCGGAGGGACCGCTGGCCAATGTGACGGTTTTGGCCACGATCATGAAGCAACCGCCCGTGGCGCCGGCGCCGCCGCTCATCTGGAAATCGGAATTGGGCACATAGACCGCCCCGGAAAACACATCCTGCGTTCCCCCGCCAAGGATGGTGGCAGAGGTGGATTTGGTGACAAAAAGCACATCTGGGATGCCCGAGGCCGAACCGCTGCCGGGCGCGCTCAGATTGACCGAGGTGCCGCCCGCGACATTGAGCGTTCCGGCCATGACAAAGCTGACGTTCGAGCCTGCCATGGTACCGCCGGTGTTGTTGGTGAAGCCGCCGTTGATCGTGTAGAGACCGGCGCCGAATGTGGAGCTGCCGTTGAGGCTGAGATTGCCGTTGATCAGGTGGTTGGCGGTCTGGCCAAAGGTGATCGTGCTGCCGCCCGAGGTGATGATCGCGCCATTGGCGCTGAACGTGCCATTGCCGAAGGTGAGAACGCTGCCGCCGGACAGGACAATGGCATTGGGCGGGCTGGCGCTGTCGCGGCCGATGGCAACATTGCCCGCCCCCACAACCATCGTACTCCCGCCGCCGCTGATGGCAATGGCGCCGTTCACATCAAGGTCGCCTGCGCCAAGCGTGACCGTTGATCCGCCGCCCACCGTAATCGCGCCCAGATAATGCCGTCCGGCGCCCAGCGTCAGCGAAGTGCCGCCTGAAAGGTTGATTGGCGCGTTGATGGTTACCGGCCCGTCTCCAATAATCAGCCTGCCGCCTCCACCCACCGTCAGGCTGCCGCTGATCGTGACTGTTGAAGGCCCCTGAATATTGATGGTGAGGCTGCCGGTGTTGAGGTTGCGGAAATTATAGATGCCGGGTGGAAATGTCCATGTGCTGCCCGTCAGGGTACCGGTATGGCCTTGAAAGGTCATGACCGCCGGATACCATCCCGGCGCCATGTCCGCGCCGACGGGCACGGAGGGCGCAACGGGCGGAGTGTAGGTGCCGATGAGCGCTTGCGCAGCAGCGATGCTCGCATTGCCCGCCAGGGGATCGGCGGTATTGTTGCTTTTGCGGGTCTGACTGCCGGTGATGCTGCTGCCGGCGGCAACATTCAGTGATGATCCATAGATTGTCGGATCGGCGCTGATCGAACTGCCGCCGTCAATACCCACGGAGCCGGACGACAATAGCGATTTCGCAGAAATCGTTGAGCCGCCGGTCACGCTGACCATGCTGTTCGAGGCAATCGCGCATTGCGGGGCGCTCAATCGCGTACCGCCGGAAAGGGTAACGCCGCTGTCGGTGGATGAAAGGGCGATGATGCAGGCCGGTGTCGAAGAACTGGCCAGCGAGGCGACCGAGACGACCTTGACCGTATAGCTGGCCTGTGTGCGGAGCACCTGTCCAAAAAAGACCGGGACCGTTCGGGTGAGGACCACCTGAACAGCGTCGGAAACCGAAGCGCTGTAGTTGGTTAAATGCGTGACCGCGACGTTGGAACTGGCCACCCCGTTCATATTGGCAACATTGGTGGCCGTGGCGGTCAGGATGGCGTCGCTCTTGCTCGAAGCATAGGCATTTGCGGCGGCAAGGGCGGCAACATCGGCAATCCCCTGATAGGTGATCTTGGCCTGATAGCCCTGACCCAATTCCACCGAGAGGGCCGCGATGCCGATGATGACCGGCAAGGCGCTGACGCCCAGTATGCTGACGCTGGCCCGTGTATCCAGCGCCAGATGGCGGGAGAGGCAGGAAGACCTATGTAATACTATGGTGCTCAAGCGGTACGATATTAACGCAATGCGTTGTCCATAGTGTGCAAATCCTTGAAGGATTTTCAGTTCAAAAAACTGAAAAACATAAAGAATCGCTGCTATTGCCATAGTTCTTTTAGAACATGGAAAGTTTTAACGAGAATTTAGAAATCTATTTCACTATCTGGTATATTTATATGGTTAACCTGTTCACATTTTTGTGAATGCAGGGTTCGGTCTTCCAGCCCTTTGAATATGCGATTATGCTGATCCATCAACGATGCGAGGCGGTCACGAGATGGAGCATGCCGCCCGGCCCGGCACGGGATCGCGGCGTCATCGCAAGCTCGACGGCCTGCGCGCGCTCATCCGCTCCATCTCGCTGCTTTACCATGACAGGCGGACGCTCATCGCGGCGTTGACACCTTCGCCAATATTCGTCTGGGTCCAGTATTTCGCGTTCAGCAGGTTGTTGACATTGCCGGTAAACGTCACCTTGCGCCCGCCAACCACCGTGTTGTACTGAAAGCCGAGGTTGGCGGTGGTATAGGCCGGAACATATAGGTTGTTGCTGTCGCTGGTCGGGGCCTTGCCGGTATGGCGCAGATTGCCATGCAGGCTCAGCCCCGGAACGGCCGGGACATAATATTCGACATTGCCGGTCAGTTGCCATTTCGCCGCACCGGCAGGAATATTCCCGCGCACATCCTCGTTGCCGACCGAAACATTCCTGATGCTCGGATCGAGGTGGAGCACCCCCGCGCCCAGTTTCAGCCTGTCGCTGAACCGATAGCTGCCAATCGCCTCGACACCTTTGTAGAGCGTCAGCCCATCCTGGGTCAGGCTGCGCGCGCCATTGATAATGCGGTCGATTGTGTTGGCGCGTTCGATGCGGAAACCGGCCAAAGTCAGGCTGATCTGCCGATGCTCATATTTGGCGCCGATCTCATACTGGCGGCTCAGCGTTGCTTTGAGCACCTCTCCGGCATTGGCATATTCGCCGCCGACCCGGCTGCCCGGCTCCATCGCCTCGACATAGCTGCCATAGAGCGAGGCATAGGGGGCAGGCTTGTAGATCAGGGCCATTGTTGGCGTTACCGCAGAGGTGCGATAGCCCGAATCCACCGACGGATTGCCGTCCAGATCGGCCAGACTGTACCGGGTATAACGCGCACCGACCATAGCCTGAACATGCTCGCCAAGGCGCAAAGTATCGCTGAGGAACAGCGCGCGTTGCTGCTCTTTGCTGGGCCAGCCACCGGTTCCAAAACGGATGGCGCGCGTCACGCGGAACGGCTGATCCTGATAGATATTGCCGTTGAAATCATTGCCCCAATAATAGTCCTTGTCATTATAGCCAAAGGCGCTGTCTGTCTGCTGAAACGAGGCGCCCGTGACGATCTGATGCCGGATCGGGCCGGTCGTCACATCGCCCTGTATCATTGCCTGGACGAAATGGTTCTGGTCCAGTTCGGCAAAATTGTAGGCATAGCCGTCATAATCCCCGGCCTGATTGCGCATATAGACGAACATCTTGTTCGAGCGATGATACTTGTTGGTATAGCCATAGGTCAGGCGAGCCGACCAGCCCCGGGCAAAGGTCCAGTTCAGCCCGGTGGCTGTGGCCAGCGTCCGCGCCTTGTAATAGCTGTTCGCGACGTTGAGCTTTTCATAGTCATAAGTCGGGCGGGGCAAGGCGTTGCCTACATAATTCGCCCAGTAGAACTGGAAAGGCTCATGCTGAAGATTGCTGTCTTCATAGGTTGCAGTGGCGTACCATTTAAGGTCAGGATTGATCGCATATTCAAGCGCCAATGACCCGACCAGCCGGTTTACCCCCGCTTGATTATAGGCGTTGCCCTTTTCCCCGCCGATGTTGACACGGTAGCCAAGCCTGCCGTCTTTTGTGATCGGGCCGCCCGCATCGGCGCGCGCATAAAACACGCTGTTGGTGCGATAGCCGATTTCGGTTGTCAGCATCGGTTCGGCGGTAGGCCGTTTGGTGCGATAGCTGATCACGCCGCCCGGCGCGCCAAAGCCATACATAAAGCCGGTCAGGCCCTTCAAGGCTGTCACGCTTTCGATAGGCTCCAGCGGGAAATCACCGCCCCAGTAAAGCAGCAGCGGCACATCATCGATATAATAGTTGCGCACGCCCAATCCCCGGATCTGGGTGCCCCACCAATTGGTCGAGCCGGAAGGGGCGGAAGAAAAGACCGACGGATCATTGGCAAAGATTTGCCCGATGCTGTTCGCCTGTCGCCGGGTGATGTCCTCTGCATCGATGACCGAGATCGAGTAGGGGGTGTCGAGCAGGGTTTTTGCGCCCAGTGCGCCGCCTTGGCTGACTTGGCTCTGGCCCTCGTCAGGCTTGAGGCCCGTCACGATGATGGTGGTATTCGCATCGTTCAGCGCCGCATTGTCTGCCGTATCAGCCTCGGCGGCGGAAACGGCCGGGCACAACCCTACACCTGACAACATGGTGGCGGACAAGAGCGACAGGACCAATTTGTGCATCATGGAAGAACCCCCTTCATCATGGCACGGTCCAATAGAAATTATGCTATTGAGAGTCAATTGCATAAACAGGCGGGTCTTCAACCCGCATTTGACGGCGGTGGCTCTTCCTCTTTGACTTACCTCACTGCCAGGCAGCAATGATATATCATCGTTTAGCTCGCAAAGGTGGTGGAAGGATATGGCAGTTTCTGTTGTCGAGGCTTCACAGGCGCGCCTTCCCGTCACTGTCCTGTCGGGCTTTCTGGGTGCAGGCAAAACAACGCTGCTCAACCACATCTTTGCCAATCGCGAGGGGTGGCGGGTATCTCAAATGGCTGGTCGATACCGGCTATGGCAAGCGGATCATGTTCGGTTCGGACCAGATGGTGTGGCCCGGCGCAATTGGGCCGGCCATTGCTTCGATCCAGACAGCGCCCTTCCTAACGCCTGCACAAAAACGCGACGTTTTACATGATAATGCGGCGCGGTTTCTCAGGCTCTCGGGCGGTCCGGTCGCTCCCCGGTGATGGTTGGGGCGCCTGACATCCAGTTTATGCGATCGATGAGCATGAACGACCGACCGCTTCTGGGTACCCGTCTAGGCGCTGGAATGTCTGCTCTGAGGGCGAATTAGAGTAGCCTTGCCTTGAACCATCTCGCCACTTCGGGTTCGGCCAGTGTGCCACTGGACAGCGCCAGAACCATGTGAACGGCCTCTGCAGGCGTGAAACTGATCTGCACCTCGTTCAGCGCGAGGAACAGGCGCGCCAGCACCCACGCGGTTCGCTTGTTGCCATCGGTGAAGGGATAATTGCGCGCGACACCATAGGCATAGGCTGCGGCCAAAGCGCATAGATCGGCCTCGCCATAGGCCCATTGGTTGCGTGGCCGCCCCAATGCCGATTCCAGCGCCATGGCCTTGCCCCAGGCCGCGCGATCGACATGATGGCTGATCGCGAAATGGCGAAAACCCAGCCATTGCGTGACATCCGCCATGGCGGCGATCACATCCGCTGTGGATCCGGTGGTTGCGATGATGCGCCTGAACTGGGTGACAATCCTTTCGATGCCCATGATAGCAGATATCGACCCCGGCCGGACCATCAAGCCGCCGTGCCCCGCGATCGCCCCTTTTCGAGTTCATGGTCGCTGGCCGGGTTCTCACGCCGCCTCCGGACCGGTTGTGTCGCAAAAATGTCATACAATAATATGCTGCAGTGCAAAACACAGTCTGCGGTTGATTTCCGACGAAACGAGGCAAGGGTTCGATGGAGCGTCCGATGAGCGCGCTGCGCTTTCTCCGGATCCTCGTTTCCCGGCAGGCTTCGAACCTATGACAGGCAGGTCTTATCTCGACACGAGACCTGCCTGGCGCAACGCGAGCGCCTATCATGCCCTTCGCGGCATCGATCGCGCCGGACTGATGTGGGAATGGCTGCGTCGGGACGAGGATTATATCGCATGGCACGCCGAGGCGAGCAGCGTCACCCGCGCCGCGGATACGTCGGTGCGCTGGGGGCTGCACTTTCGCTGAAGACCCGCATCGCCCGGCCCCTTTGGCCAGGGTGATCTGGAGTGCTGCTTTTGATCCTGCGATCCTGTCGGTGGCTGTCGTGCCGGAACTTGGCCCGGTAGGGGATCGTATCGTGCTGGGTGAACTCGCTCCCTGGCTGACGATTGTTACGGACAGTGCGGAGCGGGAGCATGTGCTGCTCTCCGATGGCTGGCATCACATAAGGCTCGATGTCGAGGACGGATGTCTGATGGGCCAGGAGGCGGTGTGTCTGCGCTACCGGCTTGACGGTGTCAGTTCGGCTCAGGCCATGCTGCTGCCGCTGCGCCGCTTTCTCGCCTTCTGCGGCCAGAGGCGCTTCGTGCCCGGCCTGTTTCCCGGTGATCCGGGGATCGAGCGGGGCCTGGCCATGCTGCGCGTGCATGACGCGCTGGCCGATAATGCCAGCCACCGCGAGATCGGCGCGGCGCTGTTCGGAGAGGAACGCATTGCCGGGGAATGGGGCGGCGCATCGGATTCGCTGCGCTCACGCGTGCGGCGCCTGGTGCGCGATGCGAAGACCATCGCGCGCGGGGGCTATCGGCAGCTGTTGCGGCGGGGCGGGCCGGTTTGAGAGGCCCGGTCGCTGGCAGTGCGGGCGCGATGGGCCCGATAGCGGATGCCCGGCCCTTGCGCCGCGATGCACCAACGCCTGAGGCCTGAGCTCGACCGACCAGGAAAAATGTGGTTGTTGGGAATGAGGCTACGCGCTGGTGTCTCGCCGGGATCTATGGAAAGCTCGCGTCGCGGGCACGTCGCTGCCCGGTCCTGTCATGACCGAAAAGGCAATGTCCCCAGCAGATGATCCGCGTTGTGCCCGATACGAATGTTTTGCTTCATGCCCGCAAGCTCGCATCGCTGGGCTGGGACCATCTCGGGGAAAGTGAGGTGGCGATCATCATCGTCGGGCCGGTCATTACCGAGATCGACAAGCACAAGATGAAGCCTGGCCGGCTTGGACGGCGGGCAAGGGAGGTCAGTGCCGATATTCGCGAAACTATCAGACTGCCGGAGCGGACGAAGGTCCTGCGGGATAAAGGGCCCCGTGTGACCATGCAGATTGTGGCGGGTGTGGCATTGCATGAGCGGCTTCATCCCAGCCTCGATCTGAATAATATGGATCATCAAATTGCCAATCACTGCCTCGCTTTGGCCAAGGATGGGCAGGAGGTCCGATTGCTGACCAACGATACCATTGCATCGCTGATCGCTGAGGAAGTTGGCATTCCGGCTATGATCCTGCCCGAGGACTGGTTGCTCGCGCCTGAGGCCGATGAGGCTGAAAAGAAGCTGAAGCAGGCCAATGCGGAAATCGCGATGCTCCGAAGTCAGGAGCCGCGCATGACAGTTGAAGTGTTGGGCGCTGACGGCAAGCCCATGACGCGCCTCGTGGCCAAGATCCGCCGCTATCCGGCCTTGCCAGCCTATCAGGTTCAGGATCTGGCGGATTACGCCGGCCGGATCTGCCCGCCGATCGAGGACTTTGGGCCCAAGACCTTTGCCGAAGCCATTGCCGAGGAGGAAAAGGCTTATACCGATAAGCGCTTGAGTGCCCTTATGCGATTGGGGCGGGCTTCCACCCTGGCCATGGAAGCCGTGTTCAATCCGGTTACCGAGGACAAGATCCAGTTCTATCGCACGGTCACCTACCCCAAATGGCTGGCGCAACTCAGGGAGGCGCTCGAAACCATTCATCACCACTTCAACCGGACCCAGGGGTGGCCGACACTGGAACTGGTCACCGCCAATTCAGGAACCCGGCCTGCCGAAGGGGTGTTGATCGAGGCACGCGTGCGTGGTGCGTTGCGTCTCAGACGGGTTTTGCCGGAAAAAGAGCAGAGCGACGGATCGGCACGGCCGCGGCCTTTACCATCGCCTCCCGCTGCGCCGCGAGGCGCAATCGTGCGGCGCGATCGTTTCCGTCATCTGATGAGCATCATGGCGCCTCCTCCTGCCGCATTTTTGCGAGAACCACCTGTCTTTGAGCAACTGCTGCCCCGAAACATCGTGCCGGACCCGACGCTTCTGTGCTGGAAGCCGGCGCGGGGAAAGGCCGCCTCCATGGTCAGGGGAGAATGTACCATCTGGCGCCATCACGGCGAAGCGCGGCGGGAAAGCCTGTTCGTCGAGGCAGTCTGCGAGAGCGGCAAAGCACAAGGTGCGATTGATCTGACCATCAGCGCGCATAACCTGAGCGAAAGGCTTGAGCAGACCCTGCCGGTCGATCTGGAAGTCGAGACAGACGATACGGCCGGCTTTGCCAGGGCGCTGATAGATGATTTTTCAAAACTGGAGCCTTATTTTCGCCGATCCTGAAGAGACCGGAAAAGCAAAGAGTTTCGGGGCCATCCCGTCCGTCTGGGCGCCGGACGGGACCAGGCTCCAGGGCGCGATGCGTCCCCGGACCGCAAAGCGGCGTTCCGGCCCTGCGGGTGATGATCCTTCGGCCAAAGGCATGAAAGAGGGCTGTTGACGCCGCGCTAGGGCGCGGCGGCGTTTTTGTGGGCCTTCCCCTCGGAGCGCGGGTGGGCGGCGCGCCCTTCTGGGCGGTCCCCGCCGGGCTGCAAGCCGGTCGTTCCGCCCGGCTCCTCCACTGCGTTGCGGCCGTTCCGGTGCAGCCCGGCTCGATGGGCCCGCCCCGATGGCGCTGGTGCCGCCCACCCCCGCTCCGGGGGAAGCCGATGGGGCTTGGGGTGGCGCAAGGAGGATACCATGCGTCAGACTGGCCGATCCCGTGCTCTTGGTGAGAGCGATGCGCCGCGCGGGGGGAACCGCCATGCGCTTTACGATGAAGTGACGGGCAAGATCATCGCCCAGCTCGAGGCGGGGCGCTTCCCGTGGGTTCAGCCCTGGGGGGCGGCATCAGGCTCCGGCCTTGGCCCCGCGCTTCCCCGCAATGCGCTGAGCGGGGGGAACCGCCATGCGCTTTACGATGAAGTGACGGGCAAGATCATCGCCCAGCTCGAGGCGGGGCGCTTCCCGTGGGTTCAGCCCTGGGGGGCGGCATCAGGCTCCGGCCTTGGCCCCGCGCTTCCCCGCAATGCGCTGACCGGCAGAGCCTATTCGGGCGTCAATGTCCTGCTTTTGTGGGGCAGCGTGATCGAAGAGGGCTATCCGTCGCAGGGCTGGCTGACCTTCCGGCAGGCGCTCGAAGCGGGCGGCAACGTCCGCAAGGGCGAGAAAGGCGTCACCGTCGTCTATGCCGACCGCTTCACCCCGCAGGCCGAGAAGGCCCGCGCGCAGGAGAGCGGCGAGGATGCGCGTTCGGTGCCGTTCCTCAAGCGCTTCACTGTCTTCAATCTGGCGCAATGCGAGGGGATGCGCGAAGGTCTGTCCGCCGATCCCGAACCTTTGCCCGAGCGCCAAATCGTGCCTTTGGCCGAGGAGGTCATCGACGCATCGGGCGTTCCCTTTCGCATCGGCGGGGCCAAGGCCTTCTATGTGCCCTCCACCGATTATGTGCAGGTGCCGCCGCAGCCTGCCTTTTTCGAGCAGATCAACTATTACCGCACGGCGCTGCATGAATTGACTCATGCGACCGGGCACGGCTCGCGGCTTGACCGCAAGATCGTCAATCCGTTCGCCAGCAAGGACTATGCCCGCGAGGAACTGGTCGCGGAAATGGGTTCGGCTTTCCTCTGCGCGGCTTTGGGCATTGTGCCGACCGTGCGCCATGCCGATTATCTTGGTTCATGGCTGGAAGTTTTGCGCGAGGATAATCGCGCGATCTTTCGCGCCGCCGGTCAGGCCAGCAAGGCCGCCGACTGGCTGCTGACGCGGCATGCCGAACATAAGGCGGGCAAGAATACGGATGACAACGCGACAGGCGATAGTGAGATGGGTGAAGGGAGGGCGGCGGCATGACCCTGCTTCCCGAACGCATCCGTGTGGCCCTGCTCGTCAATGCCGCGCGTCATAGGGTGGCCCGCAATTGTATCGAACTGGGCGACGATCTGCCCGAACCCGACCCGGTGCCCCTGCTCAAACTGTTCAACCCCTGCGGTGCTGCAACATGGCTGGCCAGCGAGCTGGACGAGGATGGCGACACTTTGTTCGGGCTGGCTGATCTTGGTTTCGGCTGCCCTGAACTCGGCTCCTTTTCCTTGCGCGAAATCGCGGCGGTTCGCCTGCCTTTTGGCCTGCGGATCGAGCGCGATCACGATTTTGCCAGCCGTCATCCGCTGTCCCTCTGGGCGCAGAGCGCGCGGCAATTGGGTTCGATCACGCAGGCGGAAATCGCCCTGCATCTGATCGGCATCTGAAACGCATTTCGCCGCTGGCTTGGCGGCAACAGGCTTGCCTGTGCGGATCGGAAAGCAGGTCTTTCTCTCCGCGCAGGCCGGACGCGGGCGGGCGTTTCCCGCTGCATCAAAGCCGGTCCGCCGCTCTTGGATGGATCAGGCGGACCGGTACTCGCTTGGAGTATGACAGATGAAACTCGACTTTATCGACCTTGGCAAGCTTTGTGTGAGCAGGACCAATATGCGCTTTTCAAAGAAAGCGCCCGATGTCACCGACATCCTGCCGACCATGCGCCGCCACGGGGTGATCGTGCCGGTGCTGGTAAGGCAGAACGGCAGCCCTGAAACCTTCGAGATCGTCGCGGGCACGCGGCGTTTCCATGCCGCCGCCCTGCTGGCGCAGGAGTGCCGCGCATTGGGGCAGGAGGTCGATGCGATGCCCTGCGCGATCCTTGAAAGCGGCGATGATGCCGATGCTGTCGAGGCCTCGCTGATCGAGAATTCAGCGCGGCTCGATCCCGATGAAGTGACCCGCTGGGAGTGTTTCACCCGGCTGGTGCGCGAGGGGCGCGGCGTGGACGATCTTTCCACCACCTTCGGCCTGCCCGACCTCGCCGTGCGGCGCATCCTCGCGCTGGGCAACCTGCTCCCGCGCATCCGCGAGGCCTATCGCCGCAAGGAGATTGATGCGACCACGGTCCGGCACCTGACCATGGCCAGCAAAAGCCAGCAAAAGGCGTGGCTGGCGCTTTATGACGATCCCGATGCCTATTGCCCGACCGGTTATCAGTTGAAGCAATGGCTGTTTGGCGGGCAGTCGATCCCGGTCGCCCATGCCCTGTTCGACACATCGGGCATGGCGGGCATCGTCGCCGACCTCTTCGGTGAGGAAAGCTATTTTGCTGATCTGCAGGCTTTCTGGAGCGCGCAGAATGGGGCCATCGAACAGCGCCGTACGACCTATCTCGAGGCAGGCTGGGCCGATGTGGTGATCGTCCCGCCTACCGAGCATTTCCACACTTGGGAGCATGAAAAAGCGCCCAAACGCAAAGGCGGGCGGGTCTATATCGATGTGCGCAGCAATGGCGAGGTTACCTTCCATGAAGGCTATGTCACCGCCAAGGAGGCCCGCCGCATCGAGTGCGGCGATGCCGTCACCCCCGCGATCAAGGCAGCAAGGCCCGAAGTCACCGGGCCGATGCAATGCTACATCGACCTGCACCGCCATGCTGCCTTGCGCGCCGCGCTCATCGATCATGGCGGGCTGGCTTTGCGCCTGATGGTGGCCCATGCCATCGCCGGTTCCTCGCTCTGGCATGTCGGCATCGAGAAGCAGACGAGCCGCCATGACGCCATCGCCGAGAGCGTCGAGAATGGCCGGGGCGAGGCGGATTTCGATGCCGCGCGGCGCAAGGTGCTGACCCTGCTGTCGCTCGATCCCGACGAGCCGACTGTCACGGGCATGGGCAAGGATCAGGTCAACAGGTGGGACGGCAGCGATCTGGTTGCGATTTTCCTGCGCCTGATGGCGCTGGGCGATGCCGACCTGCTCTGCGTGATCGCGGTGGTGATGGGGGAGGCGCTGGCCTCGGGCGGCGCGATCATCGAGGCGGTCGGCCGGCATATCGCCATGGATATGGCGTCCTACTGGCAGGCCGACGATGCCTTTTTTGACCTTGCCCGCGACCGCGAAGTCCTTACCGCGATGATGGGCGAGGTGGCCGGTTCCACCATCGCCGGGGCGAATGCCGGTGAAAAGAGCAAAGTGCTCAAGACCATCATCCGCAACCATCTCGAAGGTGCGGACGGTCGCGACAAATGCGAGGGCTGGGTGCCGCGCTGGATGACCTTCCCGCCCTCGGCCTATACCGCGCGGGGCGGGGTCGGCACGGTAGAGAAGGCGGCGCTGGCCGCCGATGCCACTGCAAGGCGCGCCTTGTCGAGGGATGGTGCTAACGAGGATCTGTCCGCTGACCTTGAAGATTTCGCGGCACTGGAAGGTCTTGATGGTCGTGAAAAACCCGATGGTCCGGATGCGCCTGATGGTCCGGATACGGCCGATGTCTCGCGGCACCTGACGGTGATGTGACGCCGGGCGCGTGAGGCGCGGCGGGGAAGGGGCCGCCAGGCCTTTTCCCCGCTGGTCTTCCCGCCAAACCGGACCGGGCCGCGCGCTCCCTTCGGTCGCGCGCGGCCCGGTCTTCTGCTTCTGAAACCGGGCCTGTCTCGAAAGGCCGATGGAAGACCGGTCTGGCGCTGAAACGATGGGGCGATGCTCGACTGTGTTTCAGCCGCCATCACCAGAGGAGGCCTTCGCCCGCCGACCTTCCCGATTTTGTCAAGCAGAGGGCGGGGCAGGAACTCCTGCTTCAATGGCCGGCTCGATGGGCAGCGGCGCCCGTCTCATGCGGGACGGGCGCCGCTTTGTGTGGAAACCGTGAAAAAGGAATTCCTCTTGGTCTTCACGCGCGGTCGGGGCATGATCGGGTCATGCCTGCCTCTTTGCCCGGTCTTTTTCACGCCTCCCGTCCTGCTCCATCAGGCTCTGTCATGGGGGCGACCGTCACCCGCGTGAAGGGGAGCATGCGGCGATGAGCGAACGCGGGACCATCACCTTTTCCGGCAGGGTCTGGGTCTGGCAGGCGCGCAGCGGCGAGAGGTCCATGCGCTGGTTCTTCGTCAGCATCGAGGGTGAAGCCGCCGCCGAAATCAAACTGGCCTCGCTCGGGCTGACCGCAGGCTTCGGCTCGCTGCCGGTACGAGTCCGGATCGGCGCGACGGCATGGCGGACCTCGGTCTTTCCCCAGCGTGAGACGGGCGGATGGCTGTTGCCGCTCAAGGCCGATGTCCGCAAACGCGAGGGGCTGGAGGAGGGCAGCGAGGTCGAGGTCGCCATCGACATTTAAGCCTGTCGCAAGATGGTTTTTACAGGCCTGTCGACACCAGCCGCATCAATCCCGGGAGCACACGAACCCCTGGAGCCTCCCCGGATCGGGTCATGATGATGGCTCAGGCGCGTTTGCGCAGAACCATCTGATCCTGTTCGCACAGGCCGCAGGGCGCGCGGCTGCGCTCGAAACCCCGCTCGACCGCCAGTTCGCCAAGATTGGCGCGCAGACTGTCATCCATCGGCAAAGTCAGCTGCAGGGCGACGCAGGTTTCGCAGATCGGTGCGGGGGCGAGCCGCTCGACCAGTCGCCGGATCGTCTCGAACATCGCAGACATCGAACTCTCCCTGCTCCTGCTGATTCCGCACCGCCAGGCTCTCCTTGGCAAGGTGTTGAGCCTGTTGTCTAGGATCGCCCAATCCTTCCCTTCGGCCAAGGGCATGGCTTGCGTTTTCCACGGCTTTGAGCAGTTTGACAGGCAGGCGGGCGGGAGCCAGACGGCATGCGGACAGCCTCGGGACCGGCTGCCTGCGTGCGCTCGCGGTGTCTGCGTCCAAGCTCTTCCGGCCGGGTTGGGAACTGTGGATAGCAGGCTTGATGAGAACGTCTGACTTTGGCTAGTTTCGGCCCATGGGCATCGCGGATAACGAGCAGTGGTTGAACCGTGAAGGGCAGGCGATATCTGCCGGATGCAGCCTGTCTCAACGTAACCGATCTTCACGCGGGCGATCTTCGCGCAGCCGATCTGCCGGTGAAGCCGGTGACGCACTCATACCCGTCGAACGGCTGATCGAAGTGGTCTGGCAGGTGTCGCGCAGCATGCGCAGACACGGCGATCTTGTCGGCGTCCGTGAGGATGATCCGGCCTATCTTGAAGACGGACTGGCCATGGCGATACGGCTTGACCTGCCATGTGCGAAAGAGCTCTTTTGCGCAGGCGCAGGCGGACTTGAACGACGTTTTTTCGAGCTTTTCGATGATCTGTGCCGGGAGTTGCGGGGACTGCGCGCGCCCATTTGATCCGGGGGCCGGCGTGATCCGGGTTGCGGCCGCCATCGGCCATGCTCGGGGAACGTTTGCGGCACAGTGAATTCAAGGCAGGTGAATTCAAGGCAGGTGAATTCAAGCCGGGTGAGTTCATGCGCCGTGAACTCATGACCCGTAAACTCTTGCCTGTATCGCGGGTCCTGATGGCGCGAAATGAGTAGCCCCTAGTTTTCTAGACGCCTTTCGCTCTCAAAATCTTCTGTCGTTCAAACTCGGCGGGTGACAGCATCCCGTTCCTGACATGCTTGCGCACCGGGTTATAGAACATCTCGATGTAATCGAACACATCCTGTCGGGCTTCCTCGCGGGTTTTGTAGGTGCGCCTGCGGATACGCTCGCGTTTGAGGCATGAGAAGAAGCTCTCCGCCACAGCATTGTCGTGGCAGTTGCCGCGCCGGCTCATCGAGTGCTCCAGATTGTGGGCCCGGATGAACGCAGCCCAGTCCATGCTGGTGAACTGCGAGCCCTGATCCGAATGGATCAGCACCCGGCCTTTGGGTTTGCGGCGCCAGACAGCCATATACAAGGCCTGCAAAACCACATCGGTGGTCTGCTTGCTTTGCATCGACCAGCCCACCACCCGACGCGAAAACAGATCAAGCACGACAGCCAGATAGGCAAAGCCCTCCATAGTCCGGATGTAGGTGATGTCTGTCACCCATGCCCGGTCAGGTGCTGCAACATCAAATTGGCGTGCCAGCGTGTTGTCGACTACCAGCGACGGCTTGCCGCTATAGCTGCCAGGTCGTCGTTTATAGCCGATCTGCGCCTTGATGCCCGCCAATCTGGTCAGCCTGGCGACACGGTTCGGGCAGCAGGTCTCGCCCTGGTCGGCAAGGTCGTCATGCAACTTGCGGTAGCCATAGACCTTGCCGCTGTCGTTCCACGCCTGCCGCAGCAACTTGGTCTGCCGTACATCTTCCTGGGCTCGCTGGCTCAGCGGGTTCTTGGCCCAAGCATAGTAGCCGCTGGGCTGCACCGCCAGGCATTGGCACATCGCCCGAACCCCGAAACGGTCGCGATGCTCGGCAATGAACGCGTATCTCACTTGGCATCTCTGGCGAAATACGCGGTGGCTTTTTTTAGGATGTCGCGCTCCTCGGTCACCCGGCCAACTCGCGCTTCAACTGGCGGATCTCGGCATCCTTGCCCGCATCACCAGATACCTGTCGAGTAAATTGCCGCTTCCATGCATACAACGAATGCGCACTCACCCCGAGCCGCTGCGACACCTCCGCTACCGGATAGCCCCGCTCGGTAATCTGGGCCACCGCGTCACGCTTGAACTCATCGCTGAAATTGGGCTTCCCCATCGTCGCCTCCTGTCCTCAAAATTAGGATCAAAGGCGTCCAGAAATCTAGGGGCTACTCACATAGGCGTTTGGGATCTGTACGACCTGCGGACCGGCTTCGCCTTTGTTCTCGGTCTTTCTGCTGCGCCTGATCCATTTCAGGAAACCGCGATCGCGCAGACGTGCCAGCGCGTTGTGGACGGCAGAATAGCTGTAGCCAGTCCGTTCGGCGATGGTGTTGATCGCCGGCTCCAGCCGCCCGGTTGCGTAATCGACAAGACCATAGAGTGTTTCCAGCACGGCAATCCCGATTTCGCCCAACACGCCGTTACGGACGCCGGGGGTTTTCCCCTTTCGCTCTTTGCGCGTGCGCAGGTCCAGCGCTCTGGCTGCCTTCAGTACCGCGCCCGCCAGACGCGATGCGCCTTTGCGCGTGCCGCGCTGTCGTCCGATTCCAATAGGTCGCCAAATGCGGTCTTCCAGCTGCCCCTCATAATAACTGTTGCGCCAGACCGGCTGGCCCGAGCGCGGCGATGTTCCGTTGGCCGATTCACGTGCCGACAGGGCGGCGCCCAGCGCACCGACCAGCGAGGATGCCTTGTCACCAAAAGAGGCCGTCATGCGCGGCCTCCGCAGTTCAGTTGCGCGGTGTCAGCGTGAGCAAAGACAAGGGCAGGGGGTAGTCCCTCGCACAACAGGTCGGCCCATTCCTGCGCCAGTTCGCGCCGGCGCTCCATATAGGCGGCGCGGTTGTAGATCGGTTCGACCCCTTCCTGTTGATGCGCCAGCATAAGATCGATGATCGCCCGATCGGGTGAAGCGTCGGTATGCCCGGCCGCGCGCCACCGCCTTTCGGCGCGTTCGTTCATGATGGTCGAGAAGGTGGACCGCCATCCATGCGGCACATGTCGGCCGGAATAGCCCAGATCCCGATACCGTTTGGAAATTGCGTTGTCGCTGATGGGCTTGGTCGGGAAACGGGTGTTGGGAAACAGGTATGGACCGCCATGCGTCAGCTCGCTCGCCAGCCTGACGATCTCTACGGCCTGGCATGATAGCGGCACTAGGAATTCGAAGGCCTGCTGCTTGCGCTGTTCCTTGCCCAATTTCATCTTGGCCGCAGGGATGCGCCAGATCGGCTCGCTTGTGTCCAACCCCTCGAATTCCGATGGCTCGGCATAGCGCAAGGGTTCCGAGCGCACGGCCGTCACCGCCATAAGGCGTGAGGCCAGCTTTGTGTGAGGCCAACCATTCAGGTTCGCTTCGGCGATTAGCAGTGCCCGCGCCTCCTCGATGGAGGTCAGCGCGGGATAATTGCGTTTTGGCACGGCATGCAGAGCCTTGCGCATCATTCCGGCCGGGTCGATTTCCGCTAGGCCGGATGAAACTGCAAAGACAAACACGTCCGACATCCGTTGCCGCATTCGGTGCGCCTGGTCGAAGGCGCGGCGCTCCTCGATCGGGTTGAGCACCTCGAGGATATGTGCGGGCCTGATCTTGGCGATCGGCAAATGGCCGATGATTGGAAAGACATCCTTCTCCAGGCTCCGCAGAATTTTGGCTGCGTGCTTGTCGGATAGAAAGTCTTTTCGCTTGCGGTGCCAGATTTTCGCGACAGCTTCGAACGTCTCGGCGGCCTGCTGCTTTTTGGATCTGGACGGGTCGAAGCCCGCGGCAAGGGACCGGGCGGCTTCCTCGCGGCCAACTCTGGCCTGTGCTAGCGACACGGCCGGATAGGCCCCGATCGTCAGCACCTTTTCCCGGCCGCCGATCCGATATTTCCAACGCCAGGAGCGATGCCCCGACGTCGAAACGAAAAGATAAAGGCCGTGTGCGTCGCTGAGCTTGTAGGGTTTGTCGCCGCCCTTCGCTGTTCGACACTTTGCGTCGGTAAGAATCGGATACCCCCTTTGCCCAATTCTCGTACCCCGTCCAATACCCCCAAACAGTGGGAGATGGATTGCAAAGCAGCGGGAACGATTGGGAAGGGAAATCTTGGAAAAACCGGCCATTTGCAAGGCTGGTTAGTACCGATTGGGATTTATTGGGGGAAGTAAATGGTGCCTGGGGACGGGATCGAACCGCCGACACCGTGATTTTCAGTCACGTGCTCTACCAACTGAGCTACCCAGGCATTAGCATTTTTTACCGTTTAGCAGAGGATGTTGCCATCGCCTCGCCGCCGGTGGACGGGCCTATGGCTAACCGGATCGGACTTGGCAAGCCAAAAAAACACATTCGATGAAACTTATTTGTCATCCTCCCCATTTGCGGGGTTTCCGGGCAGGGCATAGCCATCCGAGAGCCACTGCATCAGGTCGCGATCGCGGCAACGGGTTGAACAAAAGGGCTTATGTGATTCGCTGCGGGGTTTGCCGCAGACCGGACATTTGCGTGTTTGTTGGGTCATGATGCCACCGCCTGCGCGAATCCGCCGTCGAGGGCAAGACCCGCATCCTCTTGAAAATCAAGCCGACGCCCGCTGCGCCTGGCCAATTCCTCGCGCCACTCGGGCGTGATCGCGGCGATAACGGAGGGGTTCGCGCGCAGCAGCAAGACTCCGGCCTCCTCTACCCTCTCGGCCCGGCGCAGCAGCATCCGGGCCGCCGCGCCCGCCCGTGCATGGGTCAGGCGCGCCAGCAGCGAGGGGCGCTCCATCCGCGCCACAATCTGCACAAAGCCAAAGCCGTTCATCGCCGTGCGCTCATGCGTCCAGCCCTCGAGCCCCTGCGTCAAAACGCCGTCCACGGCCTGCCGCTCGGCCTTGGCCTCCAGCGTGGGGAAATCAATGCCGATCGATCCGCCCAGATCAAGCCGCCGAATTGTCGCCGCCACCGCTTCTGCCGCCGCCAGCGCCAGTGCGGGCGGGGGCAGGGGGCCATCAACGTCGATCACCGTCATCGCGGGCGTGGGGGACAGCACCAGCGCGCCGCCCGAAAAATCGACATGGCCGCTCCACGCCTCGCCCCACACGTCCTCCCACACGCCAGCGGGAAATTGGCGCACCACGCGCGCATCGGGCAAGGTTTCGGCAAGGCGCGGGGCAGGGCGCAAAGGCGCCTCGCACGGGCGCGACTGGGCCAATTTGTAGCGGCCGGTTTCGGCCATTGCGCTGCGCAGGATTTCGATGCGGATCGGCGCGCCCTCGCTCGCCTCACGCGGCAGGCGGTCGACCAGCGCCTCCTCGCCGCTGTTCAGGCGCAGGACGCCCCGCCGCGATCCGGCGGCGCGGCGGATCAGGGTCGCGTCCTCAACCTGTCCCGGCGCGGCGCGTCCGGGCCAGTCAATTTTGGCCGCCACCACTTCGGAGCCCCCATTTGCGCCGCCATCGAGCAGCACCGCGCGATCCTCGCCGATGCCTTGCTCGATCAGCCACATAAGGTTTTAATCCAGAGGATAGGCAGCCGCACGCAGCAGCGCCCGCGTTTCATACAAAGGCAGGCCGATCACGCCCGAATGACTGCCCGACAGGCGCCGGATCAACGCTTCGGCGCGGCCCTGAATGGCATAGCCACCCGCCTTGCCCAGCCCTTCGCCGCTGGCGATATAGGCGTCGATCTCCTGATCGGTCAGGTTTTTGAAAATCACCACCGTCTCGACCTGCTTGACGCGTTCGCGCCCGGCGGTGTCGATCACGCAGACCGAGGAGATGCACAATTGCCGACGCCCGGAAATCGCGCGCAACATCTCGCGCTGCAATTCCACTGTCTCGGCAGGCGGCAGAACCCGCCGCCCCAGCGCCACCGACGTATCGCCCGCAATGACGATCTCATTGGGCGCGCGGTCCACTGCCCGCGCCTTTTCCACCGCGAGGCGGCGGGCATAGGCACGGGGCAATTCGCCTTTCAGGGGCGTTTCGTCGATATCGGGGCTGGCGATACGGTCGGGCGCGATGCCCAGACGCGCCAAAAGATCCCGCCGCCGGGGCGAGGACGAGGCCAGCACCAGATGCGGTTTGCCGGCCTGATCGGTCATAGCCATCGCTTGGTTTCGACCGGGCGCTTAATAAGAGCCGGGGCCGCCGCGACCGGGCATGAAGCGATAGGTGATACGACCCTTGGTCAGGTCATAGGGGGTCAGCTCGACCAGCACCTCGTCGCCCACCAGCACGCGGATGCGGTTCTTGCGCATCTTGCCTGCCGTGTGGCCAAGGATCTCGTGATCATTCTCCAGCCGCACGCGGAACATCGCGTTGGGCAGCAGTTCGACCACCTGGCCGCGCATTTCGAGCAGTTCTTCTTTCGCCATCCGTAAACTTCGGTTCTCTGATAAGAGGGGGGATTGGGGCGCGCCATAGACGCAGATACGGCAAAAGGAAAGCCAAACTCGCGCGGTCTATATCCAGTTATGCCAGTAAAGCGCGAAAATGTAGCGCGGATGCGACAATATGTTACCTTGCCGCGCTTGCGAACAGGCGACCCAAACGGCATCCGCTTAATCCTGACAGCCATACCAGTCATAGGTTTCTGTCTCAGGGAGTATCGGTTTTGCGCAAGTTTGCCCCAAAGTTTGGGTATGTCCCGGTGTCGCTGGTGTGGGCGATGGTTTGTGCCGGGCCGGTGCTGGCGCAATCGGCGCCTGCGCCCCTCGCCGCCGCTGATGCGCCGCTGGGCGCGGCGGCCGCCGATGCCGCATCCGAGACGGCCCCATCCGGGGGCGCCGCATCCGATGAGGCCGCCAATGCCGCGCCCGGCAACAACGACGCGCCGGTCACGCGGGGGCGTGAGATTGTGGTGATCGCCGACCGCATCAAGGGGCAGGTTGAAGCGCCCCAGCCGCCCATCGCCGTGTTCGATGAGGAAGACATTGCCGCCTATGGCGCCACCACGGTCGATGACCTGATCACCGCCATTTCGCCGCAAACCGGCAGCGGGCGTGGGCGCGGGGCATCCGGCCCGGTCATTCTGGTCAATGGCCAGCGCATCACCAATTTCCGCGAGATGATGAACTATCCGCCGGAATCGATCCGCCGGGTCGAGGTCCTGCCCGAAGAGGTTGCGCTGCGTTTCGGCTACAGCGCCGACCAGCGGGTGGTGAACATCATCCTGAAAGACCACTATCAGGCCCGCACCGTCGAGGCCGAACTGGCCCTGTCCGACAGCATCGGCGCCAATACGCTCAAGGGCATGGCCTCGGTGCTGAAAATCGACAAGGGGCGGCGGATGAACCTGACCGCCAAGGCCGACCGCACCAATCCGGTCACCGAGGCGCAGGCCAATGTCCTGCAGGCGGCGGGCACCATCCCCACCGTCGCGAGTGATCCCAGCCCGGCCGCCAACCGCACCGTCGTTTCCAATACCAAGGACTACTCGCTCAACGGCACTTATACCGCGCCGCTGAACAAGGATTTGATGAGCGGCAACATGACGTTCAACGCGCTGGCCTCGCGCGCGGATGTGACGGGGCTGGCGGGGCTCAATATCTATTCGCCCGGCGCCGGTGTGCTGCGCACGTTTGACGGGGCGCTGACGCGGCGGACGCTGACCGATACTTTTTCGGCGGGCGCGGGGCTCAACAAGCGCATTCTGGACTGGAACCTGTCGGCCACCGCCGACATCAGCCATGTGGACGCCACCACCACCACGGCCAATCGCGTGACCGACAATGCGGCGCTGGCCGCCGCCTTGGCCAGCGGGATTGCGCCGAGCGGCGGCTTTACCACCGCCAAGAGCAAGACCGATACGGTGACGACACTGGTCACGCTGAGCGGGCGGCCGGTGGCGCTGCCGGCGGGCAAGATGGCGGTGACGGTCAAGGGCGGCTTTAACTACACGGCGCTGGCCGCCAACAGCAACAGCCTGCTGAGCGCGGCCTCGAACCTCAAGCGGGGCGATGCTTCGCTGGGCGTCAATCTGGGCATTCCCCTGACCAGCCGCCGCGAGCATGTGGGCGAGGCGCTGGGCGATATCACGCTCAACCTGTCGGCCTCGGCCGATCACCTGTCCGATTTCGGCGAACTGGTGGACTGGAGCGCGGGCCTGACGTGGAACGTCACCGACAAGCTGGGTTTTCAGGCCAGCTATCTCTATGACGAGGCTGCGCCTTCGCTGTCCAATCTCGGCTCGCCGCTGGTGGCCACTTACAATGTGTCGGTCTATGACTTTGTGAAAAGCCAGACTGTGCTGGCCACGGTCATCACCGGAGGCAATCCGGCGCTGGTGCGCGAACACCGCAATGACATCAAGCTGGGCATGAACTGGACCCCGCCGATCCTGAAGGGCGCGTCCAATCTGGTGGTCGAATATTTCAACAACCGGTCGAACAATGTCACGACCGCCTTTCCCACCACGCTGACCACGGCGATCGAGGGGGCCTATCCGGGGCGCGTGACGCGCGATCCCACCACGGGCGCCATTACCCAGATCGACCGGCGCGCGATCACTTTGGCCGAGACGAATGACGAGCATATCCGCTGGGGCTTCAACATCGGCGGCAATCTGGGCAAGGAAATCAAGAGCCAGGGGCGCGGGCCGTTTGGCATGATGGGTGGGGCGCCGGGTGGTGGGCGTCCTAGTGGCGGGCCGGGCGGCGGTCGTCCGGGTGGTGGTTCAGGCGGTCCGCCGCCGGGTGGCGGCATGGGTGGTCCGCCTCCGGGCGGGGGTGGTCCGGGCGGCCCTCCGGGCGGTGGGCGCGGCGGTCGCTATGAAGGCCGCTGGAACCTCTCGCTTTATCATACCGTCTATTTCGTAAACCGGGTTCAGGTGGCGGCCAGCGGGCCTTCGCTCGATCTGCTGGGCGGCGATGCGCTGTCGGGCGGGGGCACGGCGCGCCATGCGCTGGAGGGCGAGGGCGGCTTCTTCTTCAAGGGCATCGGGCTGCGCATGAACGGCACATGGGCCGCCCCCACCCATGTCAACGGCAGCGGCGTGCCCGGTTCGACCGACCTTCGTTTCGGCTCGCTGTTCAAGCTCAACACGCGACTGTTCATTGATCTGGGCCAGCAAAAGCGGCTGGTAAAGGATACGCCCTTCTTCAAGGACGCCCGTTTCAGCATCGGCGCCAAGAACATCTTCAACCAGCGCCAGCGCGTGACCGACAGCAATGGCAACACGCCGCTGTCCTATCAGCCGCTGTATATGGACCCGCAGGGGCGCACCATCGAGATTGAATTCCGCAAGATGTTCTGAGAGTTTGTTCGGGAATTCGCCGAGAGAGGCGAATTCCCAACGGCACCGGTCCTCTCCCCCGACCCAGCCACCCAACAGGGTAAATTATGGGTGGCAGGGCCGGGGGAGAGGGCCGGTGCCGCAATTCGAGGGTTTGCAAAAGTTGGGGGAGAGGCGGGCCGGGCCTCTCCCTTTTTTGCGCGATGAGGCCTATCTGGGCGGCATGGTTGACGATGCGAACAATCCGCCCGACCGCGCGGCGGACCGGTTTAATGAAGACAAGGCGGTAAGCCTGATCCGTGGCGGGGGCGATCGGCCCGATCTGGACGCGGGCGTGGCGGCGATCCGCGAGGTGCTGGCCACTTTGCCGGTGCGACCCGGCGTGTACCGGATGCAGGATGCGCGCGGCGACGTGCTCTATGTCGGCAAGGCGCGAGCGCTGCGCAATCGCGTTGCCAATTACACACAGGTGGACCGGCTGCCTTTGCGTCTGCAACGCATGGTGTCGCAAACGCGCAGCATGACCATCGTGACAACCAACAGCGAGGCCGAGGCCCTGCTGCTGGAAGCGCAGCTCATCAAGCGGTTTCGCCCGCCTTATAACGTGCTGCTGCGCGATGATAAAAGTTTTCCTTTTATTCTGCTGCGTTCCGACCACGATTTCGCGCGGATTATGAAGCATCGCGGCGCGCGCCGGGCCGAGGGCAATTATTACGGCCCCTTTGCCAGCGCCGGATCGGTCAACACCACGATCAATGCGTTGCAGAAACTTTTCCTGCTGCGAAGCTGCACCGATTCCTTTTTCAGCCGCCGCGACCGTCCCTGCCTGCTGTATCAGATCAAGCGGTGCAGCGCGCCTTGCGTGGACCGGATCAGCAAGGAGGATTACGGCGAATTGGTGCGTCAGGCGAAGGACTTCCTTGGCGGCAAGAGCAATGCGGTTCAGCGCGAGATCGAAGCGCAGATGAGCGTGGCGGCCGAGGATCTCGATTTCGAGCGCGCCGCCATGCTGCGTGACCGTCTGCGCGCCGCGACCTTCATTCAAGGGTCGCAGGCCATCCATGCCGAGGGTCTGCCCAATGCCGACATCTTTGCCTGCGCGGAAAAAGCGGGACAGATCGCGATCCAGGCCTTCTTCATCCGCGGCGGCCAGAACTGGGGCCACCGCGCCTTCTTCCCCGTCCGCACCGAGGGGATGGAGATGGGCGAGGTGCTGCAAAGCTTTATGGCGCAATTCTATGAGGAAGTGCCGCCGCCCCGCGTTATCCTGCTCGACCGCGCCTTGCCCGAGGCGGATTTGTTGGCCGAGGCCTTGAAGGAGGCCGCAGGCGGCAAGGTCGAGATCGCCATCCCGCAGCGCGGCGACCGGAAAAAGCTGGTCGAGCAGGCCACGCGCAATGCGGCCGAGGCGCTGGACCGCCGCATGGCCGAGAGCGGCAGCAAGGCCAAAGTCTGGCGCGAGATGGCCGATTTCCTCGAACTGGACGAGCCCCAGCGGATCGAGGTTTACGACAACAGCCACATTCAGGGCCAGCACGCGCTGGGCGCGATGATTTGTGCCGGGCCGGAGGGTTTCATCAAGAACCAATATCGCAAATGGAACATCCGCGAGGCCCAGACCAACGACGACTTTGCCATGATGCGCGAGGTGATGACTCGCCGCTTTGGCCGCGCCATGGAGGAGGACCCCGACCGCGATAAGGGCCAGTGGCCCGATTGCGTGCTGATCGACGGGGGCAAGGGGCAGATGAGCGCAGTGAAAGCGGCGCTGGAGGAACTGGGCGTTGAGGACGTGCCGCTGATCGCCATCGCCAAGGGGCCGCACCACGGCCGCGACGGGCGCGAAGTGTTCCACTTCCCCGACGGGCGCGAGAAGATGCTGCCCGTCAACTCGCCCGTCCTCTTTCACCTGCAACGCCTGCGCGACGAGGTTCACCGCTTTGCCATCGGCGCCCACCGTGAAAAGCGCAGCCGGGCGATCACCGCCTCGCCGCTTGATGAAATCCCCGGCATCGGGCCTGCGCGCAAGCGGGCGCTCTTGCTGCATTTCGGCACGGCCAGTCGGGTGAGGGCGGCGGCGCTGGATGACCTTATGCGCACACCCGGCGTTTCAGAGGCGGTGGCGCGCACGGTGTATGATTTCTATCATCCGGGGGGGTGATTTTTTGGGGTATTATGAAGGGTGCCTCCGGCGGACAAAGGGACTCGTCCCTTTGCAATCCCGTTAATGGGGTGGGGTTTGTTGGCGGTGTTTTGTTTCATGGAATGAAAGCCTGCGGCGCTGGTATGCCGCACCGCAGGCTTTAAAAATTGAGAGCCTCGGCGGGAGCCCCTCGCATCCAAACCCTTCTTAAATCCCAAACCCTGCCCCGCCCAATTCCCGCCGGGCCATCACGCCAAATATCCCCCGCCGAACCGCCCCGCCTATCTCAATCGAGACGCGCCCCACCGGGCGGCGTTCGCGCCACAGGTGGGTAATCATCGGATGGGTTTCATCGGCGCAGCTATCGACCCAGCCCAACCCCGGCATATCCAGCATCGCCAGATTTTCGCGCTGCAACAAAACGCCGGGCGAATAGGCGCTCAACGTCTCGTCATAGGCGGTCTTGAACATGAAGGCGCCGGGCTTGGTGATAAAGGTTGCAAGCATGGCGATCGGCCGCCCATCCAGCGTCATCGACAGGCGCTCCAGCCGCCCGCGCGCCGCTGCGCCATGCAGCCCCTCGCGCCACAGCGCCGTGGTGGCGGGCAGGCAGGCCAGCGCCGATCTGGCCTCGCCCTTCCATCCTGCCGCCTCCAGCTTCAGGAAATCCTCGCACCATGCCGAGAGGTCATCCTCGCCCTCGTGACGGACAAATTCCAGCGTGCCCAACTCGCCCAGGCGATTGGCCTGTCGCCTATATTCCTTGCGTTTTTTGCCCGACACCGTGGCTTCGAAATAGGCTTCGGGGGAAAGGTCGCTTTGCAGCATCACATGCTGCTTGCGCCCGACCAGCGCGGCATTGCGCCCCTGTTCGGCCGATACATCGCGCAAGGCATCGGCCACCGCCCCCGACAGCGGCAATTCGCCCAGATGCAGGAACAGGCCCAGCCCGCCCTGCGCATCGGCCCAGGCCAGCAGCGCCCGCCAGAACGAGCGCTCCAGCCCCCGCGCGACCAACGGCGCGCCAAGGAAGCCATTGGGATGCGCCCAACTGGCCCAATGCGGGATGGGGCGGGTGTAATAGCGGCTCTGGCGCACAATCGGCATGATCCCGGCCAGATCGCCGCCCATTTCAAAGCGCAGGATTCGCACCCGCCCATCCGGGTCCAGCCCGCGCAGCGCAGGCAGAAGATACCAGCTTTCGAAAAACGGGTTCGGTTCGCTGGCCCACATGGCCAAGGCGTCCCACGCCAGAACCGAGCCCATATCCTGCATCTCGCGCCAGTCCACGCTGCGGATCTCGCCCTTCGGGGCGGGCTTTTGCGGCATTTGCGGAACGGGCATCGGGCCGGGCGGCAGGCGCGAGGGCGCAACAAGCGGCTCGGCACGTTTGAATTGGGGCTGGCTCGCCACAGTCACCTCTTGAGCGCGGACAGGATGCGCCAAAAGTTACGGGCAAAGCGGCAAAGGAAGTATGAATAAGCGGGGAATTATTAAACGCTCCTCCCGGCGATCGCGCCGGAAGGAGCGCTCAAATTGCGATCAGCCCATATGCCCCGCCAGCGCCGCCAACAGCAGCAGCGCGACGATATTGGTGATCTTGATCATCGGATTGACCGCCGGGCCTGCGGTGTCCTTATACGGATCGCCCACGGTGTCGCCCGTCACGGCCGCCTTGTGGGCCTCGCTGCCCTTGCCGCCGTGATGGCCGTCTTCGATATACTTCTTGGCATTGTCCCATGCGCCGCCGCCGCTGGTCATCGAAAGCGCCACGAACAGGCCCCCCACAATCACCCCCAGCAGCAAAGCCCCCAGCGCGGCAAAGCCATTATCCTGCCCCGCCACCAGCGTGATGACGTAATAGACCACCACCGGCGCCAGCACGGGCAGCAGGCTGGGCACGATCATTTCCTTGATCGCCGCGCGCGTGACCAGATCGACCGTGCGGGCATAGTCGGGCCGCGATGTGCCCGCCATGATGCCCGGATTGTCGCGGAACTGTTCGCGCACATCGACCACGACATCGCCCGCCGCGCGGCCCACCGCCGTCATGCCCATCGCGCCAAACAGATAGGGCAGCAAGGCGCCCAGCAGCAGCCCGACGATCACATAGGGATTTTCAAGGCTGAAATTGACGGTCAGATGCGGGAAAAACTCGCGCAGATCCGTGGTATAGGCTGCAAACAGCACCAGCGCGGCCAGCCCCGCCGAACCAATGGCATAGCCCTTGGTCACGGCCTTGGTCGTATTGCCGACGGCATCGAGCGCATCGGTCCTTTCGCGCACCGATGCTTCCATATCGGCCATCTCGGCAATGCCGCCCGCATTGTCCGTCACCGGACCATAGGCGTCGAGCGCGACCACCATGCCCGCCAGAGCCAGCATCGCGGTTGCCGCATAGGCAATGCCGATCAGGCCCGCCAGCTTATACGCGATGATGATCCCCGCCACGATCACCAGTGTAGGCAGGGCGGTCGCCTCAAGGCTGATGGCAAGGCCCTGGATGACATTGGTGCCATGGCCGGTCACGGAGGCCTTGGCGATGGACTTGACCGGGCGATAGGAGGTGCCGGTGTAATATTCGGTGATCCAGATGATGAGGCCGGTGATGATGAGGCCCAGCAGCGAGCAATGGAACAGCGCGCCGCCCGTCAAGCCCGATGCGTCGATTGGCGTGGCAAAATCGCCCACTGCCGTATGGATCGCCCAGCCGATGGCCGGGATCGACAGGATCGCGGTGACAAGGAAGCCCTTGTACATCGCGCCCATGATGTTGTTGGCGCCGCCCAGTTTCACAAAATAGGTGCCGATGATCGAGGTGACGATGCAGACCCCGCCGATCAGCAGCGGCAGGCTCATCAGCGCCATCAGATTGCCCGCGCCTTTGACCAGCAGAGCGGTCAGCACCATGGTTGCGCCCACGGTCACCACATAGGTCTCGAACAGGTCGGCGGCCATGCCGGCGCAATCGCCCACATTGTCGCCCACATTGTCGGCGATCACGGCGGGGTTGCGCGGGTCGTCCTCGGGAATGCCCGCCTCGACCTTGCCGACAAGGTCCGCGCCGACATCGGCCGCCTTGGTGAAAATACCGCCGCCCAGCCGGGCAAAGATCGACACCAGCGAAGCCCCCAGCGCCAGCGCCGTCAGACCCGTCACCACGGTCCGGTCATTGGGGGCAAGGCCATGGCCAAAACCCCCCGTCGAGGTCAGATGCCAGAAGAACCCGGCAATCGCCAGCAGCGCCAGCCCCGCCACCAGCATCCCCGTGATCGCGCCCGCGCGGAACGCCAGCGTCAGGCCCGCCTGCAGGCCCTGTTGCGCAGCCGCCGCCGTGCGCACATTGGAACGCACCGACACATTCATGCCGATAAACCCCGCCGCGCCCGACAAGACCGCGCCCAGCACAAAGCCGATCGCCGCAATCTCGCCCAGCGCCAGCGCGATGATGATCGCCGCCACGACGCCGACAATCGCAATCGTGGTATATTGCCGCTTGAGATAGGCCTGCGCGCCCTCCTGAATGGCGGCGGCAATTTCCTGCATCCGGGCCGAACCTGCGCTCGCGCCCAAAACTTGTCTGCTTGTGATGTAACCGTAAACAACGGCCAAGGCCCCAAGGCCCATGGCGATCAGCACCAGGTTCATAGCTATCCCCTCTGCTTTTCGGTTCTGCCGGGAAAATCCGACAGTTCCTGTCCGGGCCTGTTCTTGTTTGATCAAACAGTGCCCATCGCTTGCACAGGTATAGGGGGAGGAAAAGGCAGCGCAAGAGCGATTTGATCCGCCCGGCCCCGGAATGGGACAGATTGTCCATTAAGATTCTGTTAGGGATTTTTCCAAAGCGCTTCATGGTTTACAAATGGTTATCGACCGATTCACCAAAGTTTGAGTCGGTGCGCCAATGCATCAGACGGGGCATGATAAATGCTGGAAGATCCAAAGCTCGTTCAGGACGCGATCAAGGCGCCTGCCGAACCTGTACTTTATGAGCCAGCGCTGGATTCGGGCGGGGCGCGGGCCATTCCGCTGGGCCGCGACGACGGGCTGGACCGGCATACACGCCGCGATCTGCGCAAGGAAGAGATCGAGATCGCGCGCCGGTTTCACGGTGGTCGGATGTGGCCCTATGCGGTGGCGGCCTTTGGCTGCTTTGCTCTGTGGGTGTCGTTTTTCCCGCTGGTGATCATGGGGCATCTTAACCTTCCGCTGGCCTGCCTGATCTCGTGCATCATCGCCACGGGTGGCTATGTGACCAGCCATGAGGCGATGCATTCAAACATCGCGCGCAAGGGGGAAAAGCTGCGCTGGCTCAATGAAGCGGTGGGTGCGGTTTCGACGATCCCCATCGTGTTTCCCTTCTCGATGGCGCGCATCATGCATCTGGAGCATCACTACCATTGCAATGATCCGCTGAAGGACCCCGACTACACCGACGAGGCGCCCAACTGGTGGATGGCGATCTACAAGACCTGGTATAACCGCCAGCCCGGCGTCGATGGCTCGATCCATCATTACAAGCGCATTCTGTCCGAGATGGGCACGCCCGAGGCCAAGCGCGCGCTCAAGGAAACGATGCTGCTGCAACTCTTCTTCATGGCGGTTTTGTTCACCATGGCGTGGAGCGGCTATGCGATCGAGGCGGCCTTGCTCTGGTGGCTGCCGCGGCATGTCGGCCTGTCCTATATCCGCTTCTATCTGAGCTGGGCGCCGCATCATCCGCGTGAAGGCAAGACGGGGCGCTATGAGAACACCAACCTGTTCAAGAGCAAGCTGGGCCATGTGATGTCGATGGGAATGCAGTATCACATCATCCACCACATGTATCCGGGTATCCCCAACCACCGCACCAAGCATGCCTATTACGCGATGCGCCACATTCTGGAGGCGCGCGGGGTGGATGTGTCACCGCTGCCGGCTGTTAAGGGGAATTAAGCCGATGGAAAACGTGTTCAAGCAGATCTTTTATTGGATGCCGTTCTTTTTCGGCATCGGCTTTATCGCCCCGCTCATCGCGCAAACGATGAACCTGTGGCATTGGCAGGCACCCTTTGGCCTGCCGAACATCACCTTTGGCCTGATCATTGGCGGCGTGTGGGGGCTGCAAACCGTGATCCGCGGGCGCTGGATCTAGGTGGGGGTTTAATGCTGATAGCCCAGTGAGCCGAGGGCAGGGGTGCCGTCGATTGTGACCGGCGCCTCCTGCCTTTTGCCCACGACGCCGATCCGGTGCATCGGCATGGGCAGCGCCAGTTCGGGCGGTGCGGTCAGCAGCAGTTGGTAATCATCGCCCCAACGCAGCGCCTCGTCGCGCCGATCGGTCGGACAGGCCAGCGGGATCGCGGCACTTTCCAGATTGATCGTCACCTTGCTGGCGCGCGCAATGCGTGAGGCATCAAGCAGCAGGCCGTCCGAGACATCCATCATCGTGGTGACGAAGGGGGCGAGCGCCTGCCCCTCGGCCATGCGGGCCAGCGGGCGGCGATAGGCCAGGCTCTGCTGCGCAGGGCGGCTCTCGCGCAGGGCCTCAAGCCCCATCATTGCCGCGCCCACGGGCCCGGTGATATAGACCAGATCGCCTACCCGCGCCCCGTCGCGCCCCGGCACCGGCAGATGGGACGCGCGCCCGATGGCGGTCAGCCCCAGCACCTGCGGCCCATCGCTGCTGACCGTATCGCCGCCCAGCAGCCGCGCGCCATATTCATCGAGCGCCTCGGCCAGACCGGCCAGAAATCGCTCCTCATTTCCGTTGAGTTGATAGGAGAGCAGCACGCCCATCGGCACCGCGCCCTTGGCCGCCAGATCCGACATATTCGTCGCCACCAGACGCCATGCCACATCGGCCGGGTCCTGATCGGGCAGGAAATGGACCCCCGCCACCATCGTGTCATGGGTCAGCACCAGCGTCTCGCTGCCAAAAGGCAGCACCGCGCAATCATCGGTCAGCCCGCGTGCGGCGGGATCGCTGGCCAGCGCGCGCAGCGCCTCGATAAAGGCCAGTTCCCGCCCCAAACCGGTTAACGCGCCGCCCGCGCGATGGCGTCGAGCACGCCGTTCACAAACTTGGCTTCGCGCTCGTCAAAGAAGGCATGGGCCACATCGACATATTCGTTGATGACCGTGGGCGCGGCGACATCATCTCGGGCCAGCAGTTCATAGGTGCCGGCGCGCAGGATCTGCACCATCGTCTTGTCCAGACGCTCCAACCGCCAGCCCTCGGCCAGCTTTTCGGCTATGCGCGCGTCGATTTCTTCACTGCGCGCCAGCACGCCCTTGACCACGTCATCGAAATGGATGCGGTCGGCATCGGCGAACTGGATGTCCTCGATTTCCGCGCCCAGACGGTGGCGGTGAAATTCATCGAGCAGCGTGGGCAGGGCGGTGCCTTCCATCGCATGCTGATACAGCGCCTGCACCGCGCCAAGGCGGGCGACCGAGCGGGACTGGGACTTGGGAGCTTTGCTCATCGAAAAATTCCTTATGCGGCCAAGTGGCCTTATTGACCCAGCCGGATCGCGACAGAGCGACCATGGGCGGGCAGCCCTTCGGCATCGGCAAGGGCCACAGCGGCCGGGCCGATAGCAGCCAGAGCCGCTTCGTCAAGTTGCAGGAAGCTGGTGCGCTTCATAAAGTCTAGCACGGAAAGCCCGCTGGCGAAACGTGCGCGGCGGCCGGTGGGCAAAACGTGGTTCGGTCCGGCGACATAATCGCCGATCGCCTCGGGCGTGTGGCGGCCCAGAAAGGCGCTGCCTGCATGGCGGATTTGGGCGAACAGGGCGTCGGGATCATCCGTGGCGATTTCGACATGCTCGGCGGCCAGACGGTTGGACAGGGCCGGGGCCTCGCCCATCAGATCATCGACCACGATCACCACGCCGTAATCGTTCCACGACTGGCGCGCGGTGGTTTGCGTGGCCAGAGCCTGCAATTCCACCTCGACCGCCGCGATCACGGCATCGGCAAAATTGGCATCGTCAGTAATCAGGATCGACTGCGCCACCGGGTCATGCTCGGCCTGAGACAGCAGATCGGCGGCGATCCACGCGGGATTGTTGCGCCCATCGGCCACCACCAGAATTTCCGAAGGCCCGGCCACCATGTCGATGCCCACCACGCCGTAAAGCTGGCGCTTGGCCTCGGCCACATAGGCATTGCCGGGGCCGACGATGACATCGACCGGCTTGATCCGCTCCGTGCCATAGGCCAGCGCGCCAACCGCCTGCGCCCCGCCCACGCGCCAGATTTCATCGACGCCCGCGAGATGTGCGGCGGCCAGCACCAGAGGATTGACCGCGCCGCGCGGGGTGGGGGTGACCACCACCAGACGCTCGACTCCCGCGACCTTGGCCGGAATGGCATTCATCAACAGCGAGGAGGGATAGGCCGCGCGACCACCCGGAACATAAAGCCCCGCCGCATCCACCGGCCGCCACACCGCGCCAAGGCGAACCCCGGCATCATCGGTATAGTCGCGGTTTTCCGGCTTTTGCGCCTCGTGATAGGCGGCAATGCGCCGCGCCGCGGTTTCCAGCGCCTCGCGCAGGGTCGGGTCCAAAGCCTCAAACGCGGCGCGGCATTCCTGCGCGCTGATCCGCCAATCAGCCTCGGTTTCCAGTGCATGGCCGTCAAAGCGCGCGGTGTAATCCACCAGCGCCGCATCGCCGCGCGCGCGAACATCGGCCAGAACCGAGAGCACCACCTGAGTCACGCCCGCGTCGCTCTCGCGCCGGTCGCCAACGATTTTGTCAAACGCCTCGGCAAAGCCGGGGTCGCGCGAATTAAGCCGGATCATGCCTCAACCTTCTCCGCCGCCATCTTGCGGAACTGTTCAACCAACTCGCCCACGCGCGGATCGGTCTTGAGCGCCGCCCGGTTGACGATCAGGCGCGCCGAAATCTGCATGATGACTTCCGTCTCGCGCAGGCCGTTTTCCTTGAGCGTGCGCCCGGTGGAAACCAGATCGACGATCCGCCCCGACAGGCCCAGCATCGGCGCCAGCTCCATCGCGCCGTTCAGCTTGACCACCTCGGCCTGAATGCCCTTGGCTTCATAGTGCTTGTGGGTCAGATGCGGATATTTGCTGGCCACGCGCAGGTGGCTGGCGCTGGCCGTATCGCCCGCATCGACGGGTTCGGCCACCGACAGGCGGCAATGGCCGATGTTGAGATCAACCGGCGCATAAAGGTCGGGATAAGCGAATTCCTCCACCACATCCGAGCCGACGATACCGGCCTGCGCCGCGCCATGGGCAACGAACGTGGCCACATCGAAGGCGCGCACGCGGATCAGCCGCATGTCCGAGCCTTCGACGGCAAAGGACAGCGCGCGCGACTTTTTATCATGAAACTCCGCTTCAGGCACGACACCAGCGCGCGCCATCAGCGGCAGAGCTTCATCGAGGATGCGCCCCTTGGGGATCGCAAAGGTGAGCGGTTTGGACGAGAATGACATGCGCGCCGCATTAGTTTGCATTGCAGCGCAGAGCAACCGCCATGACAGCACAGAATCCGATCATGGAGATGACCGTTTTTCATGAGCGGCAGAAAAACAGCGGGGCGGCGCCTGGCCGGTCTATTCGCCCAGCACGCGCTCCAGCATCTCGCTCATGTCTTCCGGATAGATCGTTTCGGCCCAACCCGCGATTTCGTGCCGGGCAAACCAGCGATATTCGCGCATTACCGCCTGTTCGGTTTCGGTATGGTTCGTCGTATCGATGGCCGGATTGGCCATGCGCAGCAGGAAATAGCGATCATCGCCCGTCACCGGCTCGCCCGCCAGTGTGACAAAGTCGCTGATGACGCGGGTGACTTCCGGCCCGCAATCGGCCCTGATCCCGGTTTCCTCAAACAATTCGCGCGTGGCGGCTTCCTCATAGGTCTCGCCCTCCTCGGCCTCGCCACCCGGCGCGCACCAGAAAGGGGCGCGATCATCGGGCGTGAAGCGAAAGAGCAGCAATTCCCCCGCCTCATTGAGCAAGAGAATGCGCGAGGCGCGGCGAATCCGGCGCACACCCACTTTATTCGCTGTCACGCCGCCTCGCCGGGGGCAAAGGCGCGGATCGCCAGCGCATGCACCCGCTGGCCCGGAATATCGCCCAGTGCCTGATTGACCATCCGCTGGCGCATCACGCGGTTGACGCCCGCAAAGGCGGCGCTTTCGATAACCACGGTGAAATGCGATTCGCCCGTGCCATCATCGCCCATATGGCCGGCGTGACTGCTCGAATCGTTGATGACATCGAGCCGCGCGGGAGCAAAAGCGGCGGTCAGACGTTGGGTGATTTCCGTGGCAAGCGGGCCGGACATAGAAGGTTTCCTTAAAGCAGGGCCTTTCCTCCTAGCCCATTTGTCGCCAAGGGGAAAAGATGGTTCAGGACAGATTCCACGGCAGAGTCAAAGGTTCGCAGCGCCCATGCGAATGGCCCGGATGCGATCAGGCGGGCGAATTTCGCGCGCCCGGCGTCAAGGCGTCGGGCTTTGACGGGCCGGGCCAATATCGCTGGTTCTGCCTTGACCATATCCGCGCGTTTAACGCCGGATATGACTATTTCGAAGGCATGAGCCCCGAAGAAATCTGGGCCGCGCAATCGCCGATCCATGGCTGGGAGCAGGAAGCGCGGGCGTTCCGCCCCACGGCGGGCATCGATTCGGCGCCGCGCTGGGCCGATTTTGCCGATCCTCTGGACGCGATCAGCCAGCGCGCGCGCCGCGCCAAGGAGGCGATGCGTCCGATGGCATGGCCCGACGGCCGCATCGCCAGCCTGGAGGAAAAGCGGGCGCTCGACACGATGGGGCTGGGGGTGGATGCGGATCGGCGCGAATTGCGCATGCGCTATTCCGACCTCGTCCACCGCTATCACCCCGACCGCAATGGCGGCGACCGCAGCCATGAGAGCAAGTTGCAACAGGTGGTCGAAGCCTATCAGATGCTGCGCAAATTGCCGGGTTTCGCCTAAGCCTCGGCCAGCGCAGCCAGCTGATCGGCGCAGGCGCCCCAACCGGTGGTGAAGCCCATCGCCTCGTGCTGCTTCATCGCTTCCGCGCTCCAGTGGCGGGCGCTGGCGGTATAGCGGGTGCCTTGGCCTTCGGCTTCGACCTGCCAGATGCCGATCATGAAGGGGCCGGAGGGCTCCAGATCGCCATTGACCGCATCGGTGGTGACAAAGCGCCGCCCTTCGTCCCATGCCAGATAGATGCCGCGCATCGGCATGACCTCGCCATCGGGGCCGAACATGGTCATTTCGCAGGCGCCGCCCGGGCGGCGATCCTGATGCACGACCTCGGCGCGCCATGGTGCGGGGCACCACCATTCGTTCTGGCGGTTGACCATGATGTCCCAGACCTTGTCCGGCGCGGCGGCGATATAGCGGGAGATCGATAATTCATGCATGACACGTTTCCTTAATCACGATCAGGCGCGCCCAGCGGGAAATAGGTGCGAAACGGCCGCGCATCCTCAACACAGCGCGAGATCGGGGGCAGGGCCAGCAGATGCGCCCGCCAGCCGCGCAGCTTTGGGCAATCATCGGAAATGCGCGTGACCCAATCGGCATAGAACAGCGAGGGCGCGGCGGCGCATTCGATCAGCGTGATCGCATCCCCCGCCGAATAATCCGCCAGCCAGCCCTCGATCCAGCGATAGGTGCGCAGCAGGCGCTCATCGACCCGCTTCTGCACCTCGTCCGATACGGCGCCATGGCGGATTGCCTCATCGACGCTCTCCTGCATGGCATTCATCACGTAATTGTCGAAAACGCGGTCGATCATCCGCGTGCGGATCGCCGCGTCGGGATCGGCGGGGATCAGCGGGGCCGGGCCGGGATGATGCAGCGCCAGATATTCGATGATCGCGCTGGCCTCGAACACCTGCGTTGCGCCATCGACCAGCAGGGGGAATTTGCCCATCGGGCTGGCGGCCTGAACCCTTGCGTAAAATTCGGGGTTTTGCCCGTCCAGCATGCGGAAGGAGAAGGGCGTGTCATTGGCATAGAGCGCGATCAGCGCCTTCCATGTGTAGGACGAGAAGGGGTGGCCATAAAGTTCGAGCATCACGGGCCCTTTCGCGCCGCTTCGATGGCGGCAATGTCGATTTTCACCATCGTCTGCATCGCGGCAAACACGCGCCCGCGCGCCGCCGGATCAGCATCGCCCATGCCTTCGACCAACGCGCGCGGCGTGATCTGCCACCGGATGCCCCAGCGATCCACGCACCATCCGCAGGCCATTTCCCGCCCGCCATCGGCAATCAGCGCATCCCAGTAGCGGTCGGTTTCCTCCTGCGTTTCGGTGCTCACCTGAATCGAAAAGGCATCGGTATGCTTTGTATGCCCGCCGCCGTTCAGGCCGATGCAGGCAAAACCCAGCAGCGTGAATTCCACCACCAGCGCATCACCCGCCTTGCCGCCCGGATAATCGCCCGGCGCGCGCATGACATGGCCCACCGCCGTATCGGGAAGCAGACCGGCATAGAAGTCCGCCGCCGCCTCGGCCCCGCCATGCAGATCCTTGTCATACCACAGGCACAGCGTGCCCTTGGCTGTACCCCATCGGGTCATGACTGTTTCTCCTGCATCGCGGCGATCAGGGCCTCGTCGATCGCCTTGGCCTGAGAATAGGCGGGGCGGGCCATCAAACGCTCTCCATAGGCCAGAAATTCGGGCAATGCGGGCAGGGTCTTGAACATCGTGCCCCACATCACATGGCTGCCCACATAGACATCGGCCATGGTAAAGCGCGATCCGCAGACAAAATCATGCGCCCGGCAATGCGCGGCCAGCGTTTCGACCATCCGGTCATAAGAGCCGAAGCCAAAGCTGACCTGCTGGCGCTCATTGGGTTCAAAACCGGCCGAGCGCGCCGTGATGGCCTGCTCCATCGGCCCTGCGGCAAAGAACATCCAGCGGTAATAGGCGGCCCGCTCCTGCGCCGTGGGGGCCAGCGCCCCGCCGCCCTCGGTCTCGGCCAGATAGGCGCAGATGGCCGAGGTTTCGGCCAAAGGATAATCGCCATCGGCGCTGTGATGCACCAGCGTCGGCAATTTGCCCATGCCATTGGCCGCCAGCAGCGCGGCCGGTTTAGGCGCGCCATAGTCCACGATCACCTGTTCGTAATCGGCGCCGACCTCATGCAGCGCCCATCGCGCGATTTGGCCCCGCGACATCGGATTGGTGAAAAACGTATAGTCGGCCATAACGCCTCCTCGCGAGAGCAATAGTGGAACGGCATCGCAAAAAGCGACGCTCTCAAACCTGTTTCTGGGCCACTTTCTGGGCCACGATGGCAAAAGCCGCGCCTTGCGGGTCAAGCGCGTTGAAAATCCAGTCTCCGCCGGGAACCTCGCTGGGGCCGTGCAGGACAGTGGCTCCGCCCGCGACAGCGGCCTGATGCGCGGCATCGAAATCGGCGGCGCGGATATAGTGGTTCCATCCACCCATCGGCACATGGGGCGGCTTGGGCATCATCGCGCCAAAAGTGACGCCATCGTGGCTCAGGAACTGATAGGTGCCGTAGCTGCCCATATCCATGGATCCGGCGGTTCCCCACCCGAACACCTCGGTATAGAAGGCCAGCGCCGCGTCGAAATCGCCGGTGTAGAGTTCGTTCCAGCCCACGCTCTGCGCCTCGGCGGGGGAATAGGCGACGGAAGGGGAGGCGTCGGGCCCCGGATTGGGCTGCATCAGATAAAAGCTGGCGCCCCACGGGTCCATGACCATGGCAAAACTGCCCTCGTCAATATCCATGCGCGGCATCAGCGCCCGCCCGCCATGCGCGACCACCTGCGCCAGCGTGGCGTCCAGATCATCCACGCCGATATAGCCGACCCACATTGGATGCGCGCCCTGCGCCAGCATATCCTCCGACAGTGGCAGCACCCCGCCGACCTGACGCCCATCGGCGCGGGCGATATGGCCATAGAACAGCGGCGGCTCGGCCCCCGGCGCGATGGTCCAGCCCACGACGGCCTCATAGAAGGCCTTGGCCCCGGCGGCGTCCTTGGTCATCAGCTCGTACCAGATCCAGCTTCCCAGCAGCTTGGCCATCGCACTCTCCCTTTGGGGCATCTGTTGTGATTCGTATCGACAGAGGGTGGCACTATGGTTACAAATTACAACCATGAAGTTGGAAAAAGTAACTGATGTCCATGGGCGCTGGTATGGCGATGCCTGCGGGGCGGCGTTTGGCATGGAATTGCTGGGCGAACGCTGGGCCGGGCTTGTCCTGCGCGAACTGATGCTGGGGGCGCGGCGCTTCACCGATCTGCGCTTTGCCCTGCCGGGGATCAGCGCGCGGGTTTTGACCGAAAGGCTGGTCGGGCTGGAGGCGGCGGGCCTTGTCCGGCGCGAAGAGGAGCGGCTCTACGGCCTGACGCCATGGGGACAGGCGGCCGAGCCGGTGCTGCTGTCCCTGTGCCGCTGGGCGCTGATGTCGCCGGATCGCGATATGGCGCTGGCGATTTCGCCGGTGGCGCTGATGCTCTCGCTGCGGGCGCTGATCGTGGCGGAGAGGGCGGCGGAAATGGACATGGCCTGCGCCATCGTCATCGCGCGCGAGAGCTTTGCGCTGACATTGCGGGGCGGGGCGTTGACCATCGCGCGCGGCGGGGCAGGGGGCGATTTCACCCTGACCGCGCCCAACACCGCGCCGCTCAAACGCTTTATCTATGGCAAGGCGCCACTGGCCGGCCTGCCCGATCTGGCGCTGGCGGGCGATGCCTATGCGGCCATGATGTTCGCCCGCTGCTTTGCGCTTCCTGATACGGTTTAGGCCGGATATGGTTTAGGCCAATCCGGCGGCTTTGGCATGCGCGGTTTCCATCGCGGCCACACTTTGCCATGCCGGACGGGCGGTCACGCGGTCATACCAGGCGGCAATTGCCGGAAAGCGCGCCCGATCCAATTCTGCGTCAATATATTCGGCGGTGGCCAACAGGCTGGCCACCGCGATATCGCCCAGCGAAAATTCGCCTGCCAGCCAGCCCTCGGCGGGGATCACGCCTTCGAGATAGGTCAGCACATCGTTGAACTTCCTGATCGCGGCCAGCGCCACCTCCTCATCCCCCGCCACACCCCGCATTTGGGGCAGCACGAAGCGGTTGAAGATGGCCGGGCCAAGCGCGGGCACCATGATCGTATCGGCCAATTCCTCGAACCACACTGCACGGCCGCGTGCGCGGGCCTCGGCCGGATAGATCGGCGCTTCGGGCGCCAGCGCGTCGAAATAGGCGCAGATGGCTGTGGAGTCGCAAAGCAGATAGTCGCCGTCCTTGATCGCCGGGATCTTGCGGAAGGGGCTGGCGGCCAGAAAATCCTCGCCAGGCTCGGCAAAGCTGAAAGGTGGCATGTCGAGCGCAAGGCCCTTTTCCGCCGCGACAACGGCCACTTTGCGCACGAAAGGCGAAAACAGGGCGCCGAACAGTTCCATAATAATTTCCCTCCCCAAGGTGAATCTGGTTTCCAACCCTTGCAAACATATTGCAGCCGCGAGAAGCAGCGGCTAGCAGTTTTGCGCGATGACCGAGATTCAGACCATTCAGCCCGACAGCCGCTCGACCACCATTTTGAGCGCACCCGACATCACCGTCGATGTGCGCGAGGTGTTCGGCATCGATATCGACATGAAAGTCCCCGCCTTTTCGGTGGCGGACGAGCGCGTGCCCGACCGCGACGACACCTATGTGTTCGATCCGGACACCACGCTGGCGATCCTTGCAGGCTTTGCCTTCAACCGCCGCGTGATGGTTCAGGGCTATCATGGCACGGGCAAATCGACCCATATCGAGCAGGTGGCCGCGCGTCTGAACTGGCCCTGCATCCGCATCAACCTTGACGCGCATATCAGCCGTATCGACCTGATCGGGCGCGATGCCATCGTGTTGAAGGATGGCAAGCAGGTCACCGAATTCCGCGAAGGGCTGCTGCCCTGGGCGCTGCAGACGCCGACCGCGCTGGTGTTCGACGAATATGACGCGGGCCGCCCGGACGTGATGTTCGTGATCCAGCGCGTGCTGGAAACCGAGGGCAAGCTGACCCTGCTGGACCAGAACCGCGTGATCCGTCCGTCCAAGTGGTTCCGCCTGTTCGCCACGGCCAACACGGTGGGCCTTGGAGATACCTCGGGCCTCTATCACGGCACGCAGGCGATCAATCAGGGCCAGATGGACCGCTGGAACATGGTCGTGGCGCTGAACTATCTGCCCCATGCAACGGAAACCGGAATTGTCCACAAGAAGGTGCCCGGCCTGCCCGAACGCACCATCGCCGATATGGTGCGCGTGGCCGACCTGACCCGCGCAGGCTTCATCAATGGCGATATTTCGACCGTGATGAGCCCTCGCGCTGTGATTACATGGGCGCAGAACACCGAAATCTTCAAGGACGCCGGTTTCGCCTTCCGCCTCTCGTTCCTCAACAAGTGTGATGAGACCGAGCGGGTGCTGGTGGCTGAGTATTATCAGCGCGTGTTTGGCACCGATCTGCCTGAGAGCGTGGTGGCGCGGGCTTGATGCCCGTTGCCGCGCTGGCCTTCTTTCTGGCCTTTGGCGATCTGGAAGAAGGCCCGCAGCGCTGGTGTGCTTATCGCACGTCCGCCGAGATGAAAAAGGCGGCCGGATCGGGCGAAACGACCGGGCAGTGGGCCGAGATGCGATGGCAGGGTATGGTAGTTAGCCGCCTGCTTTACGCCACCGAGAGCGAAGACAGCTATGTTGAGGACACCTATGCCTTGGATCCGGCGGGGCGCGTAGTGACGCTGGCAAGGCATGGTCATTATATCAACGATCCATTCTGGACGACGACTTATCGCTCTGATGCCCGTGGCAAGCTGATTCTGACGCCTGAAAGTGCAGCCGAGAGAAAGAAGCGCGCTACGTCCGGGCGTGAAGATTATTTTCTCGACTGGGCTAAATATGACAGCCTGCCGTCTATGCCCTTTGCGGGTCTTTTGGCTCGGCAAAATGGGGCGATTGTGGTGCGTTATGGGTGTGCGAAGGTGTCGCGCTGATTTTTGAGGATAGAGATGCCTCCGGCGGGCAAAGGGACTTGGCCTCTTTGCAATCCCATTATCGGGGTTTGAAAGCCTGCGGCGCGGAGGAGTGGCACCTCAACAGCGCCGCAGGCTTTATTATTCCAAACGCTGTGATGGATGCCTTGGTGCAACGCGGACAGATCGGGGATTGTTAAGGGCCCCCGCCCTTAACCCGCCGGAGGCTGATTTCCCTCTTTTCCTTTATTCCCCCGGATAAAACGCCCGGTTGAAAAACAGCCCATCAGGCGGCGCATTCACCGGCAGGGCCTGCCGATTGCGCGCCGCCAATGCCTGCCCAACCCGCTCCACCGGCCATTGCCCAAGACCGACGAAGGAGAGCGCCCCCACCATCGAGCGCACCTGATGGTGCAGGTAACTGCGCGCCGCCGTCTCGATAATCACATGCTCGCCCTGCCGCCGCACATTCAGGCTGTCGAGCGTCTTGAGCGGCGAGGCCGATTGGCAATGGACCGAGCGGAAGGTGGTGAAATCGTGATGCCCGACCAGCGCCTGCGCCGCCTCATGCATCGCCTCGGCGTCCAGCGGCTTGCTCACTTGCCAGGCATGGTTCAGCCCGATGGTCAGCGGCGCGCGGCGGTTGACAATCCGGTAGATATAGCTGCGCCCGATGCAGGAAAAGCGCGCATGCCAGTCATCGGCCACCACGGCGCAATCCAGCACCGCGATGGGGTTGGGGCGCAGATGGTAATTCATCGCCTCCATCAGGCGGAAGGGGGCGATATCCTTTTGGATATCGACATGGGCGCGCATAAACAGAGCATGGACCCCGGCATCGGTGCGCCCGGCGGCAAACATGATTGCCTGCTCGCCGGTAACGCGCTCGATTGCTTCTTCCACGGCTTGCTGGATGCTGGGGCCATGAGCCTGGCGTTGCAGGCCCATGAACGGCGTACCGTCAAATTCCAGCGTGAAGGCGAAACGGGTCATGCCAGGACGGTTCCGGCCGGGATCGAGCGCCCACGCAGCAGGTCGGCCACGGCCATGGCGGGTTTGCCTGCGCGCTGGATGGTGTTGACGCGGATGGCGCCGGTGCCGCAAGCGATGGTCAGCGCATCGTCGAGCGTCACGCCCGGATCGCCCGCGCCCTCGGCGGGATCAGCCGAGATCACCTTGTAACGCTCGCCCTCCAGTTCAAAGAAGGCGCCGGGCGCGGGCATGAAGGCTCGGATCTGGCGCAAGACCTGCGGCGCATCGGCGGAAAAATCCAGTCGCGCCTCGGCCTTGTCGATCTTGTGGGCATAGGTGATGCCCTCTGAGGGCTGGGCCGCCGCCGGATAGGCCGCCAGATCGCCCAGCACTTGCACGATCAATCGCGCGCCCATGTGGGCCAGTTCCTCGGTTAACTCGCCTGTCGTTTTGGCGGCAATGTCGGTCCGCCCTTCCAGCCGGACCGGGCCGGTGTCCAGCCCCGCCTCCATCTGCATGATGCCCACGCCCGTTTGCGCGTCGCCCGCCAAAATCGCCCGCTGAACCGGCGCGGCCCCGCGCCAGCGCGGCAAGAGCGAGCCGTGCAGATTGAGGCAGCCATGCACCGGCGAGTCCAGCACCGCGCGCGGCAGGATCAGCCCATAGGCGGCCACCACCGCGACATCAGCCTTAAGCGCGGCAAATTCGACCTGCTCCTTCGCGCCCTTCAACGACACCGGGTGGCGCACCTCGATCCCCAATTCCTGGGCGCGGCGGTGAACGGGCGAGGGCGTCAATTCGCGCCCGCGACGGCCGCCGGGGCGGGGGGGCTGGCTATAGGCGGCCACCACATCGTGGCCTACGGCCACCAAGGCCTCCAGCGCCGGAACGGCAAATTCGGGCGTGCCCATATAGATGATGCGCATAAGTCACTTTCCGGCTCTTTGCCTTTGCTCTGCGCCGCCCTATCTGGAGGCGCATGGCATCGCAAGAGATCGAGACACTGGCGCAGGTTTTGGCGCGCCTGCCGGGGCTGGGGCCGCGTTCGGCGCGGCGGGCTGTGTTGTGGCTGATTAAGCGGCGCGACACATCGCTGGGGCAATTGCGCGATGCGCTTGAGGTGTTGCAGGACCGGCTGGTGGAATGCGCCACCTGCGGCAATGTGGACACGACGAATCCTTGCGCGATCTGTGCTGATCCGAGGCGTGATGCGCGCTCGATCTGCGTGGTCGAGGATGTGGCGGACCTGTGGGCGCTGGACCGGGCGCGGCTGTTTACCGGGCGCTATCATGTGCTGGGCGGGCGGCTTTCGGCGCTCGATGGGGTGCGGCCGGAGGATTTGTCGATTGCGCCTTTGATCGATCGCGTGGGCGCGGGCGGGATCGATGAAGTTGTGCTGGCCATGAATGCCACGTTGGAGGGGCAGACCACCGCGCATTATATTGCCGAAAGGCTCGAAGGGATGCCCGTGCGCGTGACGCAACTGGCGCATGGCCTGCCGGTGGGAGGCGAGCTGGACTATCTGGACGAGGGGACTTTGGCGCAGGCGCTCCGGGCGAGACGCCCGGTTTCATAAAAAAGCGCGCCAGGCGCCCGGTTTCCTAAAAAGCGCGCGCGGCGGCCGGTTTCCCGACGATTACAGAAATCGGACACTGCGCCTTGCGCAGCGGCCGGGGTGCGATTATCTGCCCCCTATGGCTATCCGACCGATCCTCGAAGCGCCCGATGCGCGCCTGAAGCAGATTTCTGCCCCCGTCACCGTGTTTGACGATGAGCTCAAGACGCTCGTCGCCGATATGTATGACACGATGTATGACGCGCCGGGCATTGGCCTGGCCGCGATCCAGGTGGGCGTGCCGCTGCGCGTTGTGGTGGTTGATCTTCAGCCCGAAGATCCCGATGCCGAGCCCGAAGTCTGCACCTCGCATGGCGGGCATGAGCATACGCACCAGCCGGTGAAGCGCGAGCCGCGCACCTTCATCAACCCGGAAATCCTTGATCCGTCGGAAGATTTGTCGGTCTATCAGGAAGGTTGCCTGTCGGTTCCCGATATTTATGCCGAGGTCGAGCGCCCCGCCACCTGCCGCCTGCGCTGGCAGGATGTGGACGGCAATGTGCATGAGGAAGCGATGGAGGGCCTGATGGCCACCTGCATCCAGCACGAGATCGACCATCTTGAAGGCATCCTGTTTATCGACCACCTTTCGCGGCTGAAGCGCAGCATGGCGCTCAAAAAGCTGGAAAAAGCGCGCAAGCTGGCTTGATTTGGGGCGGATTGCCCTCTAGGTTCACGGTTCGTTCTGATTGGAGTGAGCCGTGGATTCTGCCCTGTTCGTACTTGTTGCTTTGGTCGCCGGACTAGGGCTGGGCTGGTTTTTCGGCCAGCGGGCTGTGGCCGAATCGCGGGCAAGGCTGGCCGAACGGGATCGGGCCTTTGCCGAACTGGACGAACGGTTTCGCCGCGCGATCACCGATCTGGCGGCGGCCTCCGAGCGGGCGCTGCGGGCCGACGGGCTGGCGCAAGCGTTGGAGGATGCGCGCGCCGACATGCTGCGCGCCCAGCGCGATCTGGCGACTCTCCGCGCGCAGGCGGAGCATTTTGAAGAGCAGAAGCGCCTGCTGCTCGAATCGCAGGACAATTTGCGGCGCGAGTTTGAAGTGGCCGGCGCGCGCGTGTTGGAGCGGGCGCAGGAGGCGTTTCTGTCCCGAGCCGAGGCTCGCTTTTCCCAGAGCGAGGAGAAGCAGGCCGAGCGGATCAATTCGGTGCTGGCTCCGGTGGGCGCGCGCTTGAAGGCCTATGAGGAGCAGGTGAGCGCGCTGGAAAAGGGGCGCGTCGATGCCTTCGGGCAATTGACCGGCCTGATCCAGTCGATCCGCGATGGGCAGGAAAAGGTGCGCGAAGAAGCGGCCCGTCTGGGCAATGCGCTGACCAACGCGCCCAAGGCGCGCGGGCGCTGGGGCGAGCAGGCGCTGCGCAATGTGCTGGAACAGTGCGGCCTTTCCGAACATACCGATTTCGTGACCGAACATTCGATCGACACCGAGGAGGGTCGGTTGCGTCCCGACGCGATCGTTTCAATTCCCGGCCAGAAAAAGCTGGTGATCGACGCCAAGGTCTCGCTCAACGCCTATCAGGAGGCGTTCGAGGCCAGCGATGAGGTGGCGCGCGATATTGCGCTCGCCCGCCATGTGGCCAGTATGCGCGGCCATGTGCAAACGCTCGCCACCAAGTCCTATCAGAGTCAGTTTGCCGAGGCGCCCGATTATGTGGTGATGTTTGTGCCGGGCGAGCATTTTGTGGCGGCGGCCATGGAAAAGGACCCCGATCTCTGGGATTTTGCTTTCCGTAACAGGGTCTTGCTGGCCACACCTACCAATCTGGTGGCAATAGCGCGCACGGTGGCGATGGTGTGGAAACAGGATATGTTGGCGCAGGAGGCCCGCGAGATCGGGCGTCTGGGCGGCGAGTTGTATGATCGGCTTGCCGTCGCGGGCGATCACCTCAAGCGCGTGGGTGGCGGCCTGACCAGCGCGGTGGACAATTACAACAAGTTCGTCGGCAGCTTTGAGCGCAATGTCATGGCCAGCGGCCGCCGCCTGCGCGACAAGGGTATCGAGATCGGCAAGCGCGAGATCGAGGACGTCGTGTTGGTCGAGAGCCAACCGCGCCATGGGGATGTGACCGAACCTTCGGCGCTGCCTTGGCCCGATGGGGAGTGAGGGCGTTTAGCCCTCCAGCGTGGCCAGCACTTCATAGGCCAGCACGGCGGCGGCCACGGCGGCATTGAGCGAATCAGCGCGGCCCTTCATCGGCATGGTGACGCGCAGATCGCAGGCCAGTTCGTATTCTTCCGGCAGCCCGCGCGATTCGTTGCCCACCATGATGAAGCAGGGCGCGGCATAGGGTGCCCCGCGATAAGGCACCGCCTCGCGCAAGGACGCCGCCACCAACTGCCCATCTCCGCCGCGCAACCAGGGCAGGAATTCCTCCCAGCGGGCCGCGGCCAGCTTTTGGGTAAAGATCGCGCCCATGCTGGCGCGCACCGCTTCGACGCTGAACGGATCGACGCTGTCGTCGAGCAGGATCAGCCCGCCCGCGCCCACCGCATCGGCCGTGCGCAGCATCGTGCCCAGATTGCCCGGATCACGCATCGCCTGCGCCACAAGCCATAGCGGCGCGGCATGGCGATCCACCCCCGACAGCGAGGTGTCAAATTCGCGGAATACCCCGCAAACCGCCTGCGGATTATCCTTGCCGGTGATCTTGGCGAGAATATCCTCGCTCGTCTCGATCACCTCGCCGCCTGCGTCCAGCACGGCCTGCTCCAGCGTATCGAGCAGGGGATGCGCCTCGCGCCCCTCGGCCATCACCAGCGTTTCGGGCAAACGCCCGCTTTCCCGCGCATCGGTCAGCAGCCGCAAACCTTCGGCCAGAAAGCGACCCTCGCGGCGGCGCAGCTTCTTCTCCCGCAGCGAGCGCAGGAATTTGACCGTGGGATTGGAAAAGCCGGTGATAGTGCGGCGCATATTCGGGGCAAGCCTTATGGCAAAACAGGAAAACTGCGCCGCCTATAGCCACGCAGTGCGCCCCTGTCGAACCCTTCAATCTTCGCCGAAACCGTCCTTGACCAGACCCGACAGCCGCGCCAGCGCCTGATCCGCGCCATCGCCCGCCACGACAATATCCACACTGTCGCCGCGCGCCGCGCCCAGCATCATCAGGCCCAGAATTGATCCGCCCGCCGCCTCGGTGCCATCCTTGACCACCTTGACGTCGACGCCGCCCGGCAGCATCGCCACCATATTGACGAATTTCGCGCTCGCGCGGGCGTGCAGCCCCTTTGCGTTCACGATCTCAACGGTTTCCCGTGCTTCAGCCATGCTTTCCTCTCACCTGTATGCAGGAACCCGGGCCCTTTCAGGCTTCCTGGCCCAGAAATTCGGACGCTATGGTTATATAATTGCGTCCGGCATCGCGCGCCGCGCCAACCGCCGCCCGCACCGTGGCGCCTTTGCGCGCACCGGCCAGACGGATCAGCATCGGCAGATTGATTCCGGCAATCACCTCGACCCGGCCCGCCTCCATCAGCGAAATGGCCAGATTGGAGGGCGTTCCGCCAAACAGGTCGGTCAGGATGATCGCGCCTTCACCGCTGTCGACAGTCTTGATCGCTTCGGCAATTTCCTTGCGGCGGCGTTCGACATCGTCATTGGGGCCGATACAGACCGTGGCGACGGCTTCCTGACGGCCCACCACATGCTCCATCGCGCGCACGAATTCTTCGGCCAGATGGCCATGCGTCACCAGAACAAGGCCGATCATGCCCGCGTCCCTGAAATGTGTTGCATCATGACATGAATGGCGCGGGGCATGTGGGGAGCAGAACCTTTCGCAGGCAAATATATACGGCCGCTCATCGCGCTGCGCTTCCTTCGACAAGGTCGGCCGCGCGTGAGCCCAGATTACGGTGAATCATTGTGGGCGAAAATCCGGATGCGCGCAAGGCTGCGCCGATTTGTTCGGCCATGAAAACCGACCGATGTCGGCCCCCGGTGCATCCAAAAGCGATGTGAACATAGGCTTTGCCCTGAGCCTGAAAGCGCGGAAGCAGCAGCAGCAGCAGGTCGCGAATCCGGGTAAATGCCTCGTCAAAGGCCGGATCCTGGCGGATGAAGTCGCCAACCGGGCCTTCGCGGCCGGTCATCGGGCGCAACACCTTGTCCCAATAGGGATTGTTCAAAAACCGCATGTCGAAAACAAAATCGGCCAGCGGGGGCATGCCCTTGGAAAAACCAAAGCTGGTGATCGTCAAGGTTAACGCCGGGCCCGAATCGGGTGCGAATTGTTCCCGCATCGCCTGTTGCAGGGCGTTGGTGGTAAAGGCCGTGGTGTTGATGACGATATCGGCCCATCGGCGCAAGGATTCCAGCATGTCGCGCTCAGCCGAAATGCCGGTTGCCACCGGCATGTCCGCGGCCAGATGGTGGCGGCGGCGCGTTTCATTATAGCGCCGCTCCAGCTCGCCCACGCCGCAGTCGAGATAGAGCGTGGTCAGTTCGATATCGGGCCGCTGGCTCAGGCGTTTGACCAGCGCGATCACCGCCTGCGGGTCAAAACCGCGGGTGCGCGAATCAAAACCGATGGCCATTGGCCCGCCCATCGGGTGACCATCGACATGCTGGTCCTCGTGATTGGTGTCGAGCAGCCTTTCAAGGAAGCGGATCGGGAAATTGTCGATGGTTTCCCAGCCCAGATCCTCCAGCGCGCGCAGCGCGGTCGATTTGCCGGCCCCCAGCACCCCGGTCACCAGCAGGATGCGCTGCTTGTCCGGATCTCCATGCTGGGTCAGGCTGTCCGAGGCGGCGGGGGATGGATCGGAGGCTGTCATATATCTTCTCTGCGCCCAGAGTGTTAAAAAGTGAAGAGGGCGCCTTCCGGGAATAAAGGGCAACAGATCAGATTTTCGTTGGTTCCCAAAGGCCATGACGTTGGAGGGCAAGTTCGGCGCGCAGCACCAGCGCCGCACTGTCGGGCCAGAGGGTGATGCAGGGAATCGCCAAAGAACCGATCATGACCATCGGGGCAATTTCGATATGGCGCGGGGCGCCTTGCTCCAGCCGGATCATCAGGGCCACCTTTTCGCGTTCCGCGACCGGCATGGGCATCAGCCCGACCCCGCGCACCTCGATCAGACCGCGCGTGTTGGAGTGGGGCAGGGCGTAGAGCGTGCCCTGATCCTCGCACAGCATCACGCCATCATCGCCCACCAGCACCGCGCCCCGGTCGATCAGACCCAGCGCCAGCGAGGATTTTCCGACCCCCGGTGCCCCCTCGATCAGGATCGCCCGGCCCGCGATGCTCACGCATGTTGCCTGTCTGGCCCAAGGGTTGTTGGTGGCCTCGCTCATTCCTCCTCGACCTCCTGATGATAGGTCGGCAATTCGATCACCAACCGCGCCCCGCGCTCGCCGGGCAGGGGATCGCGCGCGGTCAGAGTGCCTTCATGGCCCTCGATGATCGTGCGGGCGATTGCCAGTCCCAGCCCGGAATGCGCGCCGAAATCCTCGCCCGCCGGGCGCAGCGAATGGAAACGCTCGAATACGCGTTCGCGCGCCTGCGGCGGAATGCCGGGGCCTTCGTCGCGGATTTCGACGATGACGTTTTCATTGGTTCCGGTGATGTCGATACGGATCGCGCCATGGGGCGGCGAAAAGGACACTGCATTGTCGAGCAGATTTTCCAGCACCCGTTCCAGCCGCGCGGCGACCCCGGCAACGATCGCGTCATGATTGCCGCTATGGTGCAGCAGCATGCGGCAATCGCGGTTTGCCCCGCGCCGCCCGCGTGCGCCCACCATCGCTTTGGCCAGCACGCGCAAATCGACCGGCTCGAACGTGCTGCGCGCCAATTCGGCATCGATCCGGCTCGCCTCGGCAATTTCGCTGATCAGGCGATCCATGCGCTGAACATCGTGATTGGCAATGTCCATCAATTGGCGGCGCAAATCGGGATCGTCAATTTTATCGAGTGACTCCAATGCACTGCGCAGCGAAGCTAAAGGGTTTTTGATCTCATGGGCGACATCGGCGGCAAAGCGGTCCACCCCGTCCATACGGGTGCGCAGCGCCTCGGTCATATCCGAAAGCGCGCGCGCCAGCAGGCCGATCTCGTCGCCGCGATCGGGCAGGCGCGGCACCACCACCGTCCGGTCGCGCCCCAGCCGCACCCGCACCGATGCGCGCACCAGCAGGCGCAAAGGCTGGACAATCGTGCGGGCCAGAAACAGCGAGAGATAGACCGTCAGCAGCAGCGCGATGGCCACGATGATCGCCAGCGTCTGCCTCGCATCGCGCACGCTCTGCGTCACATCGCGGGCGTTCTGCTGGACCAGCAGCACCTGTCCGCGCCGCCCGACGGGCGTGGCCGCATTGATGATCGGCGTGCGGTCGGGGGCGTAATGTTCGCGCACGGCGGTCTGGCCGGACCGGCGCGCCTCGATCACCTCGGGCCAGTCATTGGCGTGGGTGGGGGCGGGCGGCTCGACATAGGCGGGCACCTCGGGCGCGCCCAGAATCGCATCCATGCCCCGGTCCAGCAGGCGGGCCATTTGCATGAACCAGGGCTGGGTGGCGGGGTCGGCCAGATGGAAGGAGGGCGGGGCCAGCAGGAAACTGTCGGCCTCCAGCGATCCATCGGCGCGATAAAGGCGCAGGCGCAGCGCATGGCGTCGGCCAATCGTGGTCAGCACCTGCGCACGCGTGTCGCCCGATGCCTGCGCCAGCGCCTCGGCGGCGATCTCGGCCTCACCGCTGGCGCGTTTGAAACGTTCGCCCAAAACCTCGCGGCGATAGGAATCGATGTAGAGCAGGCTGAAAGCGATCAGCGCCAGCACGATCACATTGACCGCCAGAATGCGCGTGGTCAGCGACACGCCGCGCCAAGGGCCGCCGCGCGCATGGGCCGGGCGGCGCGGAGGCATTTCCGCCGCGTTCATCCACCCTCGCTGAAGGAATAGCCCGCGCCATAGAGCGTTTCGATGGCCGAAAATGTCGGATCTACCTGACGGAATTTGCGGCGCAGGCGTTTGATGTGCGAATCGATGGTGCGATCATCGACATAGGTGTCATCATTATAGGCGCAGTCCATCAACTGGTTGCGACTCTTGATGACGCCGGGCCGCTGGGCCAGCGTTTCGAGGATCAGGAATTCGGTCACCGTCAGCGAAACGGGCCGGTCGTCCCAGCGCACTTCATGGCGGGCCGGATCCATGCTCAAACGGCCGCGATGGACCAGATCGGGGGCGGGCGTATCGTCCTGCGCGGGTTCGGCGGCATCGGCGCGGGCCACCTCGACCCGTCGCAGAATCGCGCGGATTCGCGCCACCAGCAACCGCTGGCTGAACGGCTTGGTGATATAATCATCCGCGCCCATCGCGAGACCAAGTGCCTCGTCGGGCTCCTCATCCTTGCTGGTCAGGAAAATGACCGGCAGCGCGGATTTTTCGCGCAATCGCTGCAACAGTTCCAGACCGTCCATGCGCGGCATCTTGATGTCGAAAATCGCCAGATCGGGCGGGTTTTCAAGACAGGCCTTCAACGCGCTGGCCCCATCGGCATAGACGCGCGTGGTGAAGCCTTCGGCCTGCAAACCAATGGAAACGCTGGTCAAAATATTGCGATCGTCATCGACCAGCGCGATCGTGTGGCGCGGTGTGGCGGGAGGTGCTGTTTTCTCGTTGTTGCTCATCGACATGGCGACCTGCATGGCGCGACCTGCATGGCGCGGCGGAACCAAGCCAGAGCGGTAGCCTGTGGCGCGGGCGAGCGCAAGCGTGGCAGCTTTGCCGCAAGCTTGTGGAATTCTGAGGAAATGCAATCTGCCATTTGACGTAGTGCTGCTGTTGGTCTATGAATTCTCTCGTCAATTCGTATGTAATTGCTGCGGGGGCCTTCGGGCAGGGCGATTGTTGCGAAGAGGCATTCTTGAATCGACCGTTTGTTGTTGCGGCCTGTTGGCCCTTCTTGCGGAGTGTTCGGTTTTGACCAAGCTGTTTGATGGATGCGTGGATCGCTCTGGCCTTTCGGGTCGGTGCGGTTTGCTGCCGTCTGTCCGGCTTTAATTTTCAGTTTCGCGGATACACCACGGAAGATTGGTGAGAGGAGGGGCGCCGGTGGCTGAGGTCACCGGCGCCTTTTGCTTTTCCGCGCGACAATCGCGTGGCATGTTGCCGATGTGCCAATCGCAAAGGGTTAAACGATGAGCTTGCTGGATTCTCTGCTGGGTCAATTGTCGGGCAATGTCGATGTGGCGGCCATCGCGGCGCGGGTGGGCATTGATCCGGCCACGGCGCAAAATGCGATCACCGCGCTGGGTCAGGCGCATGCGCAGGATTGCGATACCGTTGAAACGGCGGCGGCGCAGACGGGCCTTGCCCCCGATACGCTCAATCAGGTGGTGGGCGCGCTGGGCGGTGTCGAGGGTTTGGGGCAAGTGTCGCAGATCCTGCAGAACAACCCGCAGATCCTCTCGTCGATCAACAGCTTCCTTGACCGCGATGGCGACGGCAGCGCCTTGAACGACGTGCTCGGGATGGCCAAGGGCCTGTTTGGCAAGGCCTGAGTATGCTCAGTGCGGCGCTTTCGATGGCGGTGCTGGCCGTCATTATGCTGGTAATCGGTTCCGGCGCCCTATGGCGGCGCGGGGTGCGCAAGCAGGCGATTTTGATGATCGTGCTCGCGGTGATTTTGGGTGCCAATGTCGCGATCTGGAGCCTGCCCCCTCCCGCCGCGCTGTCGGCGCAGCGCTGACGGGAGGGCGAACACCGATCAGCGGATCGGGCATTTAAGACTATGGCCCGATCAGCGGATCGGGCAGTCCGGCGACAAGCGCATGTCGAGGTAATTGTCGACGGCGCGCATCATTTCATCGAGTTCGTTCTCATAGAAATGGTTGGCGCGGGGCACTTCGTCATGATGGATCGTGATGTGCTTTTGCGTGCGCAGCTTATCCACCAGCTTCTGCACCGAATTGGGCGTGACCACCGTATCGGCGGCGCCCTGCACGATGATGCCGCTGGCCGGGCAAGGGGCCAGGAAGCTGAAATCATACATGTTGGCGGGCGGCGACACGCTGATGAAGCCGCGGATTTCCGGGCGGCGCATCAAAAGCTGCATCGCGATCAGCGCGCCAAAGCTGTAACCGGCAACCCAGGTCGTGCTGGATTCCGGGTGGATCGACTGTACCCAGTCCAGCGCGGCGGCGGCATCCGACAATTCGCCGATGCCATTGTCAAAGCTGCCCTGCGAACGGCCAACCCCGCGAAAGTTGAAGCGCAGCGTGGCGAACCCGCGCGCAACAAAGGTCTTATACAGTGCCTGCGTCACGCGGTCATTCATCGTGCCGCCGGCCTGCGGATGCGGATGGAGGATCATCGCCACGGGCGCGCGCGGGCGCGAACCGGGCTGAAAGCGGCCTTCGAGGCGGCCTTCGGGGCCGGGAAAGATCACTGCGGGCATGGTGCAAATCCCTGATCGAGTGGACAGACCCGGCGGCCAATGCGCAAATTTCGCGCAAAACCTGCGGTTGGGACTGTGAATGGAGAGGATGCGCTATATAGAAAGCCATCAAGCGAAAGCAATGTTTTCAGACAACGCGCCGTAAAAGAGCTTTTATAATGCCCAAGTCCACCATCTATCTCGACCATGCCGCCACCACGCCGATCCTGCCCCAGGTGCAGGAGGCGATCGGCGATGCCATGCGCGAATGGGCCAATCCGTCGAGCCAGCACGGTTCGGGCCGCGCCGCGCGGGCGCAATTGGAGGCGGCGCGCGAGAGGGTGAAGCAGGCGTTGGGCTGGCCGGGCGAGGTGATCTTTACCGGCGGCGCGAGTGAGGCGCTGGCCATCGGCTATACCCGCGCGCAGGCGCTGCGCCGCGCGGCCAGCGGGGTTGAACATCCGGCTGTCTCTCGGCTTGCGGAACGCGATGCGGTGATCCCGGTGGATCGCCTTGGCCGGATCGATCCGGGCGCGCTGCCCTCGGTCGATCTGATCGCGGTCCAGCAGTTGAACAATGAGACCGGCGTGATCCAGCCTGCTCTCGGCGAGGCGATCCGGGGCAAGGGCGCGGTGTGGCTGGCCGATTGCGCGCAAGGGGCGGGCAAATTGCCGCTGCCCGATGCCGACATGATCGTGATTGCCGGGCATAAGGTTGGGGCGCCGCCGGGCGTCGGCGCGTTGCTGGTGCGCAATTTCGGCCTGATCCAGCCCAGCGGAGGGCAGGAGCGCGGCTATCGCGGTGGTACAGAAAACCTGCCCTATATCATGGGTTTGGCGGCGGCTCTTGAGGCGGATTCTTCATGGCTTCTTGGCGCGGCGGTCTTGCGCGGATGGTTTGAGGACGAGATCCGCGACATGGGCGGCGAGGTGATCGGCGAGGGGGCCGAGCGCATCGCCACCATCGGCGCCTATCGCCTGCCCGGCGTGAATGCGACCACGGTGCTGATCCGCGCCGATATGGCGGGTATTGCCATTTCTGCCGGTTCGGCTTGTTCGAGCGGCAGTCTCAAGCCCAGCCCGGTGATTTTGGCCATGGGGCGCAGCGAGGAGGAGGCGCGCGAGGTGTTTCGCGTTTCGATCGGCCGCGAGACCCGGCGCGAGGATCTGGCCGCGCTGGTCAAGGTTTTGCGCGAGCTTCGCCGGTGATCTACCTGGATTATCAGGCCACAACGCCGTTGGCCCCCGAGGCGCGTGAGGCGATGCTCTACTGGCTGAGCGAAGCCGGGTTTGCCAATCCGCACAGCCCCCATCGCCCCGGCCGCGCGGCGGCGGCGGCTGTTGCCGTAGCGCGCGAGTCTGTCGCGGCCATCCTGCCGCCGGGCGGGCGCGTGACCTTTACCGGCGGGGCGACCGAGGCGATCAATCTGGCGATACAGGGCCTGCGGCCGCGCCGCATCGCGGTGTCGGCCATCGAACATGCCGCCGTGCTGGATACGGCAAGGGCCTGCGGGGCGGTGGTCGATGTGCTGCCCGTGTCGGCCGAGGGGCTGGTGGCCGCCGATGCGGACATTGCGCCCGGCACCGATCTGGTCGCCGTGATGCAGGTGAACAATGAGATTGGCACGGTGCAGCCGGTGGCCGCCTTGGCGGCGCGGGCGCATGCGGCAGGGGCGCTGTTCCTGTGCGATGCGGTGCAAGGGGCGGGCAAGATGGCCGCGCCGGAGGGGGCCGATATGGTCGCCATTTCCGCGCATAAGATCTACGGCCCCAAAGGCATCGGCGCGCTCTGGACCCGCGATGGCGTATCGTTGAACCCGCTGATTCATGGAGGGGGGCAGGAAGGGGGCCTGCGCTCCGGCACTCTCAGCCCCGCGCTGTGTGCCGGGTTTGGCGCGGCGGCGGCCCTGTGCAAGGATCTGTGGATAAAGGATGGGGAACATGTAGAGGCGCTGTGGCAAATCGCCCGCGCCATCCTGCCCCATTGGACGTTGAACGGCAGCGAGGCGACGCGCTGGCACGGCAACCTCAACATTCGCCGCGATGGCCTCGATGTGGCGCGATTGATGAGCGATTGCCGCGACATCGCTTTTTCCGCCGGTTCGGCCTGTGCCAGCGGGTCGGGGCGGCCCAGCCATGTGCTGACCGCACTTGGACTTTCGCCAGCCCAAGCAAAAAATTCTATCCGCATCGGTTTCGGCCGCTATACGCAAAGCGGAGAGTTTGCCGAGGCCTTGAAGCGAATCGATGCCGCAGCCGATGCCCAATAGGCCGGTCGCATAATCGGATAGGGGTCTGTTTATAGTGATAAAGGTGCAATTCATCACTGCCGGGGGGCAACGTGTCGAAGCGCAGGCCAATGCGGGCCAGCGTCTGCTCGAAGTGGCGCAGGCCGCGGGCATGCCTCTGGAAGGGACATGCGAGGGCCAGATGGCTTGTTCTACCTGCCATGTGCTGATTTCTCCCGACTGGTTTTCGCGCCTCAACCCGGCCAGCGCCGATGAAGAGGATATGCTCGATCTGGCCGCAGGGGTGGCCGCGACCAGTCGTTTGTCATGCCAGATTACGCTTGGCCCCGATCACGACGGGCTGACGGTAAAAATTCCGGGTGAAAGCCGGGATATGCAGCGCGGGTAATACTTGGGATATGCGCGTCGGCCTGATAGGGAAGCTGCGATATGCCCAGCGACATCACCGAACCCGATCCGTTTGACGCCATCATTGATGCGCCTTTCGACGCTGCTCTGTCCGAGCGGTATCTGGTCTATGCGCTCTCCACCATTACGGCGCGCTCGCTGCCCGACCTGCGCGATGGGCTCAAACCCGTCCATCGCCGCCTGCTCTGGGCCATGCGTCAGTTAAAGCTGGACCCGGCGCAGGCGTTCAAGAAATCGGCCCGCGTGGTGGGCGATGTCATCGGCAAATATCACCCGCATGGCGACGCATCCGTCTATGACGCGATGGTGCGACTGGCCCAGGATTTCGCGCTGCGTTATCCATTGGTCGAGGGGCAGGGCAATTTCGGCAATATCGACGGCGATAATGCGGCGGCCTATCGCTATACCGAGGCGCGGCTGACCAAGACGGCGATGCAGTTGATGACGGGCCTGGACGAAGGCACGGTCAATTTTATCCCGACCTATAATGGCGAGGACGAGGAGCCGGAGATTTTCCCCGGCCTGTTCCCCAACCTGCTGGCCAACGGCGCGACGGGCATTGCGGTCGGCATGGCCACCAGCATTCCCAGCCATAATGTCGCCGAAATCCTCGACGCCACGCTGATGCTGATCGACAATCCGCAGGCCGAGCATGCCGATCTGATGAAGGTGTTCCACGGCCCCGATTTTCCCACCGGGGGCATCGTGGTCGACAGTCCGGCGGCGATTTCGCACGCCTATGCCAATGGCAAGGGTTCGATCCGGGTGCGTGCGCGTTTCTCGACTGGGCGCGACGAGGCGGGCCAATGGGAGCCCACCGGCATTGAAAAGCTGGGCGGGGGCCAGTGGCAGCTGGTCGTCTCGGAAATCCCTTACATGGTCCAGAAAGGCAAGCTGATCGAACAGCTTGCGGGCCTGATCGCGGACAAGAAATTGCCGATCCTTGAGGACGTGCGCGACGAATCGGACACCCAGATCCGCATCGTGCTGGTGCCCAAGAGCCGCAATGTCGATCCCGACCTGCTGAAGGAAAGCGTCTACAAGCTCTCCGAACTGGAAAGCCGGTTCAGTCTGAACCTCAACGTGTTGGACGCGCAGCGCACGCCCGGCGTGCTGGGGCTGAAACCCTTGCTGCTGCAATGGGTCGTCTCGCAGATCGACATTCTGCAGCGGCGCGCCCGCCACCGGTTGGACAAGATCGCCAACCGGCTCGAACTGGTCGAAGGCTATATCATTGCCTATCTCAACCTTGACCGGGTGATCGAGATCATCCGCACCGAGGATGAGCCAAAGCCGGTGATGATGGCCGAATTCAACCTCACCGACCGGCAGGCCGAAGCCATCCTCAACATGCGCCTGCGCTCCTTGCGCAAGCTGGAAGAGATGGAGCTGCGCGGCGAGCGGGACGACTTGCTTAAAGAGCAGGACGAACTGCAGAAACTGCTGGAAAATCCGGCGTTGCAGCGCACGAGGCTGAAGCGCGATCTGCGGGCGCTGCGCAAGGATTATGCCGAGACCACCGCGCTGGGCCGCCGCCGCACCACCATCGAGGAAGCCGCGCCCACCCGCGAATTCAGCATGGACGCGATGATCGAAAAGGCGCCGCTGACGGTGATCCTTTCGGCGCGCGGCTGGATCCGCGCGGCCAGCGGGCATGAGCCGCTGGACAAGGAATATAAGTTCAAGGAGGGCGACGGCCCCGCCTTTGTCCTCCATGCGCAGACGACCGACAAACTGCTGATCGCCTGCGACAATGGGCGCTTCTACACGCTGGGCTGCGACAAATTGCCCGGCGCGCGCGGCTTTGGCGAGCCGGTGCGCTCCATGGTCGATATTGATGCCGATGCGCATATCGTCTCGATGATCATCTATCATCCCAAGGCGCAATTGCTGCTGGCGGCCAATACCGGGCGTGGGTTTGCCGCCGAGGCGGACGAATTGCTGGCCGAAACGCGCAAGGGCCGGGCGGTGATGACGGTCAAGGATGGCGTCAAGCTGATGGTGGTGCGCGAAATCCCGCCAGAGCATGATTACGTGGCGGTGATCGGAGAAAATCGCCGCATCGTCATCTTCGGTCTGGTTGAGGTGCCGGTGCTGGCCAAGGGGCAGGGCGTGACGCTGCAGCGCTATCGCGATGGCGGATTGTCCGACATCATCACGCTCAAGTTCGAGGACGGGCTAAGCTGGACGATGGGCGGCGAAACGGGCCGGACGCGGGTGGAAAAAGACCTGCGCCAATGGCGCGTGGCGCGCGGCGCGGCGGGCAGTTTCGCCCCGCAGGGCTTCCCCCGCGACAACAAGTTTCAGAGCTGATCGGATCCCTTGGGGGTAAGGATCATCACCTTGCCCTCAACCCGCCATCCTTCGAGGGATGAGAGGAAATTCATCCCCAGCACATTGGTCGTGCCGATGGCGGGGGCGATGATCGTGGTCATGTCGGCGGCATGGATCGATCCGACTTCAAGGCTGTCGATCTGGGCCATTTGGGCGGGCGTATCGCCATTGGCGGTATGCAGGTTGATTTGGCCCGCGCGGGCGCCGGGCGAAACCATGGCCTCGCGCGCCACCTCGGAAGACAGCGTGGTATAGGTCGCGCCCGTGTCGATCAGGAAGCGTTGGGGCGTGCCGTTGACGGCGGCGTCCACCCAATAATGCCCATCCTCAGCCAGCGGCACGCGGGTTTCGCCCCCGCGCAGGACCGGCGCCGAAGCCTGCGCCGCCATGGCCACCCCCGCCACCAGCGGCACGCCGATAAAGGCCCCGCCCAATTGCACCAGCGTGATGCCAAAGGCCACGGTCAGCCCCGCGCTGCCCACCATGCGAATGATCGCGCCCAGCGCGCCGCTGGCCTCGGCCCGGATGATCCCGCCCACCAGCAAGAGCGCCATGAAGCCAAAGGCGGAGGCCAGCACCAGATGGTTGGGCAATTCCAGCAGCAGGTCAAACATGGGCATCGCGCAAGGCTCTCGAAACAGTCGGATGATGGCCCACTATTTCCGCCCCGCCCGCGCGCGGCAATTGTGTTAACCAACCTCGTCCGTGCCAGCTTGGGACGTTTCGGCATTCGCCGGGTGATGCGGCTCCAGCACCATCACGCGCCCCTCCACCCGCCAGCCTTTCAGCCGGGTCAGGAAGTTCATGCCCAAAACATTGGTTTCGCCCAGACCGGGGGTGACCACCGCCTCGATATTGCGGGCAACAGCATTGCCGATCTTCAATTCGCGGATCACCACGATGCGGCCCGTGGCATTGCCATTGGCGGTGCGCAGCTCAATCCTGGGCCCGTCGTGGGCAATGCGTAGCCCCGCATCCTGCGCCGTCTGGGGCGAGATCGTGGTCAGCGTGGCCCCGGTATCGACCAGAAACCGGCGCGGCGTCCCGTCTATCGAGGCCCGCACCCAGAAATGCCCGTCCTCGGCCAGAGGCACCCACGTCACCTTGCCCTCGACCACTTGCGGCTGGGCGGCTTGCGGCAAATGGCGCAGGATAGCGTCGGGCAGGGCCGCGGTGATGCCAAAGCGGCGCAGATCGAGGACGCCGAGCAGCGCCACGATCAACGCCACAATCAATCCCAGATTGCCCAGAAACCGCAGCAATCCGCCCAGCATCGGAAGCCGGTAGCGGATGAGATTGCCAAAGATCAGCAGCCCCGCGCAAACCAGCGCCCAGCCCAGCACCGGCTGGGTCATCACCAGTTCTACCGCCTGCGCCCACAGCGCCGAGCCCGCCTCGATCAACCGATCAAGGGCCGCGTCGGCTTTTTCCGCATGGAGGCCCTGATTGGCGGCGGTCATAGTCTCTCCTTATGGGGCCTTGTTGGCCAGACCCTCATTCAACAGCGCCTCGTGCAACAGCGCCTCGACGCGCGCGGCATCGGGGAAGCCTTCGTCCACCCACCGCCCTTCGACCGAGCGCAGAATATGGGCAATACGCGGCCCGGCAGCAACGCCGCGCGCAACAATATCGCCGCCTTTTAGGGGGAAAAGCGGAATGGTCCAGCCGCACAAAGGCGCAATCGATCCGCCGGTCAGCAGCAGGCGATCCATTGCCCCCTCCAGACCCAGCGCATAGGCCATGGCGCGCGCGTCGGCCGCATCACCGCTTCGCCCGGCGGCCTGCGAGAGACGCTTTTTCTGCGCGCCCGACAGGCGAAAGCGTGAGGCAACCTGTTCGGCCAAAGATGGTTGCGCGGGCAGCAGCGCGGCCAGCCGCCGCACCGCATCGGGGGCTGAGCCCTGCGCCTGCTCCTGCGCGATCAGCGCGGCCAGCGCGGCGACATTCGCCTCGGGCAAAACCACCGCCAGCACGCCCAATTGCGCCATCCGCGCCACCGTGGGCGCCGGATCGGGCAGGCCCAGCAGGTTCATCATCTCCATGCCGATCCGCTCACGCGACAGGCCCTTGAGCGTGGCGGCCAGCGCCGAGCAGGCCTGCTCGGCCTCCGGGTCGGGGGTTTGGCCAAAGCGGGCCTGAAAACGGAAATAGCGCAGGATGCGCAGATGATCTTCACGGATACGCTGGACCGCATCGCCGATGAAACGCACCCGCCGCGCCGCCAGATCGGCAAGACCGCCGAAATAGTCGAACACCTCGCCCGTGGCCGGATCGGCATAGAGCGCGTTGATGGTGAAATCGCGCCGCGCCGCATCGTCGCGCCAATCCTGCGCAAAGGCGACCGTCGCGCGCCGCCCGTCCGTGGACACATCATGGCGCAGCGTGGTGATCTCCACTGGCCCGCCTGTCGTCAGCGCCGTCACGGTGCCATGCTCGATGCCGGTGGGCACAGTGCGGATACCCGCCGCCTTGCACCGCGCGATCACTTCTTCGGGCAGCAGGGGCGTTGCCGCATCGATATCCTTGACCGCCAGCCCCAGCAGCGTATCGCGCACCGCCCCGCCGACCCAGCGCAACGGCCCGACCGCCGCCACCAGTTCGGCCAGATCCGGGCGGACCAGCCAGCCTTCACGTTTCAGATATTCAGTCATACCTTGCTGTTCAGTCATACCAGCTCAGACGTTTGGAAAGATTGGCGAGAATGGCCCCGGTGATGCCCCATATGCGATGCCCTTCCCATGGGATTTCGACCAGATGGCGGGTTTTGCCCTCCCACTCGATGGCGCGGCGGTGATGGTTGGCCGGGTCCATGACAAAGCCGAAGGGGGCCTCGAACCATTCGGAAACCTCGTCCGGGTTGGGGACCAGCGGCAGATCGGGCGGGATCAGCGCCAGCACCGGCCGCACCGCATAGCCCGATCCGGTCAGGAACAGATCGAGCGGGCCGATCACATCGACATGGCGCGGGTCAATGCCCAATTCCTCCTGCGCCTCACGCACGGCGGCGTCGATGTCGGTTTCGCCGGGGTCCAACCGCCCGCCGGGCAGCGCCACCTGTCCGGCATGCGATCGCATTGCGGCGGGGCGGTGGATCATCAGCACGCCCGGCACGGCCCGCTCGGTCACCGCGATCAGCACGGCGGCGGGTTTGAATTCGGCAATGCCCTCGGTGCGCGGATCGGGAAACAGCGCGGGAACAGGCCCGGCCATCCCGGCGTGATACAGCCGCTCCAGCTTGTGCTTGAGATTGCTCATTGTTTTGCGCTCATTGCGGGGTCAGGGGGAAACTTATCCCCAGGCTGTCCACAGACAGTCCACCGTCTGTCCCCCCATCCTTGCCCGATTTTTCCAGCGCCATATCCACCAGTTGTCCCCATGTGGACCGGTTGATCCGCGCCAGACAGCCATGGCGCACGACCAGATAGATCGCGGGTGTTTCCGCATCGCCGCGCGCGATCAGGGGGTGGTCCGGCCCTGCGATCACCGTGTCATCGGTGTTGAGCCGAAACGCCAGCGCTCCGTCAATCCGCGCCACATCGACCGCGACAAAGGCTGCATCGGCCACCGCGATGCTTTGCCGATCCTGCGGCGTGATCAGCCAATGCCGGCCACCTTCATCGCGCATCAGCAGCGTGGAGAAGGCGCGCACCATGGCCGGACGGGTGATAGGGGCCCCCTGATGCCACCATGATCCGTCGGCGCGGATTTCCATCTGGCTGTCGAGTTCTTCGGCCGGATGCCACTGATCGACCGGAGGCAGGCGGCGCTCTGCCACCATGCGGGCGATATCCTCAAGCGAGAGCGCGGCCAGATCGGGGGGAGGCGTGTAGGGCATGGCGGCAATATGGGGCAGGCGGGCGCCGTGCGCCAGTGCTTCGCCTGCCCAAATTTCGCTTTAGCCCCAAGGGCCAAGCATACCCTTTTGCGGCAGGATCGCGGTGTTGTCGCAACGCACCAGCAGGCGGTGCTGTTCAAACGGTCCGGGCAGATCCCATTCCCCGGTGGGCGCATTGGTAAAGCCCCAGAAGCGGCCGTAATATTCCGGGTCGCCGATCATCACCATGGGCAGCGGCGCCTTGGGGTTCATCGCCGAGATCGCGGCCGTGACCAGCGCCTTGCCAAAGCCGCGGCCCTGCGCCTCGGGCAGGACGGCGACGGGGCCCACCATGACCATCGGATGGCGGCGGCCATCGGGATCGGTCAGCGCGACCGGCCAGCACTGGATCGAGCCCACCACATGCTGTTCCTCGTCCACCGCGGCAAAGGAGAGGGCGGGCAGCCATTCGGCATCGCCGCGAACCTTATAGGCGGTGCGCCCGCGTCGCTCCGGCTCAAACGCGCGGTCGAGCAATTCCTCGACCAGCGAGGGATCGACATTATCAAGCGGGATGAGCGAGGGTTCGATAGCCATAATGCCGCGCGCGTTAGGGCAGGGGCGATCCCGATGCAAGGAAATGCTTGCGGGCGCGGCGTGGGGGCGGCAATCGGGGCGTCATGATCTTTGGCGTGGATGAAGCGGGGCGCGGCCCCTTGGCGGGGCCTGTGGTGGCGGGCGCGGTGTGGCTGGGGCAAAGCGCGATCGAGGGGCTGGCCGACAGCAAGAAATTGTCGGCCAAGCGACGCGCGGCGCTGGAGGCGCGGATCATGGCCGAGGCGCATTGGGCCATCGGCGTGGTCGAGGCCGAGGAGATCGACCGGATCAACATCTTTGCCGCCACGATGCTGGCCATGACGCGGGCGGTTTCGGCTTTGGCGCAAAAGGTGGGCGATCCGGCCATGGTTTTGATCGATGGCAACAAGACGCCGGAGGGGCGCGTGGGCGAATGGCGCTGGGCCGCGCGGGCGATTGTGGGGGGCGATGCGACAGAGGCGGCGATCTCTGCGGCCAGCATCATCGCCAAAGAACACCGCGACCGCGTGATGCGCGAACTGGCACTGGCGCACCCCCATTATGGGTGGGAGCGCAATGCCGGATATGGCACGGCGCAGCATCTGGCGGGTTTGCGAGAGCATGGGCCTTGCGAGCATCATCGGCGGACGTTTGCGCCGGTCGCGCAGTTGGTGTTGTTATGAGGGCGGTTTGACGACGGGCTGATATTCGATGCGGATGCCGTCAATTGCGCTTTTCCGACGGAATATTCTGGCGCCAGCAGCGTATCGCACCAGCAATTGATTTGACGATAGCCATTGAACTTCGGCCCAAGGGCCGCCCCATGATGCGCTTGCTGCTTTTCCGTGATCGTCATCGGCCACGAAGACGTTGCCCTCAGAAGGCGGCGCTGAGCCGCTGGATTGTACTGCGATCTGCGTGCTGACGGCAGAAGTCGCTCCGCAGTCGCGCGCAACCAAAACAGCAATATGTTCTCTATCTGGCGCGAGTATGCGCGCAGGATTGGCGCTGTCGCAAATACCGTGAGACATGCAACCGGAGAGCAGCAGCAGGAGGAATAGGCTGTTTTTCATGGCGCCCAGGTTATGGAATGGCTGAACGTAAAGCCATCACCGTGAAAAATTTTCACTACCATATATTGAGTCTGCCGAGTCGCGCCTGACTCTATCCCTTGTGTCAGACTCTTTCTGTTCTCCTGTGCTTGACTCCGTGTTAGCGTCGCGACTCGTGCTGACTCCACGAGTCGGGCCTTGACGTGAGTCTGCGAATGACTCATTGAGGGGGCCGTTCAACGCACTTATTCACAGGAATCCTCATGGGCACTGTCCTTCTCAAGGAGCGCACCCGCTCCACCCCGGCGCCGCGCAAACTGGCCAGCCGCATCAGGAAGGATCTTGTCCTCAAGCCGGTCGAAACCCCCAAGGCTGACCTGCCGCTGGGGCGCATTCTGGATGGCGACTGCATCGAGGCCATGCGCTCGATCCCGACCGCCAGCGTCGATATGGTTTTCGCCGATCCGCCGTATAATCTTCAGCTTGGCGGCGACCTTGCCCGCCCCGATGGCAGCCATGTCGATGCCGTCACCAATGATTGGGACAAGTTCGACAGCTTTGGCACCTATGACCGTTTCACCCGCGCCTGGCTGGCCGAGGCGCGCCGCGTGTTGAAGCCCAATGGCTCGCTCTGGGTGATCGGTTCCTATCACAACATCTTCCGCGTCGGCGCGATCCTTCAGGATATGGGCTTCTGGATCCTGAATGACATCGTGTGGCGCAAATCGAACCCCATGCCCAATTTCAAGGGCACGCGCTTTACCAATGCCCATGAAACGCTGATCTGGTGCAGCATGGGCGAGGAAGCGAAATACACGTTCAACTATCGCGCGATGAAGACGCTCAATGACGAGCTTCAGATGCGCAGCGACTGGGTGCTGCCGATCTGCAATGGTTCGGAGCGTTTGAAGAAGGGCGGGTCGAAGGTCCACCCGACGCAGAAGCCGGAAAGCCTGCTCTATCGCGTGATGCTGGCCACGACCAACAAGGGCGATGTGGTGCTCGATCCCTTCTTTGGCACCGGCACGACCGGGGCTGTGGCGAAACGCCTTGGCCGCGAATGGATCGGTTGCGAGCGTGAGCAGAACTATCGCGATGCCGCGATGGAGCGTATCGAGATGGCGCTGCCGCTCGATGAATCCGCCATCAGCACGATGAAGAGCAAGCGCGCCGCGCCCAAGGTGCCCTTTGGCACGCTGATCGAAACCGGCTGGATCAAGCCCGGCACTGTGTTGACCGGCAAGAAGGGGCGCAACCGCCCGGCCTTTACCGCCGTGGTGCGCGCCGATGGCTCGCTGGTTTCGGGCAAGACCGAGGGGTCGATCCACTCCTGCGGCGCCCAATTGCAGGGCGCGCCCAGCTGCAACGGCTGGACCTTCTGGAACATCGAGCATGAGGGGCAGATGAAGCCGCTCGATGCCATCCGTCAGCTTTATCTGCTGGCAAACGAGGACTGATCGCGGCTAAAACGGGCGCATGACAGTCTATCTGCGCCCGATCGCCCTTGCCGACAGCCCCCAAAGCGAGGAAGGCGAAGCCCTGCGCTTGGCAGGCGGGCTGACCTATGCCAGCCGTTTCGCGCTGATCCGGCGCGAGGAAGGGCGCATTGTCGAACGCACACGCTTTGGCATGGCCGAGGCGGGCCGCGTGGTCCGGGGCGAGGCCGAGGAGCAATGGGAAGCTTTGCGCGCGCCTCGCGCGCCGCTGCAAATGGGCGCGCGCACCATCCGCCTCGATCAGCCGCAGGTGATGGGCATCCTCAACGTCACGCCCGACAGTTTTTCCGACGGCGGGCGCCATATTTCCGGCCCCAATGTGCCGGTGGTCCATGCCAGCGCGATGCTGGAGGCGGGCGCGGCGATCATCGACATCGGCGGCGAAAGCACCCGGCCCGGCGCGCCGCCCGTGTGGGAGGGCGATGAGATCGAGCGCGTGGTTCCGGTCATCGAAAAACTGGCCCGCACCGGCGCGGCGATCAGCGTCGATACGCGGCGGGTCGGCGTGTTCGAGGCGGCGCTGGCGGCGGGCGCGCATTTGTGGAACGATGTCTCCGGCCTGCGCCACGATCCGCGCAGCCTTGAATTTGCCGCTCATGCCGGCGCGCCCGTCTGCATCATGCATGCGCCGGGCAAGGGCGAGGACCTTCACGAGGGTGGGCATTACACTGATGTTGTGCTGGACGTGTTCGATTGGCTGCGTGCGCGGCGCGATGCGGCCGAGGCGGCGGGTGTGGGGCGGGCCCGCATCCTGCTCGACCCCGGCATCGGCTTTGGCAAGACCTTGCAGGAAAACCTCGCGCTGATGAATGCGCTGCCGCTGTTTCACGCGCTGGGCTGTCCGCTGTTGGTGGGGGCCAGCCGCAAGCGGATGATCGGCGCGCTGTCCAACGAGGCGCCCGCGGACAAACGGCTGGGCGGTTCGCTGATGCTGGCGGCGCGGATGATGGATGCGGGCGCGCAGATCATCCGCGTGCATGATGTGGCCCAAACGGTGCAGGCGTTGCATGTATGGCGGGGGTTGCGCGATGCGGCTTTGACGGATTTTGGGCAATTGGTGGGGTGAGGGGGTAAGAAGGTTTGCCTCCGGCGGGCAAAGGGCGGGGGCCCTTTGCAATCCCATTAATTTGGCGTTCGATTTGCCAGCCTGCGCCGATCCGCGAAGCGGTTTATAAAGCCTGCGGCGCGGACATCTCGCGCAAGGGCCGCCAACGGGCGCAATGCCTCAAGTATGGGGATTGCAAAGGGATGAATCCCTTTGCCCGCCGGAGGCATAACCCCAAAAAACCTTAGGCCGCGTCCCCAATCCCCAACTCGCTCAACTTTCGATACAAGGTCGAACGCCCGATCCCCAGCCTGCGCGCCACCTCGGTCATGCGGCCGCGATAATGGCCGATGGCCAGCCGGATCACATCGGCCTCGATGTCCTCAAGGGGGCGTAAATTGCCGTCGGCGGTGAACAGCATAACGCCCGCGCTTTCATGGGCAACGCTGTTGTTGGCGCTCATTGGCTCGGCGGTGATCATGCTGGAAAGCTGGGGGAAATCGTCAGCGGTCAGCGCATCGCCATCGCAGAAGACAGCGGCGCGGAACAGGACGGCCTGAAGCTGTCGCACATTGCCCGGCCAGTCATAGGCCGATAGCAGCGCCAGCGCGCCATCGGTGATGCCCAGTTCGCGCAGGCCCGGCTGCTCGCCGATGCGGGCCAGGAAATGGCGGGCCAGCGCCGGAATATCGCCCAGCCGCGCACGCAGCGGCGGCAGCGACACCGTGGTCGCGCAGATCGCGGCGTGGAGCTCGGGCAGGAAATCGCCGTGGACGATGAGGTCCTTGAGCGGATAATTGGACGCTGCGATCAATCGCACATCGACCCGGAAGGCATGGCGCGCACCGATCGGGCGGCATGATCCGGTGGTGAGATATTCGGCCAGCCTTTCCTGAACCCCCATCGGCAGGCGGTCGATTTCGTCGATGACCAGCGTGGCGCCGTCGCAATATTGGATCGCGCCCATTTGCCGATCGAAAGCGCCGGGGAAGGCGCCCTTTTCATGGCCAAACAGGGCGGATTCGATCGAATTGCCCGGTGTGGACCCGGCATTGACGATGCGCAGCGGCATTTTGGCGCGCTGGGACGCAGCATGGATGGCGCGAACCAGCATTTCCTTGCCGGTGCCGCTTTCGCCCTCGATCAGCAAGTGCCCCTGACCGCGCGCGGATTTGGCGGCAATGGCAAGCGCCGTGCGGAAGGCCGGAGCTGCACCAATCATCGATTCAAAATCGGCCGGGCCGTTCATCTTCTCGGTCAGCGGCTGCAATTCATCACGCGGGGTTTCGCGCGTGGTGGCATTGCGCAGGGCGCTCATCAGCCGGTCGGGCGCGATGGGTTTGATGAGATAATCGGTTGCACCCGCGCGCATGGCTTCGACCGCCAGCAGCGGCGAGGCCGATGTCGTCAGCATCAGGATCGGCAGCGCGGGGCGGCGGCTGCGCAGATCGGCAATCAGCGAGCAAGCCTCATCGCCCGGCACCCATTGGTCCAGAATGATCGCGCCCAATTGCATGCCCTGGCGCGTGCCCAGCATGGCCACGGCCGTTTCGGCATCGCCCACCACCAGCGTTCGCCACCCCTCGCGCGCGGCCAGCGCGGTGATCAGGCGGCTTTGCGCCGGCTCATCGTCGATCAGCATCAGCAGGCGCTGTTCGGTCTCTGCCATATTTGCGCGGTCTGTCGTCATACCGGCATGATTTAGCCAAATTGGGTAAAGACCTGCTTAAGCCTGACCATGCCGGTATCCGGATTTTTCGCGCGCCCCGTCAATCAAGTGGCCACATCTCAAATGTCCTCCAAGGCATCCTTGATGCTTTTGGTCGCGACCATGTTTTGTCTTGTGCTGTGGGGCCATGATGATAAGAATTAGCCAACAATTTAATGGGACAGGGGAAAAAACAATGGCTCACACTCAGGACGTTACCGCGGCGCGGGAAACCTATGAGGGGTTCATTCGCCTGATCAAGTACAGCACCCCGGTCATCGCTGTTCTGGCTGCTTTCGTCGTCTATCTCATCTCCCGCTGAAAGGTTTGGAATGACGGAGAAATTGCGGATCGCCGCTCTTCTTGAAAGAGCGGCGGGGGAAACGCGCGTCTGCGTGACACCCGAAACGGTGAAGAAATTCACGAGCCTTGGCGCGATTGTGGCGGTGGAGAGCGGGGCGGGGCAAAGCGCCTCGATTGCCGATTCCGATTATGCCGCGGCGGGCGCGATTGTGGGCGATGCGGCAACGGTCGTGGCGGGCGCGGATATTGTGCTGGGGGTTCAAGGGCCGGAAATGGGCCTGCTGTCCGGCGCAAAACCCGGCGTGTGGGTTGCGGCGGGGCTTGATCCCTTTGGCCAGCGCGCGCGGGTTGATGCCTATGCCGCCGCCGGGGTGGAAGCGTTGGCGATGGAATTCATGCCCCGCATCACCCGGGCGCAGTCGATGGACATTCTCTCCTCGCAGAGCAATCTGGCCGGGTATAAGGCGGTGATTGATGCGGCGGCCACCTACGGCCGCGCCTTTCCGATGATGATGACGGCGGCGGGCACGATTTCGGCGGCCAAGGCCTTCATCATGGGCGTGGGCGTGGCGGGCTTGCAGGCGATTGCCACGGCGCGGCGTCTGGGCGCGCAGGTTTCGGCAACGGACGTGCGCAGCGCGACCAAGGAGCAGATCCAGAGCCTTGGCGCCAAGCCGATTTTCGTGGAAAATGTCGCGGGCATCGAGGGCGAGGGCGCGGGCGGCTATGCCACCGAAATGAGCCCGGAATATCAGGCGGCACAGGCCGAACTGGTGTCGAGCCACATTGCCAGGCAGGACATCGTCATCACGACCGCGCTGATCCCCGGTCGCGCCGCACCGCGCTTGATATCGGACGCACAGATCGCGACGATGAAGCCGGGCAGCGTCATTTTCGACCTTGCCGTGGCGCAGGGCGGCAATGTCGAGGGCAGCGTTCCCGATCAGATTGTTGAGCGCCACGGTGTCAAGATCATGGGCTATTCCAATACGCCCGCGCATCTGGCCGCGGATGCCTCGTCGCTGTTTGCGCGTAATCTCTACAACTTCCTCTCGGCCTTTTGGGACAAAGAGCAGGGCAAGCCCATTCTTGACGAGGAAATCGGCAATGCGATCCGGCTGACGCAAGGCGGCGCGGTGGTCAATCCGAGGCTGTTGGGATGAGCGGCGCGGCGTTGGCGCTCATGACCATGGTTTTCACGATGGACCACCGGACCGAGCCGCCGGTGGATCTGTTTCAGGCCGTGGCGCAGGCGCAGTATATGGCCGGCCATTGCGCGCATCTCGACCGCTCGGCCAAAGCGCGGCGGCGTCTGCAACGGGCGCGTGAAGAGGCGCGGATGCTTGCGGTAAGGGCAGGGCGTCTGGGCTATGGCGATGCGGTGGCGACGGGCGCGCGGCATTGGCGGGTCCGTCGCGACGAGGTCGATACATCCTGCATCGTTGGCCCGCAGGAAACCAACGCCAGCGCCTATAGCGGCCTGCTTTCCGACTATGAGGAGCAGAACCGCCAGACCCGCCGATGGCTCAACGCCGTGCCGCGCAAGTCAGGGGGAGGACACTGACATGGACTTTATCTCGATCCTTTCGATTTTCGTGCTGGCGTGTTTCGTCGGCTATTATGTGGTGTGGTCGGTCACGCCTGCGCTGCACACGCCGCTGATGGCGGTGACGAATGCGATCTCCTCGGTGATCGTGGTGGGTGCGCTGATCGCGGCGGCGGCTTCGGGGCTGGGCGCGGCGGGTGGTGTTTCCAAATGGCTGGGGCTGGGCGCGGTGGTGCTGGCTTCGGTCAATATTTTTGGCGGCTTCGCGGTCACGGCGCGCATGTTGGCCATGTATAAGAAGAAGGAGAAGAAGTGATGGTTCTCCAGATTCTTAGCGCGGCTGCCGAAGTCGCGCCGCACAATGCCTTTCCGATGCCTTCGGCCGAGAATAGCGGTATTGTGCCATTCCTTTACCTCGTTTCGGGTGTGCTGTTTATTTTGGCGCTGCGCGGATTGTCTTCGCCCGCCACCAGCCGTGCGGGCAATCGCTATGGCATGATCGGTATGCTGATTGCTGTGGCCACGACACTGGTGACGCATGTGCCACGCATTTCTCTTAGTCTCGATGGCGATCCAAGTGCTCCGACTGCATTTGATAGCGGTAGCTTCGGCCTGATCTTGGCTGCCATCGCTCTTGGCGGCGGCATCGGCTTTGTTATCGCGCGGCGCATTGCCATGACGGCGATGCCGCAACTGGTAGCGGCGTTTCACTCGCTGGTAGGCATGGCCGCCGTGCTGGTGGGCTGGGCGGCTTATCTTAATCCGGGGGCGTTTGGGATTACGGAAGTGTTGCATGTATTGGTTCGAGTAACCGATACACCGCCGGTATTAACAGAGCAGGTCCACATCCACGCCCAATCCTGCATCGAAATGGGCCTTGGCATCGCCATCGGCGCCATCACGTTCAGCGGCTCGATCATCGCCTTCCTCAAACTGGCGGGCAAGATGTCGGGTTCTCCGATCATGCTGCCGGGGCGCCATGTCATCAACCTTGGCACGATCATCGCGATCCTCGGCCTTGTCGGCTATTTCACGATGGATCAATCTCTGTGGGTGATCGGCGTGATTACGCTGCTGGCCTTCATCATCGGTTTCCTGCTGATCATTCCGATCGGCGGGGCGGATATGCCGGTGGTGGTCTCGATGCTCAACTCCTATTCGGGCTGGGCGGCGGCCGCGATGGGCTTCACTCTGCACAACAGCGCGATGATTATCACCGGGGCGCTGGTCGGCTCTTCGGGCGCGATCCTGTCCTATATCATGTGCAAGGCGATGAACCGCAGCTTCATCTCGGTGATTGCGGGTGGCTTTGGCGCCGCGCCTGAAGCATCCGGCGGAGCGCCCAAGGAGCAGCGCCCGTGGAAGCGCGGATCGGCGGAAGATGCGGCCTTCCTGATGAAGGAAGCCGAAAGCGTCATCATCATCCCCGGCTATGGCATGGCGGTTTCTCAGGCCCAGCACGCGCTGCGCGAAATGGCCGATGTGCTCAAGAAGGAAGGCGTCAGCGTCAAATATGCCATTCACCCGGTTGCCGGGCGAATGCCGGGCCATATGAACGTCTTGCTGGCCGAAGCCAATGTACCTTATGACGAGGTTTTCGAGCTGGAGGACATCAATTCCGAGTTCGGCCAGTGCGATGTTGCCTTCATCATCGGCGCCAATGACGTGGTCAACCCCGCCGCCAAGACCGACAAGTCCAGCCCGATTTACGGCATGCCCGTGTTCGACGTGGACAAGGCCAAGACCGTGATGTTCGTCAAACGGTCGATGGGCGGCGTGGGCTATTCAGGTGTTGATAATGATGTCTTCTACATGGACCAGACCATGATGCTGCTGGCCGATGCCAAGAAGATGGTGGAAGACATCGTAAAGTCTCTCAGCCATTGACGGGCGTTGGCCCACTAAGGGGTCCATTGAATGCGTAAAGTTCTGACAGTCCTTGCCCTTACCTTGGCCCTCTCGGGCTGTGTTCAGGGGATCGCCCGTGGACGGGTCAAATCGGCCCTCGTGGGGGCGGGGCTGTCCGAACCGGTTTCGGCCTGCATGGCCGAGCATATGGTGGACAAATTGACCATCAGCCAGTTGCGCCAGTTGGAAGGATTGCGCGGCCTGAACGGTGCTCGGCGTTCGCTCTATGATTATGTCATCGCGGTGCGGCGCATTCAGGATCCCGAGGTTATCCGGGTGACGATGGCGGCGGCTGGGCTGTGTATGAGCGGGTGGGAAAGGTAAGGTTTGAAGGGATGCCTCCGGCGGGCAAAGGGTCTCGACCCTTTGCAATCCCATTATGGGGTGGGGTTTCGAGGACCGCGTGATGATTTTTAAAGCCTGCGGCGCAGAGAGCTTCGGCTTGCTGGCGCCGCAGGCTTTATTTATTCGAACATCGCACCCGACACCCGACGCCGAACCCATGGCACAACAAATACAGTAACGGGAGCGCGAGGGACAAGTCCCTCGCATCTTTCCTTTTCCTTCCATCTTCGCTACCCCACCTTGATGCCCTTATCCCCCCTGGCCTGCGACCCATCGCAATCCCTCGGCCGTGAATTCGCGCTGGAAGGCTCGATCGCCCGCGGCCCGCGCAGCCCCTATCAGCGCGACCGCGACCGCATCATCCATTCGATCGCGTTCCGGCGTTTGCGGCATAAAACGCAGGTGTTTGTCGCCCCCGATGGTGACCACTACCGCGTCCGCCTTACGCACAGCCTTGAGGTGGCCCAGATCGGCCGCGTGATCGCGCGCGTGCTGGGGCTGGATGAGGATCTGACCGAGGCGCTGTGCCTTGCCCATGACATCGGCCATCCGCCCTTTGGCCACAGCGGCGAGGACGCTCTGGACGAGGCGTTGAAGGAGCAGGGCGGATGGGACCACAATGCCAACACATTGCGCACGTTGATGCGTCTGGAAAGCCCCTATTGCGAGCATGAGGGGCTGAACCTGACATGGGAGACGCTGGAGGGTCTGGCCAAGCATAACGGGCCGGTGCGGCATCCCAATTGGGCTCTGGCTGAACTGGATGCGGCCTATCCGCTGCATCTGGGCGAATGGTCTTGTCTTGAGGCGCAGGTGGCCGCGATTGCCGACGATATTGCCTATGATAACCACGATATCGACGACGGCTTGCGCGCCGGTTTCCTGCATTTGGATGACTTGCTGACCCAGCCCTTCGTGGCCGAGCAATGGCGCGCGGTGGAGGCCAGGCACCCCAACGCCCCCCATGACCGCAAATTGCGCGAGTTGATGCGCAGCCAGATCGGCATCATGGTCAACGATGTGATCGCCGAAACGCAAAGCCGCACGCAAGGCATGACCAGGATCGCCGATATCCGCGCCGCATCATGTGCCAGCTGCGCTTTCTCGCCCGCCATGGCCGAGGCTGAGCGGAGCCTGAAGCGCTTTATGTATGCCCGGCTTTATTACCACCCCGAGCAATTGGCCACGGCGGAAAAGGCGCATCAGGTCGTCGCCGGCCTGTTCGCCGCCTATCGCGAAGATCCGGCGCGCATGGGGTCGGACTGGGCCGCGCGCCTGCCCGCCGACGAACCCCAGCGCAGCCGCCATATTGCCGACTATATCGCAGGCATGACCGACCGTTTCGCCATCGCGCAATATCGCGCCATCAACGGCACCGCGCCCGAAGGATTGAGCAACGTGTGACCCTGATTGCGCCCGATTATGGGAGAGAAATGCGTATTGGGGTAGAATTTCTGACAGGCTGTTTGACTTTTGCGCCGCAAAAAGAGAAGGCAGCCAACAGTCGCTGAACGATGCGGGAGAGTTCGGGTGATTCGCAAGAATTATCCGGCGCCGAAGGAGCAACCGCCCCGGAATCTCTCAGGCAATAAGGACCGTGTCGGTCAATAGCGACGCTCTGGAAAGTGCAATCGGACCAATGGGTTCGGGGGCCGCCGAAGGGGTAAATCTGCGCATTCCCATGCGCGGGCTAAGCTCTCAGGTTTCCGTGACAGAGGGGGCACCGGAATGGTGCAACGCTGTGCGGAAGGCTGATTTGTGAGCGACACATACAATATTGATGCGGGCGATTTCGAAAACGGCGAAGAAGCCGAAATCCCCGAAACCCTCACGCTCCCTCTGGATGCATGGCACCGCGCGCGCGGCGGCCGGATGGTCGAATTCGCCGGTTACTGGATGCCGGTGCAATACGAAGGCATCATGGGCGAACACCTGTGGACCCGCGAAAATGCGGGGCTTTTCGATGTCAGCCATATGGGCCAACTGGTCGTGTCGAGCGAGGACGAGGGCCAGCAGGACGCCATCACCGCGCTGGAAGCGTTGATGCCCGCCGATCTTTCGATCCTGAAAATCGGTCGCCAGCGCTATTCGCTGCTGCTCAATGAAACGGGCGGGATCATCGACGATCTGATGATCACGCGCTGGCCTGGTGGCTTTTTCCTGATCGTCAATGGCGCGACCAAGTGGGACGACATTGGCCATCTGCGTGAATTCCTGCCCGATGACATCACGCTGACCCACCGCGACGATTTCGCCCTGCTGGCGCTGCAAGGCCCTCGCGCCGCCGAGGCGCTGGCCTCTTTCGGCATCGCGCCCGCCCAGCCGCAGATCGTGCCGGTGGACCAACTCTCCTTCATGCAGGCCGGTCCCTATGTCTGGAACGGCGTTGAACTGCATATCAGCCGCAGCGGCTATACCGGCGAGGATGGTTATGAAATCGCCGTCCCGGCTGACAGCGCCGAGGCGCTGGCCGAGATGCTCTGCACCCATGAGGCAGTCAAGCCCATCGGCCTTGGCGCGCGCGACAGCTTGCGCATGGAGGCGGGCCTGCCGCTCTATGGCCATGATCTCAATGAAGAAATCGACCCCATCAGCGCGGGCCTGTCCTTCGCCATTTCCAAGCGCCGCCGCGCCGAAGGCGGCTTTCCCGGCGCCGACCGCATCCTGACCGGCCTTTCGCAGGGCACCGAGACGGTCCGCGTGGGCCTGAAACTCTCGGGCCGTCAGGCCGCGCGCGAAGGCGCCGAGGTTTACAATGGCGCGGAAAAGGTCGGTGTGCTGACCTCTGGTGGCTTCGCGCCAAGCCTCGGCTGCCCTATCGCCATGGCCGACGTGCCCGCTGCTTTGGCTGCCCCCGATACCGAATTGTTCATCGACGTGCGCGGCAAGAAGCTGCCCGCCACGGTCGCTGCCATGCCTTTTGTTCCCCATCGCTATTTCCGCAAAGGAGCCGCAAAATGACCCGTTATTTCACCAAGGACCACGAGTGGATTTCCGTTGACGGCGATGTGGCGACCGTTGGCATCACCGATTTCGCGCAAAACGCGCTGGGCGACATCACCTTTGTCGAAGTTCCCGAAGCGGGCAAGGCGCTGGGCAAGGGCGATACGGCCAGCGTGGTGGACAGCGTCAAGGCCGCCAGCGACGTTTACGCCCCCGTTTCGGGCGAAGTGACCGAGGGCAACCCGGCGCTCGAAGAAGCCCCCGAACTGGTCAACACTTCGCCGGAGAGCGAAGGCTGGCTGTGGCGCATGAGCGTTTCGGACGCCGGCGAACTGGCCGATCTGATGGATGAGGCCGCCTACGCCGCCTATATTGCGGAGCTTTAATCGCCCATGCGCTATTTGCCTCTCACCCCGGCCGACCGCGCCACGATGCTGGCGCGGATCGGCGTGGACAATATTGACGCGCTGTTTTGCGATGTGCCCGCTGAGGCGTTGCAGGTGGGACCCATTGCGGGCCTGCCGGGCCATGCCAGTGAAATGGCGGTCGAACGCCATATGGGCCGCCTTGCCGGGGAAAATCTCTCGGCGGGCGCGGCGCCCTTTTTTCTGGGCGCGGGCGCGTACAAGCACCATATCCCGGCCAGCGTCGATCACCTGATCCAGCGCGGCGAGTTTCTGACCGCCTATACGCCCTATCAGCCCGAAATCGCGCAGGGCACTTTGCAGGTGCTGTTCGAGTTCCAGACGCAGGTTGCGCGCCTGCTCGGCACCGATATTGCCAACGCCAGCCTCTATGACGGCTCGACCGCCTGCTGGGAGGCGATTGCGATGGCGCATCGCGTGACCAAGCGGAAGAAGTCGATCCTGACCGGCGGGTTGCATCCGCATTATGTCGCGACCGCGCAGACTATGGCGCGTTTCACCGATGACGTGCTGGAGGCGCAGGCCCCGGTGCTGTCGGGCGATGCGCAGGATGCCGCGATCATCGCCGCCATCGACGGCGAGACGAGCGCGGTTGTGGTGCAATACCCCGATATTCTGGGCCGCATTCCCGATCTGGCCGCGATTGCCGCGGCGGCGCAGGCGCATGGCGCGCTGTTGATCGCGGTGGTGACGGAGCCGGTGGCGCTGGGTCTGCTGGAGGCTCCCGGCGCGCTGGGCGCGGATATTGTCGTGGGTGAGGGGCAGTCGCTGGGCGTGGGCCTGCAATTTGGCGGACCGTATCTTGGCCTGTTCGGTTGCCGCGAAAAGTTCCTGCGACAGATCCCGGGTCGCCTCTGCGGCGAGACGGTGGATGCCGAAGGGCGCCGCAGCTTTGTGCTGACGCTCTCGACGCGTGAACAGCATATTCGTCGCGAAAAGGCGACCAGCAATATCTGCACCAATTCAGGCCTTTGTGCGCTGGCTTTCAGCATTCACATGAGCCTGCTGGGCGGCGCTGGTCTGGAGCGTCTGGCCCGCATCAACCATGGCAAGGCGCAAGCCTTGGCAGCGGCTGTATCGGCCATTCCGGGCGTTACCGTCCTGAATGAAGGCTATTTCAACGAATTCACGCTTGTCCTGCCCAAGAATGCGCGTGAGGTCGTCGACGCCTTGGCGGCAAAGGACATTCTGGGCGGCGTGCCGCTTGGTCGCCTATATGCCGAAACGCCCGCGTTGGCGAATGGCCTGCTGCTGACGGCCACGGAATGCACGAGCGATGAAGATATTGCAGCCCTTGTGGCGGCGCTGAAGGAGGTGCTGTGATGAACGCTCCCAACGCTTCGGGCTGGCGCCCGGAAATGGGTGATGCAGGCGCGATCCTGCCCCCCACGGTCAGCGGCGATCATGGCCTCAACCTTGAAGAAAAGCTGATCTTCGAACTGGCCGCGCCCGGCACCTATGGCGTCGATTTCGACGATGCCGACGTGGCCCCGTCGCCCGCGCTGGGCAAGTTCCTGCGCAAGGCGGCTCCGGCTCTGCCGGGCCTGACCGAGCCGGAAGTGGTGCGTCACTACACGCGCCTCTCGCGTCAGAACTATGCCATCGACCTTGGGCCGTTCCCGCTCGGCTCCTGCACGATGAAGCACAATCCGCGCCTCAATGAAAAGGTCGCGCGGATGGCTGGTTTTGCCGACGTTCACCCGTTGCAGCCGACCCAGACGGTGCAGGGCGCCTTGAAGGTCATCACGCAGCTTGCCGACTGGCTGATGGCGCTGACGGGTATGCCTGCTGTCGCCATGACGCCCAAGGCGGGCGCGCATGGTGAGCTTTGCGGGTTGCTCTGCATCCGCGCCGCGCTGGACGCGCGAGGTGAAGAGCGCCCGGTCGTGCTGGTGCCCGAAAGCGCACATGGGACAAACCCGGCCACCGCCGCCTTCGCCGGTTTCCGCGTGGAAAATATCCCCGCCACCGAAGATGGCCGCGTCGATGTGGCCGCGCTGACGGCGCGCCTCGGGCCGGACATCGCGGGCGTGATGATCACCAACCCCAACACCTGCGGGTTGTTTGAGCGCGATCTCAAGACGATCTCGGACGCGGTGCATGGTGTGGGCGGCTATGTCTATTGCGACGGCGCGAATTTCAACGCCATCGTCGGCAAGGTGCGCCCCGGCGACCTTGGCATCGATGCGATGCACATCAACCTGCACAAGACCTTTTCGACGCCCCACGGCGGCGGCGGTCCGGGTTCGGGTCCGGTGGTGTTGTCGGCGGCGCTGGCCCCGTTTGCCCCGCTGCCTTTCGCCACGCTCGATGCTGATGGCGTCGCGCATCTGGTCGAGGAAGGCGATGCGCACGATCACGGCCATCCCAGCAGCTTTGGCCGCATGACCGCGTTCCATGGCCAGATGGGCATGTTCACCCGCGCGCTGACCTATATCCTCAGCCACGGCGCCGATGGTCTGCGTCAGGTGTCCGAGGATGCGGTGCTGAACGCCAACTACATCCTGCGCTCGCTCGAACACGTGCTGGACGCGCCTTTTGCCGCCTCCGGTCCCTGCATGCACGAGGCCTTGTTCAGCGACGATGGCATGGCCGAGGGCTTCTCAACGCTGGATCTCGCCAAGGGTCTGATCGACGAGGGTTTCCACCCGATGACGGTCTATTTCCCGCTGGTGGTTCATGGCGCGATGCTGGTCGAACCCACCGAAACCGAGAGCAAGGCGGGCACCGACCGCCTGATCGCCTCGCTGCGCTCGCTGGCCGAGCGGGGCAGGGCAGGGGATGTCACGCTGAAAAGTGCACCTCATTATACACCGCGTCGGCGCGTTGATGAAACGCTCGCGGCGCGCAAGCCCAAGCTGGTCTGGAAGGACTGAGCTATAGGGTCGCAGGAGGGGGCCGCTGCGCTTGCGTGGCGGCCCTTTTTTATGCGGTTTGGCGGGCCGCCTTGATCTGGCGATGTTCGCGCAGGGCAATCATCATTCCGGCCGCCACGATCAGCGGCGCCCCGGCCCAGGTATGCGCGGGCGGCAATTGATCAAAAATCGTCCAGCCATAGATCGTCGTCCATATCAGCGTGGCATAATCCATCACCAGCACGCTGGCCGCCGAACCAAAGCGCAGCGCGGCGGTCAGCAAGATCTGCGCCAGCGTACCGATCAATCCCACGGCCAACAGTTCGGCCCAGACCCTCGGCGGATGCGGCGCCATGGTCAGCAGCATCGGCGCCAGCAGCAGCAGCGTGCCAAACAGCGCGAAGTAGAAGACCACCGCAATCGGGGTTTCGGTGCGGGTCAGATCGCGGATCTGCAGGCTGATCATCGCGACCAGAAAGCCCGAGCACAGCCCCGCCGCCAGCCCCAGCGGTGAAATGCCGCCCGCAAAGGAGGTCCCTTCGCCCGGCGCGGTGATGATCACCACCCCGGCAAAGCCCAGCACCACCGCCATCCAGCGCGAACGCCCCGGCGGCGATTTATACACCAGCGCGGTCAGCAGCACGCCAAACAGCGGCGTGGTAAACCCAAGGATCGTGGCCACAGGCAGCGGCAGCAGCACCTGGGCGCCAAACAGGCAGACCATGCCGATCGTCCCGGTGATCGTGCGCAATGCGTGGGTTTTGAGCCGCCTTGTATAGAGCGAAAACAGCCGCCCCCGCACCGCCAGCCAGCCGCCCAGCAAGGGTATGCTCAAGGCCTGACGCCAGAACATGATTTCGGGCAGGGCGACGCCGTGCTGATGGACCAGCTTGACCATCATATAGAGCGTGGCCAGCGCGAGCGTGGCAATCAGGCGCAGGCCAAGCGCCAGAAAAGGGCGTTGATGTTGAGGCACGCGCGCGCCTTAACCGATTGGCGCGGATTGTGGCACCGATATTTTGGGCATCCGGCGATAGGGCGGGCGGATCGGCCCGCCGCGCTGGATTACAGACAGGCCTCAAGGAATGTCTGGTCAAAACCGAACTGGCGCGCCTTTTCCAGCGTATAGGGACGCAGGCCCGATGAGCGCCATTCGCCGATGATCTTGCCGTCGTCGGTTTCGTCCAGATATTCGAATTTGAACAATTCCTGCGTGACGATCACATCGCCCTCCATCCCGATCACCTCGGTGATGTTGGTGGTGCGGCGGCTGCCATCGCGCAGGCGTTTGACCTGAACGATGAGATCGACCGACTCGGCGATCTGGCGGCTGATGGCCTCCTTTGGGATCTTGATGTCGCCCATCAGGATCATGTTTTCCATACGGCCAAGGCATTCGCGCGGGGAATTGGCGTGGAGCGTACACATCGAGCCATCGTGGCCGGTGTTCATCGCCGCCAGCAGATCGAAACATTCCGCGCCGCGAATTTCGCCCAGGATGATGCGGTCGGGGCGCATACGCAGGGCGTTTTTCACAAGGTCGCCAATGGTGATCGCGCCTTGCCCTTCAAGGTTGGGCGGGCGCGTTTCCAGCGGCAGCCAGTGCGGCTGTTGCAGGCGCAATTCGGCCGCGTCCTCGATGGTCAGCACGCGCTCGCCCGGATCGATCATCTTCGACAGCGCGTTGAGCATCGTGGTCTTGCCCGAACCCGTGCCGCCCGAAATCACGATGTTCATCCGACACGCGCCCGCGATTTTCAGCGCGGTGGCCATGCGGTCATTCATCGATCCGAAATCGCGCAGCATATCGATCGTGATCGGCTTTTCGGAAAACTTACGGATAGAGATCGCCGTGCCGCGCAAAGACAGCGGCGGCACGATCACGTTCACGCGGCTGCCGTCCTTCAATCGGGCGTCGGCCAGCGGCGTGGTCTGGTCAACGCGGCGGCCGACCTGATTGACGATGCGCTGGGCGATCTGGAACAGGTGCTGTTCGTCGCGGAACCGGATCGTGGAAAGCTGAAGTTTGCCCTTCTTTTCAATATAGGTCTGGTCCGGGCCGTTGACCATGATGTCGGACACGTCGGGGTCGTTCAGCAATTCCTCAAGCGGGCCAAAGCCGAGCAATTCGTCGATCAGCACCTTTTCCAGCGCGAATTGCTCGCGCCGGTTCAGCGTGATCTTCAATTCGGCCAGCACCTCCATGATGATCGGGCGGAATTCCTCGGCCAGTTCATCCTTGGTTAGCGTAGCGGCGGCTTCCGGGTCAACGCGCTCCAGCAGGCGGGGCAGCACCTGCTCCTTGATCTTGTGAACGCTGGCCTCAAAGCCTTCGGCCTGACGGGTGGATTCGACGGTCGAATTCATCCGCTCGGCAAGGCGTGCCATGGCATCGCCGCCCCGGCTCTCCATCGGCATGTCGGCTTCGGCGGGCAGGGGCGGGAACTGCTCCCCGCCCGAAGGCGGCGGCGGCGCGCCCGTCGGCAAACCATCGGCCCGCATCGGTCGCGCCACGCCGAACTGCGGCCTTGCGCCAGCGCCGAAGCTGCCGGGGCCAGTGCGTCGACCAAATGCGCTCATCTTGCCTCAAATCCTTTGCAAACCGAACAGACTGCCCCTGTGGCCCTTTGAGAACGCAGCCAGCCTGTGCCAATCAGACAGAGTGAATAGAATGGAAACTTTGAGGATTTCCTAATGGCGAGGCGCCGAACACGGGCAAATACCGATTACGGCGAGGTAATTGATCCGCCCAACACCGCCGGAACGCCGATTTGCTGGCTTTGCCAAAGGGCGTTGGGCGACCGCATCGAATGGCATCACCCCATCCCCAAATCACGAGGCGGGCGGCAGGTCGTCCCGGTTCACCCCATTTGCCATCGCGCTTTGCACACCAATTTTACGAATGCCGAACTTGCGCGCATAGGTAATGATCTGGAGGCGCTGCGCGTGAATGGGGCCGTGGCGAAGTTTTTAGCCTGGGTGGCAGGCAAAGATCCCAATTTCCATGCGCCAACGGCAAAGAAAGGAAACCGATAGTGTTGGGTTCGATTTTCATGCTGATGGCATTTGATGTGATGGCACACCAAGAGGTTTCGCCCTGGCCGGTGTGGGCCAAGTGCAAATTCGGAACATGGGTTATCCGACCGGCCATCTTATCAAATCGAAAACCCAGCCAAATTCCGGTTATTTGAAGAGCTTTCCCGAATCTGACTGTATTTTCAAGGATGCCCGTGAACTGTGGGGGAAGGTTGCCCGCCTTTAAGATGATATGGAAAAAGGCCGGGAAAATGGATCTTCCACTTTCCCGGCCTCAATCTGTCAGTCGCAAGAGCGTTTCGGTTTTACCCGATTACCCCACCAGCTTTTCCGCCAAAACGGTCAGGCCCTTGGGGGTCACTTCCGCAAAACCGCCGGCAATGGCGATTTCTTCGGGAGCGGCGTTTTCGCTCTTGTAGACTTTAACGGTGCCGTCGTTGATGGTCGACAGGAAGGGCGCGTGGCCCTCCAGCACGCCGAACTCGCCTTCCGAACCGGGGACGACCACCATGTGGACTTCCTCGGACCGGACCAGACGCGCAGGCGTGACGAGTTCGAAATGCAGGGCCATGGCTTAGGCCTCCGCAGCCAGCTTCTTGGCCTTTTCGACCGCTTCGTCGATGCCGCCAACCATGTAGAAGGCCGCTTCGGGCAGGTGGTCGTATTCGCCGTCCACAACCGCCTTGAACGAACGGACGGTGTCTTCGACCTGCACGAACTTGCCGCTGATGCCGGTGAACACTTCGGCCACGTGGAAGGGCTGCGACAGGAAGCGCTGGATCTTGCGGGCGCGGGCCACGGTGAGCTTATCTTCTTCCGAAAGCTCGTCCATACCCAGGATCGCGATGATGTCCTGCAGCGACTTGTACTTCTGCAGCGTTTCCTGAACGCGGCGGGCGGTTTCGTAGTGCTCCTGACCGACAACGGCGGGCGTCAGCACGCGCGAGGTCGAGTCGAGCGGGTCAACCGCGGGATAGATGCCGAGTTCCGAAATCGCACGGTTCAGCGTGGTCGTGGCGTCCAAGTGGGCGAACGAGGTGGCAGGAGCCGGGTCGGTAAGGTCGTCCGCGGGAACGTAAATGGCCTGAACCGAGGTGATCGAACCCTTGGTGGTCGAGGTGATGCGTTCCTGCAGCGCGCCCATGTCGGTCGACAGGGTGGGCTGATAACCCACGGCCGAGGGAATACGGCCCAGCAGAGCCGACACTTCGGAACCGGCCTGCGTGAATCGGAAGATGTTGTCCACGAAGAACAGCACGTCCTGGCCTTCCTGGTCGCGGAAGTATTCAGCCATGGTCAGACCCGACAGAGCAACGCGAGCGCGGGCACCCGGCGGTTCGTTCATCTGGCCGAACACCAGAGCCACCTTCGAGCCATCCGGGGTCGGATTGCCTTCGGCGTCCTTGGCGATAACGCCGGCGTCGAGGAATTCGTGGTAAAGGTCGTTGCCTTCGCGGGTGCGCTCACCCACGCCCGCAAACACCGACACGCCGCCGTGGCCCTTGGCGATGTTGTTGATCAGTTCCTGAATGAGAACCGTCTTGCCAACGCCCGCGCCGCCGAACAGACCGATCTTGCCGCCCTTGGCATAGGGGGCCAGAAGGTCGATGACCTTGATGCCGGTCACGAGGATCGCGGCTTCGGTCGACTGGTCGATGAATTCCGGGGCCTTGGCGTGGATCGGGGCAACCTGATCGGCGCCGACCGGGCCACGTTCGTCGATGGGATCGCCCACGACGTTCATGATGCGGCCCAGCGTCTTGGGGCCAACCGGCACCGAGATCTGCGCGCCGGTGCTGGTCACGGTCTGGCCGCGCGTCAGGCCTTCGGTGGCGTCCATCGCGATGGTGCGGACGGTGTTTTCGCCAAGGTGCTGAGCAACTTCGAGAACCAGACGGTTCCCGTTATTGTCGGTTTCCAGAGCGGTCAGAATCGCCGGGAGTTCCCCGTCGAAGGCAACGTCGACGACGGCGCCGATAACCTGGGCAATTTTGCCAGTGCTGGTGGACATGGGTTTCTTCCTTGCCTGCTGTGTCGTCGTCAGAGCGCTTCGGCGCCCGCGATGATTTCGATGAGTTCAGTGGTGATCGCGGCCTGACGGCTGCGGTTATACTGGATGGTCAGCTTGCTGATCAGGTCGCCTGCGTTGCGGGTGGCGTTATCCATGGCGGTCATGGATGCACCCTGCTCGCTGGCCGCATTTTCCAGCAAGGCGCCGAAAATCTGCGTCTTGAGATAGCGCGGCAGCAGCTGGCTGAGGATTTCCTCCTCCTCCGGCTCGTATTCGACCACCGAATCCGCCGCCACCGCCGACTTGGGCGCGGGCACCGGGATGATCTGCTGCTCGGTCGGCTCCTGCAGCAGGGCGCTGCGGAAACGGCTGAAGAACAGATGCGCTACGTCAAACTTGCCTGCATCATACAGCGCCACCAGTTCGGCAGCGATGGCATCGGCTTCGGCATAGCCTGCTTCACGAACGGTCGTGGTATCAAAGCCGCCGATGATCGCGTTGGGGAATTCGCGGCGGATAACCGCGCGGCCCTTGCGACCGATCAGGTAGAACTGCACCTTCTTGCCTTCGGCTTCCAGAGCCTTGGCCTTCAGGCGCGCTGCCTTGACGATGTTCGAGTTGAAGGCGCCGCACAGACCACGGTCCGAATTGGCCACCACCAGCAGATGCACCGCATCCTTGCCGGTACCGGCCAGCAGCTTGGGGCTGCTTTCGCTGACCACAATGCGCGAGGCGAGGCTGGCGACAACACCGGCCAGCCGCGATGCATAGGGGCGCGCGGCCTCGGCAGCGGACTGCGCCTTGCGCAGTTTCGCCGCCGCGACCATCTGCTTGGCCTTGGTGATCTTCTGGGTCGACTTGACCGAGTTGATCCGGCCTTTGAGTTCCTTAAGGCTGGCCATTGCCAACTACCTTTCGTAGCTAGACCGGACTTAAGCGAACTGCTTGGCGAAGGCGTCGAGAGCCGCCTTGAGCTTGCCCTTCGCTTCGTCGCCCAGATCCTTGGTGTTGCGGATCAGGTCGAGCAGGTCGCCATGCTGCGAACGCAGGAAGCTGAGCAGTTCGGCTTCATATTCGGTGACGCGGTTGACCGGAACGCTGTCCAGATAACCGTTGGTGCCGGCGAAAATGACGCAGGTCTGTTCTTCGAAACCGAGCGGCGAGAACTGAGCCTGCTTGAGCAGCTCGGTCAGACGCGCACCGCGGTTCAGCAGCTTCTGGGTCGAAGCGTCGAGGTCCGAGCCGAACTGGGCAAACGCGGCCATTTCGCGGTACTGCGCCAGTTCCAGCTTGATCGAGCCGGCAACCTTCTTCATCGCCTTGGTCTGAGCCGACGAACCCACGCGCGACACCGACAGACCAACGTTAATGGCCGGACGGACGCCCTGATAGAACAGGCCGGTTTCAAGGAAGATCTGGCCGTCGGTGATCGAGATCACGTTGGTCGGAATGTAGGCCGACACGTCGCCCGCCTGCGTTTCGATGATCGGCAGAGCGGTCAGCGAACCGGCGCCCATGTCATCGTTGAGCTTGGCCGCGCGTTCCAGCAGACGCGAGTGGAGATAGAACACGTCGCCGGGATAGGCTTCACGGCCCGGAGGACGACGCAGCAGCAGCGACATCTGGCGATAGGCCACAGCCTGCTTGGAAAGGTCGTCATACACGATCACGGCGTGCATCGCGTTGTCGCGGAAGAATTCGCCGATGGCAGCACCGGTGTAGGGCGCCAGATACTGCAGCGGAGCGGGCTCCGAAGCGGTGGCGGCGATTACGACCGAATATTCCATCGCGCCGTTTTCTTCGAGCTGACGCACGATCTGGGCAACGGTCGAACGCTTCTGACCCACGGCGACGTAGATGCAGTACAGCTTCTTCGATTCGTCATCACCGGCGTTGACGGCCTTCTGGTTGATGAACGTGTCGATCGCCACAGCGGTCTTGCCGGTCTGGCGGTCGCCGATGATCAGTTCGCGCTGGCCGCGGCCAACCGGAACCAGAGCGTCAATGGCCTTGAGGCCGGTCTGCACGGGTTCATGGACCGACTTGCGGGGGATGATGCCCGGAGCCTTGACTTCGACGCGGCTGCGCTTGTCCGAGATGATCGGGCCCTTGCCGTCGATCGGGTTGCCCAGCGCGTCAACCACGCGGCCCAGCAGGCCCTTGCCCACCGGAACGTCCACGATGGTGCCGGTGCGCTTGACGGTGTCGCCTTCCTTGATCTCGCTGTCCGAGCCGAAGATCACGACGCCGACATTGTCGGCTTCCAGGTTCAGGGCCATGCCCTGAACGCCATTGGCGAATTCCACCATTTCACCGGCCTGGACCTGATCCAGACCGTGGATGCGGGCAATGCCGTCACCCACCGAGAGCACGGAGCCGACTTCCGAAACCTGGGCTTCGGTGCCGAAGTTGGCAATCTGGTCCTTGATGACCTTCGAGATTTCAGCGGCGCGAATTGTCATGTTCAGCCTTTCATCGAACCTTGTTGGGGGCCAAGGCCCCGCAATCGACCCTTTAGGAGGGGCCTGTTAGCCCCTCATCTTTTGGGCGAGAGAATTGAGACGGGTGCGGATCGAGCTGTCGATCTGCTGGCTGCCGATGCGCACCACCAGACCGCCAAGCAGTTCCGGATCGACGCTGGTCTTCAGCTTGATGGCCTTGCCTTCACGAGCCGCCAGCTTGCCCGACAGGGCGGCCAGCTGATCGTCGCTCAGCGGGTGGGCGCTGGTCACCTGCGCCGTCACTTCGCCGCGCGCGGCCGCCGCGATGGCGGAAAAGGCGCGAAGAATGTCGGGCAGGGCCGAAAGGCGGCGGCCAGCAGCCAGCACGCCAAGGAATTTGCGGGTAACATCGCCAAGGCCAAGGACCCCGGCCACACCCTCGACCGCACGGCCAGCCGCATCGCGGCTGATCTGCGGATTGCGAATCAGGGCGGACAGGTCGTCGGATTCGGCAATTGCCGCACCCAAAGCCTCAAGGTCCGCTTCCACGGCGCTTACCACGCCCAAATCCTGCGCCAGTTCAAACAGGGCGGACGCGTAGCGCCCCTGAAGACTGGCAGTAATGCCGGCGGAATTGTCCACGCTTTTACGTCCCCTCTTGCCGGAAGGCTCTATGCCGGTTCGTAAAGGAAAGGACACGCAGGGTTAAACTGCGTATCTGTCCCCCTTGGGCGGCGCGCATAGCGACGATTACCGCGCGATGCAAGCGGCCCATTGCCACCTGATTCCAAAGTCCATGTTCGAGCGCCAGGTCGGCCCGTTTGTCTGAGAAATGCGTAATGCATTCCTATGCGTCAGTTTGCCCGAAAAAACTTTGATCGCAAGGGGCGGGAAGCGCTGCTCGCGCACCTGTGCTAGGCAGATATCCATGGACAGCGATCAAACAGAAGTTTTTTGGGAAAACGTGGTGGGGCGCGACAAAGAAGCCGATGGCCGCTTTGTTTTCGCGGTTTCGACCACGGGAATCTATTGTCGGCCTTCCTGCCCGGCGCGGCGACCATCGCGCGATCACGTCCGATTCTTTGCCGATGGCGATGCGGCGCGTGCCGATGGTTTCCGCCCTTGCCTGCGATGCCGCCCGGATGAGGCCGGGCGCGACGGCGCGGCGGTCGAGGCGGCGCTGCGCATGATGGCTGATGATGCGCCCTCCCTTATCGAACTGGCCGACGCGACCGGGTACAGCCCGTCGCATTTCCAGCGAATCTTCAAACGGGCCACCGGCCTGTCGCCCGCCGCCTATGCCCGCGCCCGCCGGATCGAGCGTGCGGAGCAAATGCTGGGGCAGCAATCCGTGACCGAGGCGATCTATGCCTCGGGCTTTGGCGGGCCATCCACTTTCTATCGCAACGCAAAGGAGCGCATGGGCATGACCCCGTCGGCATGGGTCAAGGGTGGCGAGGGCGTCACCATTCATTGGGCGGTGATGCCCACCACTCTGGGCACCATGCTGGTCGCGGCCACCGATCGCGGGATCTGCCGTCTGGCCTTTGGCGTGGGGGAGGAGGATTTGCGCGCGCTGTTTCCCAGAGCCGAACTGGTCGAAGGAAGTGAGGCGTTCAAGGCCCTCTTTGCGCGGGTTTTAAGCGCCGTGGAGGTGCCCGGCGAGGCATCGGACATTCCCCTGGACGTGCGCGGCACCGCCTTTCAGGAGGCCGTCTGGGCCGCCCTGCGCCAGATCCCGGCGGGCGAGACGCGTTCCTATGCCGAACTGGCCGCCGCGATTGGTCGCCCCGCCGCCTGCCGCGCGGCGGGCAGCGCCAATGGGGCCAATCGCGTGGCCGTGCTGATTCCCTGCCACCGGGTCATCCGGGGCGATGGCGCGCTGGGCGGCTATGCCTGGGGCGAGGGGGTGAAGAAGGAATTGCTGGCCCGCGAGGGCGTTTACACAAAGGAATAGGGGTCGATGTCGATGCTGACCCGCACCCCTTGCGGGAATTTGAGCGCGCCCAGCCATTCGCGCAGCACCTTCTGCAATTCCGCACTGCGTTTTGCATTGACCAGCAGGCGATAGCGATAACGCCCGCGCAGCAAGGACAAAGGCGCGGGCGCAGGGCCGAGGATCGCCACATCGGGCAGGTTGGGCCGCGTGCCGCCAATCGCGCGGGCGGCCTCCTTGGCCTCGGATTCTTCTTCGCTCGATACGATGATCGCGGCCCAGCGGCCAAAGGGCGGCGCGCCCGCATGGCGGCGGCCCTCGGCCTCGGCCTCATAGAAGGCATCGCGGTCGCCAGCCGCCAGCGCGGCGATGACGGGCGCGGTGGGGTGGCGGGTCTGGATCAGCACCTCGCCCGGCTTTTCGCCGCGCCCCGCGCGCCCGGCCACCTGCGCGATCTGTTGATAGGACCGCTCGCCCGCGCGCAGATCGCCGCCCTCAAGGCCAAGATCGGCATCGATCACCCCCACCAGCGTCAGGTCGGGAAAGTGATAGCCCTTGGTCACCAATTGCGTGCCGACGATCACGTCGATCATCTTGTTTTCGGCCGCCGCCACAAATTCGGCCACCTTGTCCGGCGTATTCATCGTGTCCGAGGTCACCAGCGCCACGCGGGCCTCGGGCAGGATTTGCGCCACTTCATCGGCGATGCGCTCCACGCCGGGGCCGCAGGCGACAAGGCAATCCGCCTCGCCGCATTCGGGGCAGGCGGTGGGCATCGGCTGCTCCTGACCGCAATGGTGGCAGGCTAGGCGGCGCGAGAGGCGGTGTTCGACCAGCCATGCGCTGCACGTATCGCATTGAAACCGATGGCCGCAGGCCCGGCACAGCGTCAGCGGCGCATAGCCGCGCCGGTTGAGGAACAGCAGCGACTGCTCGCCCTTCTCCAGCCGCTCCACCAGCTTTTTAACCAGAGGCGGCGAAATCCAGTGGTTTCGCTCGGGCGGATGCTGGATCAGATTGATGATGTGAATATCGGGCAATTGCGCCCCGCCGAAGCGGTCGGGCAGGATGATCCGCTTGTATACGCCCGCCTCGGCCAGCGTAAGACTTTCCAGCGCAGGCGTGGCGCTGGCCAACACAACCGGAATTTTCTCAAACCTGGCGCGAATCACCGCCACATCGCGCGCATTATAGCGCACGCCATCATCCTGCTTGAACGAGACCTCATGGGCCTCATCCACCACGATCAGGCCGAGGCGCGGGAAAGGCAGGAACAAAGCCGAACGCGCGCCGACCACCACCTGCGCCTGACCCCCGGCAATCGCGCGCCATGCCCGGCGGCGCTCGGCGGATTTGAGGGACGAGTGCCACAGCACCGGCTCCACGCCGAAGCGGGCCTCAAACCGGCGCAGGAAATTCTGTGTCAACGCGATTTCGGGCAGCATCACCAGAACCTGCCGCCCCAACCGGATCGCCTCGGCCACGGCCTCGAAATAGGTCTCGGTCTTGCCCGATCCGGTCACGCCGTCCAGCAGGAAGGGGGCAAACGCGCCGCCACGCACCGCATCGACCATCTGGTCGGCGGCCTCCTGCTGGCCCTCGGACAGGTCGGGCTGGTCAAACGCCGGATCGGCGGGCGGATAGGGCCGGTCGAGATCGACCCGCACCGTCTCCATCATCCCGCCATTGACCATGCCGCGCAGCACGCCCTCGGTCACGCCCGCCGCCTCGGCCAGTTCGCGCAAAGTGCCCTGCGCGCCTTGCAAAGCCTCCAGCGCGGCGGCGCGTTGGGGTGTCAGGCGCTTTGGCGGCTCGGCATCAGGGTTTAACCGATATTCGGTCATCATCCGCCCGCCCTGCAACGCGGCCGTGGAGGACAAAGCCATCCGCGCCACCGAGGCCAGCGAGGCGCAATAATAATCCGAAGTCCATTCGATCAGCCGCCGCAAAGCCGCAGGCAAGGGCGGCACCGGCAGCACCGAAAGCAAGGGCCGCAGCCGATTGTCGCCCACTTCGTCACCGGGCAGGCGGTCGGCCTCCCACACGATGCCCATCACTTGCCGGGGGCCAAGCGGAGCGATCACCACGCTGCCGTGTTCGACCTCCATGCCATGAGGCACGCGGTAATCCAGCACCGGCAGGGCGGAATTCATCACAAGCAGGCGGGCGCGGGTCATGGCTTCCCTATGGGGCGGGTGCATAGGAACCGCAAGGCCAGTAAAGGGGGTTGGGTATCGCGCCGCACCTGCCTATAGGCGGTCCTCAGCCGCTTTACAGAATCGCACCCTTTGTGGGCGCGCGCCAATCAGGGGACCACCCATGAAGTTTTTCGTCGACACCGCAGAAATCAACGACATCAAGGAACTTGCCGCCACGGGCCTGCTGGATGGCGTGACCACCAACCCTTCGCTGATCGCCAAGTCGGGCCGTGATTTCCTGGAAGTCACCAAGGAAATCTGCGGCATCGTCGATGGCCCGGTTTCGGCCGAAGTCATCGCTCTCGACCACGAAGGCATGATGCGCGAAGCCGAAATCCTGCGCAAGATCGCCGACAATGTCTGCATCAAGGTGCCGCTGACCATCGATGGTCTCAAGACCTGCAAGGCGCTGACGGGCGACGGCACCAAGGTGAACGTGACCCTGTGCTTCTCGGCCAATCAGGCGCTGCTGGCTGCGAAGGCCGGCGCTTCGTTCATCTCGCCCTTCATCGGCCGTCATGATGACAATGGCTTTGATGGCCTTGAACTGATCCGCGACATTCGCCTGATCTATGACAACTACAACTATGCCACCGAAATTCTGGCGGCCTCGATCCGTCACGGCGTGCATGTTCTGGAATGCGCGCGCATCGGCGCCGACGTGATGACCGCGCCGCCCGCCGTCATCAAGGGTTTGGTCAAGCATGTCTTGACGGACAAGGGCATTGAAGGCTTCATGGCTGACTGGGCCAAGACGGGCCAAAGCCTTTAATAGAATCAAGGGATAGACATTGGCCGAGGACACTCCTCTCGACCGCTTCAAGGCTGCGCTGACCGGCGCCTCGCGGGCAATTGCCGAGCGGGGCGACATTGAGGTGAACTGGAGCCCCGACAACCCCAGCCAGACGGGCACGACTTTTCGTGTGCCCATGCCGGGGCGGGGCATCCCGCGCGCAGCCGCCATGGAGGCGCGCGGTTTCGCCGATTCCTATGCGCTGCGATTGAAGCACCATAATGAGGTGCTGCACCGCAAGAATGCGCCGACCGAACCGGTGGCCCGCGCCGCCTATGATGCGGTGGAAACCGTGCGCTTTGAGGCGCTCGGGGCCAATGACTATGCCGGAATGCGCGAAAATCTGGGCGCGGCGCTGGATATGCGGATGGCAACCGACGCCATCGCCCGCGCCGAACGCGCCGAGCAGGTGCCGCTGCATACCGCGCTGGCGCTGATTCTGCGCGAGAAACTGACCGGCCAGCCGATCCCGGAAATGGCGAAAGGCGGCGTGGAAATGCGCCGTGCCTTTATCGAGGACAAGGCGGGCGGGGATATTGCTGCTCTTGCCGACAAGCTGGGTGATCAGAAGGCGTTTCAGAGCCTAGCCCTGGACATGCTGCGCCATCTGGAATTGACCCAGCCCGAAGCCGTGGACGAACCCGGCGAGGATGAGGACAACGAAGAGGCCGAGCAGGACAAGGAAGAGCAGCAGGACGAGGATCAGCCGGGTCAGGAGCAGCAGCCTGTCGAAATGGCCGCCGACCGCAGCCAGGGCGACGAGCAGGGCGACAGCGACCAGCAGAGCGAGATCGAAGATCAGGGCGAGATGGACGATGAGGGCGAGGACAGCGAGGAGGGCATGCTGCCCACCCGCCCGAACCGCCCTTGGACCGAATTGCCCAATGACTTTGATTACAAGGTCTTTTCCGAGAAATATGACGAGGTTGTCGCCGCGCATGACCTGTGCGACGATGATGAACTGACTCGTCTGCGCACCTATCTGGATGCGCAGTTGAAGGGTTTGCAGGGCATCGTCACGCGTCTGGCCAACCGGCTTCAGCGGCGCCTGATGGCCCAGCAGAACCGCAGCTGGGACTTCGATCAGGAAGAGGGCATTCTCGATGCGGCGCGCCTGTCGCGCATCGTCGTCGCGCCCGGTTCCTCGCTCAGCTACAAGGTCGAGCGCGATGTCGAGTTCAAGGACACGATTGTCACGCTGTTGATCGACAATTCGGGTTCGATGCGCGGGCGGCCGATTTCTATCGCCGCGATTTCGGCTGACGTTCTGGCGCGCACATTGGAGCGCTGCGGGGTCAAGACCGAGATCCTCGGTTTTACCACCCGCGCGTGGAAGGGCGGGCAATCGCGTGAGGCGTGGCTGGCGGCGGGCAAGCCTGCGCATCCGGGCCGTCTCAATGACTTACGGCACATTGTTTATAAAAAGGCTGATGAACCGTGGCGTCGTGCGCGCAAGAATCTCGGCCTGATGATGCGCGAGGGGCTGCTCAAGGAGAACATCGACGGCGAGGCGCTGAAATGGGCGCATGACCGTCTGCTCTCGCGGCCTGAGGATCGGCGCATCCTGATGGTGATTTCCGATGGCGCGCCGGTCGATGACTCCACGCTGTCGGTCAATGCGGCGGGCTATCTCGAAGGCCACCTACGCCGCGTGATCGGCTGGATCGAGAACAAGTCGCCGGTGCAATTGGTTGCCATTGGTATCGGCCATGACGTCACGCGCTATTATCGCCGCGCGGTGACGATCATGGATGTCGAGCAATTGGGCGGCACGATGATCGAGCAATTGGCCGGATTGTTCGAGGACGATTGATTTACATTTTTGCCAATTGCCAAAGATGAAATTGGGCGATAGCCTCCATCATATCTGGGGGCTATCATTTGATGACTAAGGCATTTTTGCGCTTGGCGGTTTGCTGCTCTGCGCTTTCTTCCGGCATTCTTTTGGCGCAGTCCCCGGCGCCGGTGCAGGTCGCGCCGCGCATTGTTCCTGCCTTGACCCTCGTTCGCATCGAGATACTTGAAACGCAGGGCAGCGCCCTTTCCAAGCCCGATGCCCATTTCCCTATCCGCCTTGTCGATCCCGTGCAGATCGACGGCAAGACGGTCATTGCCGCAGGCGTTATAGGAGAGGGAGAGGTGGTCCATGCCAAGCGGTCAAGCATGAGCGGCGGGCCGGGCGAACTGATCCTTGCCGCGCGCTGGCTCGATGTAAACGGTCGCAAGGTTGGCCTTCGTTCGATGCATATTTCCGAGAGCGGGAAAAGCGCGATCAAGGACGTCAATCGCGTCCTGTTCGCCTCGGTCGCAACGGTGCCGGTCGCGGCGGCGATTGGATGGTTCATGACGGGCAAAGAAGTGGTCGTGCCTTCCGGTACTCATGCCGAGGCCAAACTGGCGGCGGATTTTACGGTCGAGCCTTGAAGGCGGCGGTCCGATATCATTTTGCAATGGGAGTGGAATTCAATGCGTTTCAAACATCTGGCCATTTGCGCTGCTGTCTTTGCCGGTGGCCTGTCTGTTCCCGCCGTCGCCTATGACACTCCGCCCGAATTGATGATGGTGGTGCCCCCCGCTCCCAAGGGCAAAGGCATGGTTGTGTTCTATCGCAGCGCGACGATTATCGGCGGCGGCATCAGTTGTGCGGTGTCGGAAAACAGCAAGAAGATCAGTTCGATGGGCGTCGGGCGCTATTTCGTCTATGCCGCCGAGCCGGGCAAGCACAGCTTTTCGGTATCCAGCGAGGCCAAGGATACGGTGACGCTCGAACTGGAGGCGGATGAGGTGCAGTATGTCGGCTGCCGGATCAAGATGGGCATCATGGCCGGACGGCCTGATCTGTTCCCTGCCAAGGAGGCCGATTTCCGGGCCAACAAGAAACTCTCGCTGTCCGATCCCAAGACCTATGGCGAAGGCGTGCTCAAGCCTGAAGAGATTGCAGCGCTTGCCGGGGTGACGATTGCGGCACCGGCCGCAGCGCATTGATGAAAATGGCGCGGGCGGCTTTGCGGGCGCCCGCGCCCTCTTGACCTTTGGGCGGGGCCGCGCTTACGCCCCGCGCCATGACCGAGCAAACGCCTCTTCGGCTGTTCAACAGCCTGACCCGCCAGATGGAAACCTTTACCCCCGTCCATCCGGGCGAGGCGAGGGTCTATTCCTGCGGGCCGACGGTCTATAATTATCCCCATATCGGCAATATGCGCGCCTATGTCTTTGCCGACATTCTGGGGCGGACGCTTTCGTTCAAAGGGTTGAAGCTGACCCATGTCATCAACATCACCGATGTGGGCCATCTGACCGATGATGCGGACGCGGGCGAGGACAAGATGGAGAAGATGGCGCGCGCCAAGGCGCAGTCGATCTGGGACATCGCCGAGCATTACAAGCAGGCCTATTGGGCGGACGTGCGCGCACTGAACATTCGTCAGCCTGCGCAATGGACCATCGCCACCGATTACGTGCCGCAGATGATTGAATTTGCCAAGAAGATCGCGCCAGACCATTGCTATGAGCTGGAGAGCGGTCTCTATTTCGACGTCTCGACCGTGGCCGATTATGGCCGGTTGGCGCGTGCCCATACCGATGAGGGGGAGGGCCGGATCGAAAAGGTCGACGGCAAGCGCAATGCCGCCGACTTTGCCATCTGGCGCAAGACGCCGGAGGGCGAGAAGCGCCAGATGGAATGGGATTCCCCATGGGGACGCGGCGCGCCGGGCTGGCATCTGGAATGCAGCGTGATGAGCGGCGAGGTGCTGGGTTTCCCGTTCGACATCCATACCGGCGGGATCGACCATCGCGAAATCCACCATCCCAATGAAATCGCCCAGAATCAGGCGATTTGCGGGTGTGGTTCACTGGATGTGGCATCGCATTCGGGCGCGCAATTCTGGATGCACAACAATTTCCTGGTTGAGCGCAGTGGGAAGATGTCAAAGTCTTCGGGTGAGTTTTTGCGCCTGCAATTGCTGATCGACCGGGGCTATCACCCGCTGGCCTATCGCCTGATGTGCCTTCAGGCCCATTATCGCAGCGAACTGGAATTCAGTTGGGAAGGGCTGGGCGCGGCGTTGGTGCGGTTGAAGCGCCTGTTGATGGCCACGGCGCAGGTCAAGGCGCAATGCGTGGACGCCGGCTATGCCGCGATCGGCGGTTGGGGTCAGAAGATTGCGCCTTTGATGGAGCGTTTCGAGGCCGCGATCAGCGATGACCTCAACACTTCGGTGGCCCTGACGCTGCTGGAGGAAGTGGCCGCGATGAAAAAGGTGCCCGCAGTGGAAAAGCTGGGCGCGATTACGGCGATGGATAATGTGCTGGGGCTGGGCCTGCTGGGGCTGGAGCGGGCCGATCTGCGGCTGCGCCCCCAATCCGCCACGATCACCGAGGGAGAGATCGAAGCGGTGCTGGATCAGCGCAAGGAAGCGCGGGCACAGAAGGATTTTTCCCGTTCGGACGCTTTGCGCGACGAATTGGCCGCGCGCGGGGTTGAGGCAATGGATGGCGACCCGATGGGTTGGGAATGGAAGCTGGGCTGAAGGGCCGCAGTCTTTTCCATAGCCATATTCGTCTGATCGATAAGCTATGCAAGGGGCGCCCGGCCCCTTGCCCGCCGGAGGATTGCGCTGGGTAAAGGTGCTTTAGCCGTCCGCCAACATCAGCAATTCGGCCTCCACCATCACGCGTTCGGTTGGCAAGGCCATATGCGTGACCTCGGACACCACTGCATCGGCGACCAGTTGGCCCCGGATGGTGAATTCATGTTCGGGCAGGGCGGCGATGAATTCATCGGCTGCCGCTGCGCCATCCTTGCCGTTGAAAATCAGGGTGATCGTGTGGCGCGTACCGTGGAACGTGGCGCTGGCCCAGGGGCGCTCGCCATGCGAGAGCATTTCGCCATGTTCGCCCGCAAGGCGCATCACCGCATCGAGCAACTGCACCGAGGGATGCCGGACACGAGCGCGCGGGGCGCCGACGCCCTTGCCGGGGTTCAAACGCGCCGCCGGGCTGAAGAGGGCAACGCGCTGGGCGTCAATGTCGTTGCTGGTGCGAAAATCAAAGCGCATGGGGCATCTCCGAGTAGGTGTTGATGTAGATTTCGATGCGGTTGGCCAAATCCGGCCGGGGGCTGCGTCCATTGCGCATATCGCCGACGAGGCGCGGATCATGGGCGACGATGCGCCCGAACTTGGTCCACGGCATGCCCGTGCGGCGCAGGAATTCTTCAATCATTCGCAACAACATGAAGCCCCCTTCATGGCTTGGCGATTTGTCCGATTCGGCAAATCTGTTGCTTATTTGTTCTCATTTTTCCGCCCCCTTGTCTAGGAAATTTCCTATGCTAATAGTTTGGACATGGAACAGGAAAATGCGCGAACCACTTTGATGGCCCTGGCCGCAGGGCGCGGGGTAAGCCTGGCGGCGCTCTCGTCACTTATTGGACGTAATTCCAGTTATTTACAGCAGTTTGTCAAGAAGAAGAGTCCGCGCAAACTGGAGGAGGGAGATCGCCGAAAGCTGGCCCAATTCTTCGGTGTGGACGAATCAGTGCTGGGCGGAGCGGAGGAAAAATCTCTTGCGACCGTAGGAAAACCGGCGCGTAGCCATTGGGTCGATGTGCCGCGCCTCGCGCTCGATGCCTCGGCCGGGCCGGGCGCGGCGGCGGGCGGCGAACAGCCCTTTGGCGCGTTGCGTTTTTCGCAGCACTGGCTGCGCAGCATGGGGCTCAACCCGTCCGACCTGACGATCATCGCGGTGGCCGGGGATTCGATGCATCCGGTGCTCAACGATGGCGATGAGATTCTGGTCGACCGCTCGCGCCGCGCCCTGCGGGACGGGATCCATGTGGTGCGCGTGGGCGACCATTTGATGGTCAAGCGGATCGATATGGGGCATCCGGGGCGGGTGCGGTTGAAAAGCGAAAACCCGGCCTATGATCCCATGGATCTGGCGCCCGAGGAGGTGGCCGTTATAGGCCGCGTGGTGTGGAAGGGCGGGCGGCTCTGAAACCGCCCGCCTGTTACTTCACTTCGTCCACTGCGCCAGCCAGTCGGCCAGCGCCTGCGGCGTCATCGAGCGCGCATCCGCCAGAGCCGTGACGGACGTGGTGGGGTTGAGCAGTTTGTTGGTGCGCGGATCAACCACGAAAATCGCGGGCACACCCTTGGGCCGCGTCACGCCATAGGCCGCGCCAATATCCAGATTCTTGGTGTAACGGCCCACATCGACCGTCACCACTTCATAGTGCTTTTTCACCCAGGGGCTGAGGCTGGGCAGCGCCATCGTGCCGGCCAGAATGCGGCAGTCGGGGCACCAGTTGCCGCCCAGATCGACGAGCACCAGCTTATGCGCCTTTTTTGCGCGGGCGATGGCGGCGGCCACATCCTTATGCGCATCGGCGGCCTCGTCATAGGGCAGCGGCAGCGGCTGGGGCAGGGCGGCAAAGCTGGCTTCGGGGAGGCGCGGCGCGGGGGCGGCCATGGCAGGGGCGGCAACAAGCGCGGCAGCGGCCGCAGCGAGGAAGAAACGCATCGGTCAATCCTTACTAGGTCAATAGAGTATATATAGCGATCGCCGTGCCTATCTCTACTGGCCTTCGCGGCCGACTGGCCCTAGGATTTCCCTTATGGCTGAAAGCAAACCTACTGACACGCGTGCAAGTGAACCGCCCTTGCGCATCCATCTTATCCCCGTCACCGCATTCCAGCAGAATTGCTCGCTGGTGTGGTGTACGAAAACCATGCGCGGGGCGCTGATCGATCCGGGCGGCGATCTGGACAAGTTAAAGGCTGAGGTGGCCGCGCGCGGCGTTATCCTCGAAAAGCTGCTGGTGACGCATGGGCATATGGACCACTGCGGGCTGGCGGGCGTGCTGGCGCAGGATCTGGGCCTGCCCATCGAAGGGCCGCATGAGGATGACCGCTTCTGGATTGAGGGGCTGGACACTCCCAATATGCGGATGGGCCTTGCGGGCAAAAGTTTCGAGCCCGACCGCTGGCTGGTCGATGGGGATACGGTCAGCGTGGGCGAACTGGTGTTTCAGGTGCTCCACTGTCCGGGACATACGCCGGGCCATGTGGTGTTTTTCCATGAACCGTCGCGTCTGGCGATCGTGGGCGATGTGCTGTTTCAGGGGAGCATCGGGCGCACCGATTTTCCACGCGGCAATCATCAGCAATTGCTCGATTCGATTACGCAGAAGCTGTGGCCCTTGGGCAAGGACATCACCTTTGTCCCCGGCCATGGGCCATGCAGCACCTTCGGCCATGAGATGCTGACCAACCCGTTTGTGGGCAGCATCTATGGATAACATCATTTAATTATGGGCCGGGGGGCGGTTCAGATCACGCGAACCGCCGTCAGCACCGCAACCACCGCAAGGCCGAGTTGCACCAGATAGGCGCTGGCCGTGCCCACGGGTCGGCCGGGCTTGAAATTCCCGTCCATGCCAAAGGCGTGCATCACCCGCCCGCCCATGAACACCGCGCCCGCCACCGGCAGCCACCAGCGGCCCTTGCCCGCCAGTTCGACCACGGCGACGAGAATCAGGGTGATGGGTGTGTTCTCGATAAAGTTCGATTGGGCGCGCATGCGGGCATAGATCAGCGGGTCATTGCCATCGCCCATTTCGACCTTTCGCGCGATGCGCAGCCGCCCGATCCGCACCCCAAGCCAGAAATTGATGACGGCTGCCGCCGCGCAAAGGCACAGAGTTGTGGGCAAAAGCACAGGCGTAAGGCCAAGCAGGTTCATATTTGTATCTCCCTTGCGATCTTTCATGCGGGCCATAGCCATCAGCGACTTGCAACGCACGAGAAATCCGGTATAGGCGCCGCTTCGCATCCGCCTGTGCGGCAACGCATATCGGGCGGCTTTTGTCGTCTAATTCGTATATTTCAGGAATAGGTGCCGAAATGGCTGTCCCTAAGAGAAAAACTTCCCCCAGCCGTCGCGGCATGCGTCGCAGCCATGATGCGCTGAAGGTCGAAGCTTTCCACGAGTGCTCGAACTGCGGCGAGCTGAAGCGCCCGCACAACCTCTGCCCGTCTTGCGGCCATTACAATGGTCGTGAGATCATCGCAGTCGGTCTTTGATGTCCGGCCCCCGGTTGGGGGCCTGTGAAGGGGTAGTTGCATCATGAATTTTCCGCGTATCGCAATCGACGCGATGGGCGGGGATGAAGGTGTGCAGGTCATGGTCGCTGGTGCGGCCCTGGCGGCGGACCGTTATCCGCAGGTGCGCTTCCTCCTCGTGGGCGACCAATCGAGGATTGAGCAGACGCTGGATCGCCACTCGGCCCTGCGTCCGCTGGTAGAGATCCTCCACGCTGATGATGTCATCAGTGGGGAGGAAAAGCCAAGTCAGGCTCTGCGCCGCGCGCGGACCACCTCTATGGGCATGGCTATCCATGCCGTAAAGAATGGTTCGGCAGGCGCAGCCCTGAGCGCGGGCAATACCGGCGCGCTGATGGCCATGTCCAAGCTGGCCCTGCGCACGATACCCGGCATTGATCGCCCCGCCTTGGCCGCGATCATGCCCACGCTGCAGCCAAGCGATGTTGTGATGCTCGATCTGGGCGCCAACACAGAATGCGACGCGCGCAATCTGGTGCAATTTGCGATCATGGGCGCGGCCTATGCGCGGATTGTGAACAGCCAGCCCGAGCCGCGTGTCCGCCTGCTCAACATCGGCACCGAAGACAACAAGGGCACCGAGGAATTGCGCGATGCCGCCGCTTTGCTCAAAGAGCGGGCAGGCGACCTCTCGATGCTGTTCGATGGCTTTACCGAGGCGGACAAGATCTGTCGCGGTGAGGTTGACGTTGTTGTTACCGACGGCTTTTCCGGCAATATCGCCTTGAAGGCGATTGAAGGCACCGCCCGTTTTGTGGGTGATCTGCTGCGCCGCTCTTTCTCGTCCTCGCTGCGTTCGAAGATCGGCTTCCTGATCTCACGCCCCGCGACCGACCTGCTCAAGCATCATCTCGACCCCAATAACCATAATGGCGCCGTGTTTCTCGGCCTCAACGGGGTTGTCGTCAAAAGCCATGGCAGCGCCAATGCGCTGGGGGTGGCGAATGCGGTTGGGGTGACCCAGCGGCTGTTGGAGGAAAATCTGACCGAACGGATCAAGGCTGACCTGGCAAGGCTCGGCACCGAAACGCTGCGTGCGCCCCATAAGGTTACGGCTGAGGCTGGCCAGGGATGACGCGGCGTTCGGTTCTGATCGGTACGGGCAGCGCACTGCCCACGCGGGTTGTTTCCAATGCGGAACTGGCCGAAAAGGTGGACACCAGCGACGAGTGGATCGTTGAGCGCACCGGCATCCGCCAACGCTACCTGGCGGCCGAGGGAGAAACGACCTCCTCGCTGGCCACGGCGGCGGCACGTCAGGCGCTGGAAGCCGCAGGCGTTGAGGGCAAGGATATTGACCTCATCATTTTGGCCACGGCAACCCCGGATCAGACCTTTCCGGCGACGGCCACGATTGTGCAGCATGCGATTGGCGCCAATGGCGGAATCGCCTTTGACGTGGCGGCGGTCTGCTCTGGCTTCCTCTATGCGATGGGCGTGGCCGATTCGATGCTGCGCTGTGGTCAGGGGCGCCGCGCGCTGGTGATCGGCGCGGAAACTTTCAGCCGCATCCTTGATTGGGAAGACCGCACGACCTGCGTTCTGTTTGGCGACGGCGCGGGCGCCGTGGTGCTGGAGGCCCGCGAAAGCGAGGACGCCGACGCGCCCGGCATTCTGGCTACCAAGCTGCACGCCGATGGTGCGCATAACCAGCTGCTCTTTGTCGACGGCGGGGTTTCGACCACCGGGGATGTGGGCAAGCTGCGCATGAAGGGCCGCGAGGTATTTCGTCATGCGGTGGTCAATCTGACCACTGTTCTTGGCGAAGTGCTTGAAGAAGCAGGGTTTAAGCCGGAAGATATCGACTGGCTGGTGCCACATCAGGCCAATGCCCGCATTCTGGAGGCGACCGCCAAGAAGCTGCATATGCCTTCGGAAAAGGTCGTGGTGACGGTGCAGGATCACGCCAATACCTCGGCGGCTTCGGTGCCGCTGGCGCTGGATTGCGCGATCCGCGATGGGCGGATCCAGCCGGGCCAGCTGATCATGCTGGAGGCGATGGGCGGTGGATTTACGTGGGGCGCAAGCCTGATCCGCGTCTAAACCCTTTCTTTCAGTTTTGCTTATATAGCGTCGAATTCGGCGCGGGATAGCATTGTATTACCCGCGATATTTGCTATCTTGTGCGGCGAGGGGCGCCCACAAGAGGCTAATGGAGGGGGTAGTAGTGCGATCTATGTCTACTTTGACGAGAGCTGATCTGGCCGAAGCCATCAACCGCAAACTGGGCCTGTCGCGGGCCGATTCTTTGAACATGGTCGAATCGATCCTCGACCTCGTTTCTGACTCTCTGGCCGAGGGCGAGAACGTCAAGATTTCCGGCTTTGGCACATTCCTGCTGCGCGACAAGAGCGAGCGCGTGGGCCGTAATCCCAAGACCGGCGTTGAAGTTCCCATCACGCCTCGGCGCGTGCTGACCTTCCGCGCCAGCCAGATGCTGAAAGACCGCGTCGCGAATTGACGCGCGCGGTTGAAGGTTGACGGATGATGATCGGCGGAGTGTGGCTGGCATGACGGACAAGGCGCCTGACGCATTCCGCACGATCGGTGAAGTTTCCAAGGCACTGTCGATCCAACCGCATGTCCTGCGCTATTGGGAAGAGCAATTCCCGATGCTGCGGCCTGTAAAGCGCGCCGGGGGGCGGCGCCTTTATCGGCCTGAAGATGTCGAATTGCTCAGCACCATTGACCGATTGGTTCACCGTGAGGGTTTTACCCTGCGCGGGGCCAAGAAATGGCTGCAATCGCGCGACAAGGTGGAATTGGCGGAAGAACCCGCGCCCACCGTGGATGATCACTCCTTGCTGGATGATCTGATCGCGCTGCGGGCGCAATTGGCCGCGGCGCTGTTGTAAAACGCTGCTATTGTAAAACGCTAAAGCCTTTCAGGCCCCAGCTCCGGATCAAGATCGCGCGGGCGCATCAGGTGGACCAGCCGCGCCTGTCCTTCTTCAATATCGTGCCAACTGGTGACATCGACCTCCATCACCGCAAAGGCGGCGGTGGGGAATTTCTGCTCCACCACATCGCGCAGAGGCGAGGAACCATCATCGGGCACGAGGTCGAAAATCAGATCTTCCAACCCTGGATTATGCCCGACCAGCAGCACCGATTCCACTGCATCATCCTGATCGCGCAGCACGTCGAGCAGCGAGGCAGAGGAGGCGAGGTAAATGCGCCGGTCCCAGTTCACTGGCAGCGCATGGCCATAGCCGGCCCCTTGCGCCCCAAGCTCAATGGTTTCGGCGGCGCGCACGGCGGGCGATGCCAAAATGCGGTCCCAGCGCAGGCTGCGCTGCGCACAATATTCGTCGATATGCTTGCCCATCAACGGCGCACCCAGACGACCACGCGCATTGAGCGGGCGGTCGAAATCGCGCGCGCGGGCATCGCCCCAATCGGATTTGGCGTGACGCAACAGGCCCAGCGTTTTCATTGCACATCAACCATTCTGGTTCGCAGGCCGAGACTCGGTCTGCGATAAAGAGGAAGCATCGCCTGAAGCATGGGCGCGCAGCCTTTGTAAAGCCTCTGCAAGCGTGCAGCGCACAACCGGCGTGCCCGCAGGAAAGGCGGTCAGCAAGCGTGAGGGGAAGGCGGCGGACAGAACCACGAAATGCCCCCGGTCGCCGCGCCCCCGGATCAGTCGCCCAAACGCCTGTGCCAGACGCGCGCGGATGATGCGGTCATCATGGGCCTGCCCGCCCTGAGGATGAGCCAGACGGCGCGCGCGGTGCAGGATCGAGGGCTTGGGCCAAGGCACCTGCTCCATGATGACCAGCCGCAAAGAGTCGCCCGGCACGTCCACGCCATCGCGCAGTGCGTCCGTTCCCAACAAAGACGCATGGGGATCATCGCGGAAAATATCGACCAGCGTGCCGGTATCAATCGGATCAACATGCTGGGCATAGAGCGGCAGGCCGTTGCGCGCCATGCGGTCGGCAATGCGCCCATGGACCGCGCGCAACCGCCGGATCGCTGTGAACAGGCCCAGCGCGCCGCCGCCGCTCGCCTCGATCAATTGGCCATAGGCCCCGGCCAGCGCCGGAATATCGCCGCGCGGAATATCGGTGACGATCAGCACCTCGGCCTGATTGGCATAGTCAAAGGGGCTGTCGAAGGCGGCCACTTCGGGCGCGACCTCGATATGCGGCGCGCCCGAACGCGCCACCGCGCCTTCCCAGCTTTGCTCCCAATCCGCATCGCCTGCCCGGTCGCGCAGGGTCGCACTGGTCATCATCACCCCATGCGCGCCGTTCAGCACCGTGGCGGCAAAGGGCTGCATCGGGTCGACCCAGCGGCGGTGCAGGCCCATGTCATATTCGCGCCCATCGGCCCGGTCCACCGCCAGCCAATCGACAAAGCCCGGATCAACCGGCCCCGACAGCCGCGCCAGCAAAGCCTCCCACGCCGCGATCAGATCGACCCGCCATGTCAGCGAGGAGCGCGCCCCTTCGATCCGCGCCCGCCCTTGGCCGTCGAGCCAATCCGGTGGCTCGTCCATGATCGCCTCCAGCCGCAATCCCAACTGGATCAAGGGTTTGCGCAAGGCGGCCAGCGCCTCGCCTGCCGCCAGCGCTGCCTCGATAAACGGGCCGTCCAAAGAGGCTGCCTCGGTTTCCAAGCCATAGCCCGCCTCCTGCCCGCCGCTTTCGTCGCGGGCAAAGGTGGTGGCGCGCACGGCGGCCAGCAATTGTTCGATCTCGCCGCTTGGCTCGCCCTCGACCACGCGTTGCAGCCAGCCATCGCCCGGCAGCGCCTCGGCCGCCTCACGCGCGGCAGCGATGGCGCGCGCGCCTGCTTCGTCATAGCTGGCCACATCGGCCAACCGTGCGGAAAGACCCCGGCGGCGGCCCTTCGATCCCTTTTCCGGCCCGATCACCCAGCGGCGCAATTCGATGGCCTCGGCCCCCGTCAGGTCGGCGGAAAAGGTGCTGTCGGCGGCCTCGAACACATGGTGGCCTTCGTCAAACACGATGCGGGTGGGGCGCAGGGCGACATCCTTGCCCCGCGCCGCGTTCACCATCACCAGCGCGTGATTGGCGATCACCAGATCGGCCTCGGCGCTGGCGCGGGCGGAGCGTTCGATGAAGCATTTGCGGTAATGCGGGCAACCGGCATAGACGCATTCGCCGCGCCGGTCGGTCAGCGATGTGATCCCGCGCTGGCGGAACAAAGTCCCCAGCCAGCCCGGCAGATCGCCGCCGATCATGTCCCCATCCTGCGTATAGGCGGCCCAGCGCGCCACCAGTTGCGCGAGGATCGCCGCCCGTCCGCCAAAGCCGCCTTGCAGCGCATCCTCAAGGTTGAGCAGGCACAGGTAATTCTCACGCCCCTTGCGGACCACCACACGATTGGAATCGCCCCACACACGCCGCGCCTCGCGCCGCAATTGGCGTTGCAGCGCCTTGGTATAGGTCGAGACCCAAACCGTCCCCCCGCTGGCATGGGCCCAGAGCGAGGCGGGGGCCAGATAGCCCAGCGTCTTGCCGGTGCCGGTCCCCGCCTCGGCCAGCAGCATGTGGGGGGCGCCGCGCGCATTGCGGGGGGCAAAGATGTGGGCGGCGCGAGCGGCATAATCCTGCTGGCCCTGCCGCGCCTCGCTGCCATGGCCGGTGATATGGTCCAATTGGCTCAGCACATCGGCCCGGAGCAGATCGACCTGCGCGGGCTGGGGGCGCTCGGCGGTTTCCTCCCATTCGGGCAGGCGCGAGAACAGCCAGCGCTCGGCACGGGCGGGCTTGTCTATCGCGGTCGCCAGCACAGGCGCCCATGACCAGCGCAATTTGGCCAGCCCCTGCAGTGCGGTCCATGCGCCCTCGCGCTCCGCCCAATCGGGCGCGGCGCAGCGGGCGAGCAATGCGGCGGCGGCCTGTTGCAGCAGCAGCGGCACGTCGGCATCGCCCGAAGGCTCGGCCAGACCCAGCGCATGGGCCAACCCCTTTGGCGTGGGCACGACAAAGCGCGCGGGATGCACAAAGGCATAGAGTTCAAGCAGATCCAGCCCCGACAGATCGGGATAGCCCAACCGGCTGGCCACCAAGGGCGCGTTGAGGATCAGCAGCGGCGTGTCGGCGGCGGTGACAATCGCCTCGCCCTTGCCCACCGCGTTTGTGGCGGCGCCGCGCATGCGCAGCCAGCAACCGCTGTGATTGGCATGCAGGGCGGGCAGATCGAGCGCGGGGAGGGCGGGGGCTTCATCCATTGCCCCGACTGATGCCGGGGCGCGGGGCGATTGGCAATGGAGGCCGGGCCGGTTTTGCCCAATCAGGAGAACAAAATGCGTTCAATCAGGCTTGGCGCGGGCCGCAGCGGGCGGATCGGGCCGTAAAGACGCAGGCGGTCGCGCGGGTCCATGGGGCGCGTGACCGAGGCAGGGGCGGTTTGCGGACGACGAAGGTTCATGAGGCTCCTCAAGGCTCGCGAACTGGCAGAAGGCCAGATTGCCATGGTTCGCTGACCAAAATGCTAATCGGTCCTCAGGGTTCCTACGGGCCATGCACTTGCGCGATCCCATTACCTGCTTGCCATTTTGGGCCCCTTGGGCAAAAGGCGTGGCACTATGACAGACGAAGCACTTCTTGCCGCCGCACAGGTTTCCAAAGCATGGCCTTTCGAGGAGGCCCGCAAGATCGTGAAACGCTATCCGAACGGGAAACCGAACGGAGAGCCGGTGCTGTTTGAAACGGGTTATGGCCCATCGGGCCTGCCGCATATCGGCACCTTTCAGGAAGTTTTGCGCACGACGCTGGTGCGCCGCGCCTATGAAGTGCTGACTGGCGCGCCCACGCGTCTGGTGGCGTTTTCGGACGATATGGACGGGTTGCGCAAGGTGCCCGACAATGTGCCCAATGGGCAGGTGCTGGCCGACAATCTGGGCAAGCCTTTGAGCCGCATTCCCGATCCTTTCGGCACGCATGAGAGTTTTGCGCATCATAACAATGCGATGCTGCGCGAATTCCTTGACCAGTTCGGGTTTGACTACGAGTTCGTTTCGGCCAGCGACCGCTATAATTCGGGCGCGTTTGACGATGCGTTGCGCGGGGTGCTGCGCGCCTATGACAAGATCATGGGCATCATGCTGCCCACGCTGCGCGAGGAGCGCCGCAAGACCTATTCGCCGATCCTGCCCGTTTCCCCCAAGAGCGGGGTGGTGTTGCAGGTTCCCATCGAGGTGGTCGATGCCGAAACCGGCATGATCCGGTTCGAGGACGAAGGCGAGATCGTCGAGCAGAGCGTGTTCGGCGGCCGGTCCAAACTGCAATGGAAGGTCGATTGGGCCATGCGCTGGGTCGCGCTGGGGGTCGATTATGAAATGTGCGGCAAGGATCTGACCGACTCGGTGACGCAGAGCGGCAAGATCGCCCGCGTGTTGGGCGGGCAGAAGCCGGAGGGGCTGATCTACGAACTCTTCCTCGACGAGAAGGGCGAGAAGATCAGCAAGTCCAAGGGCAACGGCCTGACCATCGAGCAATGGCTGACCTATGGCAGCGAGGAGAGCCTCGGCTTCTACCTCTTCCGCGATCCCAAGAGCGCCAAGAGCCTGCACCCGGGCATCATCGGTCGCGCGGTGGATGAATATTGGCAGTTCCGCGAAAAGCTGCCGACCCAGCCGATTGAGCAGCAATTGGGCAATCCGGTGTGGCATTTGCTGCGCACCAATGGCTATCAGGGCGGTGAGGGCGACAAACTGCCCGTCAGCTTTGGCCTGTTGCTCAATCTGGTCGGCGTGCTTGGCGCGCATGCCACGCGCGATCAGGTCTGGTCCTACCTCGCCAACTATGTTGAAGATGCCCGCCCTGAAGCCCATCCCGCGCTCGATGCGCTGGTGACGCGCGCGCTGGCCTATAACCGTGACTTTATTGCCCCGACGCTGAACCGCCGCAAGCCCGAGGAAGGCGAGGCCGCCGCTCTGGCCGCGCTGGACGAGGAACTGGCCGCGACCAGCGATGATGCCACGGCCGAATTGCTGCAGAACATCGTCTATGAAATCGGCAAGGATCCGCATTTCGGCTTCGAAAGCCTGCGCGACTGGTTCAAGGCGCTATATGAGACGCTGCTGGGCAGTTCGCAGGGGCCGCGTATGGGCTCGTTCATCGCGCTCTATGGCGTGGAGAATACGCGCAAGCTGATTGCGGAGGCGTTGGAGGTGTGATGGATGCGGGGGACTAATCCCTCGCGCTCCCGTTACTGTCTGCGTTGCGCAAGGGGTTCGACCAAGAGTGTCGGACGCGGCGTCTCAAATTACAGCCTGCGGCGCCATACCATCGCGCCGCAGGCTGTAATTTCATCAGCACCCAAACCCGCCATCCAGCCATACCCCATTAACGGGATTGCAAAGGGACCGAGTCCCTTTGCCCGCCGGAGGCATAAACTCAAAAACCCTACTCCGTATCCGCCATCCGCGCCGACCATTCCCGCGTGCGATACCATTTGGTGATCACATATTTCTGCCCCTTGGTAACGGGCTTGGCGGCATGCTGGGTGTATGTGTTGACCTCGCCGTTGCGGTTGGCATTGTTCCACGCCAAGAGCATGCCCAGACGCGGCTGGACGCAAACGCCGACATGCATGAAGTCGGTCTCGCCGCCCTCGTCGGGTTCGTTCAGATAGATCATCGCGGTCCAACTGCGCTGTCCGCCGCAGGGCACTTCCTTCTGGAAATAGGCCGAGAGCGGGGGGAACCAATCGCAATGGCCGCGATATTCCTGCCCCACGGCATAGCGCTGCCCCTGGATGGCCTCGCCGCAGACCGGGTCGATGCCCATCAGGTCGTCGATCCGCCGCTCGATCATGGCCACAAATGGATTTTCGCGGTCCACATCGCCGGAAAAGCTGGTGCGATAGTCCTGCTGGTTGCCCGGTTCAAACGTGGCCGATGGCCGCGCCACCTCGTCCACCAGCGTCATGAAGCGATGGCATTCGGCGGCGGAGAGAAAATCGGTGATCGCATACATGTCCATCGTGTCGAGCGGCACGCGATAGGCATAGGGGTCGGCATCGAGCCGTGCGCGCACCGCCTCGCCTTGGGCAATCAGGGCGTCACGGTCGGGTGCGGGATCGGGTTGAGTCATAATGGGACGGGTATGAAACGAAACAGGGTGGGGGATCAACCCCACCCTGTCCCTTGCGACCCTTGCGGGCTCAATCACCAGAAAAAATCGTAAAGCACGTCAACGACTTCCCCGGTGTATGTGTCGACGAGCAGAGCATCGTCATAATAGCGAACCCATTGATAGGGCCCGTAAACCGCAGGCAGGCGGTAGTTGTACGGGTCATAGATCACATAGCTCTGGCTGTAGAACAGCGGTTGCAGGAACAGACCCACGCTGAGCCGACGATAGGCATAGCCGCGATAGGGCGGGTTATAGCGCCCGATGTGGAACGCCATGCGGTTCGCAGACCGATAACGCTGCCAGTCGTAGCGGTTGTCGCGGCGCCAATCCTGCGTCCAGCGGCGATAGTCGCCGCGCTGCGCATTCATGCCGGGGCCGCGATTAATGCCGCCCTGAGGTCCACGATCCCAGCCTTGCGGCGCGCGATTGACGCCGCCTTGGGGCCAGCCCGGCGTGCCGCGCCAGCTTTCATTGCCGCCGCGCCAACCTTCACCGGGGCGGGGACCATCGCGACGACCTTCATCGCGGCGGGCTTCATCGCGGCGCTGCCAATCGCCACGCTGCCCGTCACCACGCTGCATGTCGCCGCGCGGCCCGTCGTTGCGCTGGGGCTGAACATTGCCCGGGCCGCCGTTCCAGCCGCCACGGTCAGGGCCGCGATTGCCCCCGTTCCACCCGCCGTTCATGCCGCCCGGCGCCGCAGGGGCAGGGGGCGCAGGTGGAGCAGGTCGCGCGGCAGGCGCCGCATTGCCGCCGCCCCAACCGGGCTGACCTTGCGGACGGCCCTGAGGCTGTCCTTGCGGCTGACCCGGCATTGGCCCGCCGCCGCCACGGCGCTCGCCGCCCGACACGTCGGCGCCGCGCCAGCCACCATGGCCGCCGCGATCGCCCTGATGCTCCTGCGCCATCGCCTGCACCGGAATGGAAACCAGCGCCAAGCCCATCGCCAGACTGGCCAGAGGGCGCATCCGCCTGTTATTCGTCTTCATAAGCCACCTCCCAGACAAAGCGTTGGCCGGACGCCACACTTCCCATCGTATGGCCGGTTCACTTCCTGTAGGCCCGATATAGGCGCATGGCGCTGTCGGCAGTCTGAACCGTCCTTTTCCCTCTTGTTCATACAAAAAGGGGCGACAGGTTAATGCCTGCCGCCCCTTTTTGTTCAACGAACCTGCGTTTTAGCGAGTCAGTTTCTTGTAGGCGCCCGCGCTGGCGCGGTCGGCCGCATCGCCAAGGCGGCGACGCTTGTCCTCTTCATAGGCCTCGAAATTGCCTTCAAACCATTCAACATGACCATTGCCTTCAAAGGCAAGGATATGCGTGGCCAGACGGTCGAGGAAGAAGCGGTCGTGGCTGATGACCACGGCGCAACCGGCGAAGTTTTCGATGGCTTCTTCCAGAGCGGCCAGCGTTTCCACGTCAAGGTCGTTGGTCGGTTCGTCGAGCAGCAGCACGTTGCCGCCGCGCTTCAGCATCTTGGCGATGTTGACGCGGTTACGCTCACCGCCCGACAGCTTGCCGACGTTCTTCTGCTGATCCTGACCCTTGAAGTTGAAGGCGCCGACATAGGCGCGCGTCGAGGTGTCGAACCCGTTGACCTTCATGTAATCCAGACCGTCGGAGATTTCTTCCCAAACGTTCTTGGTCGGATCGAGGTGATCGCGGCTCTGGTCCACATAGCCCAAGCGGACCGTCGAACCGATTTCGATCGTGCCGGAATCGGGCTGTTCCTGACCCGTGATCATCTTGAACAGCGTCGACTTGCCCGCGCCGTTCGGCCCGATCACGCCCACAATGCCGCCCGGCGGCAACAGGAACGACAGGTCGTTGAACAGCACCTTGTCGCCAAACGCCTTGGAGATGTTCTTGGCCTCGATCACCTTGCCGCCCAGGCGCTCGGGCACCTGAATGACGATCTGGGCCTTGCCGGGACCGCGGTTTTCCTGGCTGGCGACCAGTTCCTCAAACTTCTTGATACGAGCCTTGGACTTGGTCTGGCGGCCCTTGGTGCCGGCGCGGATCCATTCCAATTCGTCGTTGATCGCCTTCTGGCGGCCGGTGGCCTCGCGGTCTTCCTGCGCCAGACGCTGGCTCTTCTTTTCTAGATAGGTCGAGTAATTGCCCTCGTAGGGGAAGTACTTTCCACGGTCGAGTTCGAGGATCCAGCCCACCACATTGTCAAGGAAGTAGCGGTCGTGGGTGATCATCAGCACCGCGCCGTGATAGTCCTTGAGGTGGTTTTCCAGCCATTCCACGCTTTCCGCGTCCAGGTGGTTGGTCGGTTCGTCGAGCAGCAGAATGTCGGGCTTCTGGATGAGCAGGCGGGTGAGCGCGATACGGCGGCGTTCACCGCCCGACAGGCTCTCCACCGGCCAGTCGCCGGGGGGGCAGCGCAGCGCTTCCATGGCGATCTCAAGCTGGTTGTCCAGCGTCCAGCCGTCCACCGCGTCGATCTTGTCCTGCAATTCGGCCATTTCGGCGCCCAGCGCGTCAAAATCGGCGTCCTCTTCGGCCATTTCCATGCCGATCTGGTTGAACCGGTCAACCATGTCGGCCGTGGCGCGCGCGCCGTCCTTGACGTTTTCCAGCACCGTCTTGGAATTGTCGAGCTGCGGCTCCTGCTCCAGATAGCCGACAGTGATATTCTCACCCGCCCAGGCCTCGCCGGTAAAATCGGTGTCAATCCCGGCCATCACCTTGATCAGCGTCGATTTACCCGCACCGTTGGGCCCCACGATGCCGATCTTGGCGCCCTGATAGAATTGCAGGCTGATGTTGTTCAGCACCGGCTTTTGCGCGCCGGGGAAAGTTTTCGTCATGTTCTTCATGACGAAGGCATATTGGGCGGCCACGTGGCGGTCTCCAGATAAACGGATGAGGATTTGCGCGCCGCTCTACATCCTGGGCGGGCAGTTGCCAAGCGGGCGCTTGGACGATAGCCTTGACCTATGCGAAAATTATACAGCCTGCTGGCTCTTTCCGCCGCCCTTTTGGCCCATCCTGCCGCAGCGGCCGGGGGCGATGCTCATTCATCAGAGGCTTTGGCCATCATCACCGACCTGACCACCGATGTGGGCCAGCGGCTTGGCGGCACCGACCGCGAGGCGGCCGCGCGCGATTGGGCGGTGGCGCGGCTGCGGGCGCTGGGCTTTGCCAATGTGCGCGCCGAGCCTTTCCCGATTGCCGGATGGGTGCGCGGCGAGGAAAAGGCCGCGATCACCGCGCCCGTGCCGCAAAAGTTGGCCGTGACGGCGCTGGGCTATTCCGGGGCGACGCCGCCGCAGGGTGTGACGGGCGAACTGGTCTATTTCCCCACGCTCGATGCGCTGAAACTGGCGCCCGAGGGGTCGCTGCGCGGCAAGATCGCCTTTGTTGACCATGCCATGAAGGCGGCGCAGGACGGGGGCGGCTATGGCCCCTTTGGCGCGGCGCGGCGGCAGGGGCCGTCCATTGCGGCGGCCAAGGGCGCGTCGGCGCTGCTGATCCGCTCGATCGGGACCGACCATGCGCGCAGCCCCCACACCGGCGTCACACGCATGCCGCCCAAGGGCGAGCCTTTGCCTTCGGGAGCGGTATCCAATCCCGACGCCGATCTCATCGCGCGGCTGGCCGCCAAGGGGCAGCCTTTGACCGCCAGCGTCACCTTGACCCCGCGTTTCACGGGGCAGGTGATGTCGGGCAATGTGATCGCCGAATTGCCGGGGCGCGATCCGAAACTCGCGCCGATCCTCGTTGCCTGCCATCTCGACAGTTGGGATCTGGGGCAGGGGGCGATTGATGACGCCTCGGGCTGCGGCATCATCACCGCCGCGGCGCTGGAGGCCAGCAGGTCGGGCCAACTGGCGCGCACGATCCGCGTGCTCTGGGCCGGGACCGAGGAGATGGGCGGCTTTGGCGGGCAGGCCTATGCCAAGGCCCATGGCAATGAACCCCACGCCCTGGTGATGGAATCCGACACCGGGGCCGACCGCGTGTTCCGCTTCCTGTTCCGCATGGCCCCGCAGGACAAGCCGCTGGCCGAGCGGATTGGGGCCGAATTGGCCAAGATGGGCATCTATACCGGCGAAGGTACGCCGGAGGGCGGCGAGGATGTCGGCTATATTGCGGAGAAGCAGAAACTGGCCGTGATCGACCTTAATCAGGACATGACGCGCTATTTCGACTGGCACCACACGCCCGACGATACGCTGGACAAGATCGACCCTGTGCAATTGCAGCAGAATGTCGACGCATGGGCGGCGGTATTGAAAATTCTGGGTTCCTATACCGGCACGATCAACCCGGCAGGCAATCCGGCGGAATGATCATGCGTTGGCGGGCAGGGGCGCGACCTCGGCCCGCCGCTGTCCCCGGATCGCCCAGTAAAGCTGGACGATGGCGCGCGGCAGCAGGGCATAGCCGACCAGATACCACGGGTTCATGATCGCGCCCCAATAGAACGTGTCGGCACGCGAAAACATGGCGATCATGATCGCATAGCCCCATACCAGCAGATTGGCGAAAACCCCCTCACGCCCGCCCAGCGCCAGCCATCCCGCCAGCGGCAGAGCGGCCCCGAACAGCGCCCAGTGCAAAGGCAGGCGTTGCAGGGGCGTCGTGAAGATCACCGCCTTCAAAAACCCTGAAAAGCCCTGCATGGCGTGCCACCCCTGCGACTGGATATCGCCGGGGCGCCATTGCGCCATGGCCAATTGCGCGTGCAGCGCCATGAACATACCCCATGCTGCGATCAGGGCCACCCAAGCGCCCACTTCGACCCAGCGGCGGTTCCAGCCCGCATAGACCAGCGCCAGCAGCGCAAAAGGCAGCGCCAGTTCGCGGATAAACAGCCCCGCGCCCAGCACCGGCACCACATACCACCACTGGCGCGGCCATCCGATCACCCCGGCAAAGGCCACCGCAATGCAAAGGCCCGCCGGATATTCCTGCAACGCCATCAGCCAGTCCGAGGACACCGCCGTGCCCCCCACCGCCACAGCCGCCCCGGCCAAAAAACGCTCTGTTCCCGTCAGCCGCCCCTCATGTGCGATGGCCCATGTGAAGATCCCGGCCACCAGCATCACGATGCACAGTTTCTGAAAACCCTTCCAACCGATGATGGCGGTGATTTCCATCTCCGTGGGCGGGCGCATGGTGAAAAAGGGTTTAAGGGGATAGTGATGCGCCCGGTGCAATTCGGCGGCGGATTGATGATAGGGTTTGCCCAGCGCCACCTGCGCGGCAATGTCGTGATAGAGGCGCGCATCGGTATAGCCGCCCTTTTTCGCGGTTTTGATCGGCGGGGGCGTCACCGAAAAGCACCATGCCGTCACGGCAAGCATCAGCAAAGCGAACAGGATCGCGGCGGGGCGGGGAAGTCTGGCTAACACGCGCCTTCCTTTGGCCAATCCGCGCGCCGATGCAAGAGGCCAGATGCGCGAGACCGTTGCCATATAGGTAGATTTGCCGGGCGCGGCATAAGCTCTGATTTTTCCGTATCGGGATTAAGAACCTTGGCTGGATCGAAACAGGATGAGAGGTCGTGCGCGTGCTTTCCCGGATCAGTTCAGCCGCTGGTACTCGTCAAAGTATCCGCCAAAAGCTGGTGTTCTGCCTTGGCGCGCTGGCGGCGGTCAGCGTGGTTCAGGTGTCGGCGGCGACCTTTCTGCATTACCGACTCTATGCCGCCAATCAGGCGTTGAGCGCAGCAGCGGGCGCGGCGGGCGGCGTGGACGGGCTGATCATGGCCGCAATCATCACCACGCTGATCACCATCGTGGTGGGGGCGGGCACCTTGCTGTGGGCGGGCATGTTCGTCTCGCGTGCGGTGGTCGATCCGGTTTCGCATCTGGCGCAATGTCTGAATGCGATGGCTTCGGGCGATTATGATGTCGCGCTTGATGGCGCAGACAATGGCGACGAGGTGGCCCAGATGTATGCCGCCGCCGCGGTGTTTCGCCAGACCGCTCTGGCCAAACAGGCGGCCGATGAGCAGCAGCACAAGGTGGTGCGGGCCTTGACCGAGGGGCTGGACCGGCTGGCGGCGCAGGATCTGGAATTTCGCATCGAGACGGCTTTTCCCGCCGATTACGAGCAACTGCGCGTCAATTTCAATCAGGCGCTGATCTCGCTGGCCAAGGCGATCGGTTCGGTGCGCGTGGGCGCGGCCAGCGTGATGGAATCCATTCAGGACATCCGCAGCGCCAGCGACGATATGGCCCATCGCAACACCCAGCAGGCCGCTACGCTGGAAGAAACCGCCGCCGCCATGAGCCAGGTGACCGATGGCGTGCAGGAAACCGCCACCCGGGCCGCCGAGGTGCAGCGCGCCATTGCCGAGACCTGCACACAGGCCGACGAGGGCGCGGGCGTGGTGACGCGGGCGATTGACGCCATGGCGGCGCTCGAAAGCTCGGCCACGGAAATCGGCAAGATCGTTGGCGTGATCGACGGCATTGCGTTTCAGACCAATCTGCTGGCCTTGAATGCCGGGGTTGAGGCCGCGCGTGCGGGCGAGGCGGGCAAGGGATTTGCCGTGGTGGCCAGCGAGGTACGCGCCCTGGCCCAGCGCAGCGCGGATGCGGCGCGCAACATCGGCGGCCTGATCCACGATTCGGCCGATCAGGTGTCGGGCGGCGTGGTTCTGGTGCGCGAAACGGGCGATCTGCTGCGCCTCATCATGGGCCGCGTGGGCGAGATCAACGAGGTGATCACCGACATCGCCACCAGCGCCGAATTGCAGGCGCAGAATATCCAGCAGGTCAACAATGCCGTGTGCGAATTGGACCGCGTAACCCAAAAGAACGCCGCCATGGTCGAGCAGACGACCGCCGCCACGCGCGATCTGGCGCATGAGGCAGAACAGCTCTCCGCCATGGTGCGTACGTTCCGCACCCGCGACAGGGACGCCGGTGCCCAATCCGCGCAGAAGGCCACCGCGCGCCGCCTGAGCAGCGCGGCCCAGCGCGATGTCCAGCGCAACGTGATGTCGGTTGCGGGCAATCTCGCGCTGGCCCCCGCGCCGTCGGGCGATGACTGGAGCGAGTTTTAGGCCGATGCAAAGAGTTTGCGGGTGAGACAGTCCGGCGCTTTGTCAAATTTACCGACATTTTACGTCTCATCCCTAAGTCTTGCCCCATAGCCCGCCTGATGGCCGGCGCCAAACTTGAGCAGGCCGATGATTCGTCTTTTCAAACATTACATCCCCCATTCGGTGATCCTGCTTGGATTGATCGATCTGGCCCTGCTGATGATTTCGGGCGACTTTGCATGGCGCCTGCGGGCGGACCAGTTGGGCATGCCCTCGGAAAGTTTTGAAACGCGTTTGCAGCCGCTGATCGCCTTTGCGCTGGTGATGCAGATGGCGATGATCGCGGTGGGGGTTTACGGGGCCGATGCCTTGCGCTCGGTGCGGTTTGCCTCGGCGCGGCTGCTGGTTGCGGTGTCGCTGGGCGTGATCGCGCTGGCGCTGTTCAACTCGCTGTTCACCAGCCAGATTTTCTGGCGCTCGACCCTGTTCTACGCGATGCTGGGCGCGATCGCGCTCTTGATGATGAACCGGCTGGTGGTGGGCGGCATTCTGGGCACCTCGGCCTTTCGTCGCCGGGTGCTGGTGCTGGGCGCGGGCCACCGGGCACAGCGCCTGCGCGAACTGGGCGAAAAGACCGAGAGCGGGTTTGTCATCGTCGGCTATGTCGGCATGAGCGAGGCGGCGCCGATTGTTGAAGAGGCGATCCCGCGCACCGCGATCCACAATCTCAAGCGCCATGTCGAAAACCTTGGCGTGTCCGAGGTTGTGCTGGCGCTGGAAGAGCGGCGCAATTCGCTGCCCTTGAAGGATCTGTTGCGGATCAAGACGGCGGGCGTTCACGTCAATGACTTCTCCAGCTTTATGGAGCGCGAGACGGGCCGGGTTGATCTCGACACGGTCAACCCCAGCTGGTTCATCTTTTCGGACGGCTTTTCCTCGGGCCGCGCCTTTTCCAGCGCCGCCAAGCGCATCTTTGATGTTATCGTCAGCCTCGTCCTGCTGACCATCACCGCGCCGGTGATCGTGCTTTTCGCCATTCTTGTAAAGCTGGACAGCAAAGGCCCCGCCTTCTTCCGCCAGCGCCGCGTGGGCCTTTATGGCCAGAGTTTTGATGTCATCAAGCTGCGCTCTATGCGATTGGACGCCGAGGCCAATGGCGCGCAATTTGCCGCCAAGAACGACCCGCGCGTCACCCGCATCGGCAATTTCATCCGCAAGGTGCGCATCGACGAATTGCCCCAGACGTGGAGCGTGCTGAAAGGCGAGATGAGCTTTGTCGGCCCGCGCCCGGAACGCCCCGAATTCGTCTCCGATCTTGAGGACAAGCTCTCCTATTATGCCGAGCGCCATATGGTCAAACCGGGCATCACCGGCTGGGCGCAGGTCAACTACCCCTATGGCGCCAGCCTTGAGGATTCGCGCAACAAGCTGGAATATGACCTCTATTACGTGAAGAATTATACGCCTTTCCTCGACATCCTGATCATCCTGCAAACGATGCGCGTGGTGCTCTGGCACGAGGGAGCCCGCTAGGATGTCGGCGGGCCCCGGCCTGTGGGGCTGGGTGGCCAGCACCGCGCATGTGGCGGGCGCCTGCGCCGCGATCACGGTCGCCGTCAGCATCTGGGGCCAGCGCGAGCGCTATAGCGGAGCGGGCAAGGCCATTGTCGCCTCGCTGGCGATGACGGCGCTGTGGTGCCTTGCCGTGGTGGTCGAGGGTGAACTCAGCCTCGTGGCGCAAGGGCTGCTGGGATTGCGCAATCTGTCCTATCTCTGGGCCATCTATGCGATGTTTGCCAGCGATGGCCGCCATACCAGCCTGACCGAGGTGGGGCCGGTGGTGGCCGTGCTCTGCCTTGTCGATATTCTGGTGCCCGCGGTGCAATTTGTTGAACATCGCATCAACCCCGCGCTGCTGGGCGAGGTCGAGCTTTATCAATTGAACATCATGCTGGCGATGCTGGGCGTGGTGGGTTCGCTGGTGCTGGTCCACAATCTCTATGCCAGCGCGTCGAGCACCGGGCGCCAGATGCTGCGCTGGCCTGCGCTGGCGCTGGCGACGGTGTGGGTGTTTGAACTCAACCTCTATACGGTGGCCTATCTGGCCAAGCATTGGCCTGTTGAGCTTGCCTCGCTGCATGGGCTGCTGGACATCGGCTTTGCGGGAATCATGGCGCTGGGCGCGGCCAAAGGGCGTGAGGCTCTGCGGCTGAAGCCATCGCGCACGGTGACGTTTCAGTCGATTTCGCTGATCGTGATCGGCCTCTATTTCGTGGGCATGATCGCGATCGCCCGCTGGCTGGCCAGCGCGGGGGGAGAACTTGGCCGGTGGTGGCAGTTCAGCTTCCTGATCGCGGCGATTTCGGCGGCGGCCTTGCTGCTGCCCTCGCGGCGGATGCGGGGCTGGATGCGGGTGATGTTCACCAAGCATTTCTTTCAGCATCGCTACGACTACCGCGAGGAATGGCTGCGTTTTGCCCGCACCATCGGCGGGCAGGGCAGGGACGCGGCCCCGCTCCACCAGCGCGCCGTGCAGGCGATGGCCGATATCACCGACAGCCCGGCTGGCCTGTTGCTGACGCCCGATGAGACCGGCGAAATGGTGCTGGCCGCGCGCTGGCAATGGCCGACCGCCGAGGTTCCGGCTCAGGCATTGGGCTTGGCCGCTGCACATTTTCTGGCCGCCAGTGATCATATCATCGACTTGGACACCGTGCGCAGCGATGGCGACAGCGGGATCGCCATCCCCGAATGGCTGCGCGAGGAAAGCCGGGCGTGGGCTGTTGTGCCCTTGCAGCATAACGGGCGGCTGCTGGGCGCCGTGATCCTTGCCCGCCCGCCCCATGACCGCAAGCTGGACTGGGAGGACTTCGACCTCCTGCGCGTGGTGGCCCAGCAGATCGGCACCTATCTGGCCGAGCATCAGGGGCAGCAGGCGTTGGCCGAGGCGGCGCGGTTTGATGAATTCCACCGCCGCATCGCTTTTGTCATGCATGACATCAAGAACCTGTCGAGCCAACTCTCCCTGTTGGCCCGCAACGCCGAGCGCCACGCCGAAAACCCCGATTTCCGGGCGGACATGCTCGTCACCCTGCGCAATTCGGCCGACAAGCTCAACCATCTGGTTGCCCGCCTCTCGCGCTATGGCACCAGCGCGGGCGACAAGGCCGAGCCGGTCGAGGTGGGCGCATTAGCGCGGCAATTGGCCGAAACCTTCCGCGTGCGCCACAATGTTCAGGTGATCGAGCGCGACACCTGCACCATCGCGGGCCAGAGCCACAGCATCGAACAGGTGCTGACTCATCTGATCCAGAATGCGGTGGACGCCAGCGAGCCCGAAATGCCGGTCTTTGTCTCGATTTCCGGGGATGGCCTGTATGGCCGGATCGAGATCGTCGATTCAGGCCATGGAATGGCCCCCGAATTTGTCCGCAACCGCCTGTTCAAGCCTTTCGATTCATCGAAACCGGGCGGCTTTGGCATCGGCGCCTATGAGGCGCGCGAATTGGTGCGCGCAATGCACGGGCGGCTGGAGGTGGAGAGCCGCGAGGGCATCGGCACGCGCTTTATCGTACGCCTGCCTTTGGCCAGCGCGGCCGAAATTCTGAAAACCATGGATAATGAGCAAAAGGTTGCCTGAAATGAGCGATGCCCGTCCCAAATTGCTCGTGATCGAGGATGACCCGGGCCTCCAGGCTCAGCTCAAATGGGCCTATGAGGATTTCGAGGTGATCGTGGCCGGGGATCGTGCCAGCGCCATGGCCGCGCTGCGCAGCGAGGAGCCTGCCGTGGTCACGCTCGACCTTGGCCTGCCGCCTGACCCGGACGGCACCAGCGAGGGCTTTGCCGTGCTGGACGAGATCATGGCGTTGAAGCCCGACACCAAGGTGATCGTGGCCAGCGGGCATGGCGCGCGCGAAAGTGCGCTTCAGGCTATCGAGCGCGGGGCCTATGATTTCTATCAGAAGCCGATGGATTTTGACGAAATGGCGCTGATCGTCGCCCGCGCCTATCGGCTCCACCGGCTGGAGGCGGAGAACCGGCAACTGGCCATGCGCGCGGGCAAGGACAATCGCGTGCTGGGCACGATGATCACCGCCGCGCCCGAAATGCTGCGTGTGGCGCGCACGATTGAGCGCGTGGCGGGCACCAATGTTTCGGTCATGCTGCTGGGCGCCAGCGGGACGGGCAAGGAATTGCTGGCGCGGGGCCTGCATGAGGCCAGCGGGCGGGCAGGGGCCTTTGTTGCGATCAATTGCGCGGCGATCCCGGAAAACCTGCTGGAATCGGAACTGTTTGGCCATGAAAAGGGGGCCTTTACCGGCGCGATCAAAACCACCGAGGGCAAGATCGAGCAGGCCCATAACGGCACGCTGTTCCTGGACGAAGTGGGCGATATTCCCTTTGCGCTACAGGTCAAATTGCTGCGCTTTTTGCAGGAGCGGGTGATCGAGCGGATCGGGGGGCGGCGGTCGATTGCGGTCGATACGCGCATCGTCTGCGCCACCCATCAGAACCTTGAGGCGATGATCGCCGAGGGCCGTTTCCGCGAGGATCTGTGGTATCGGCTGGCCGAGATCGTGGTCAAGATCCCCTCGCTGGCCGAGCGGCCGGGCGATGCGGCGCTGCTGGCCCGGGCTTTCCTGGCCCGTTTCGCCAAGGAGATGAACCCGGCGGTCAAAGGCTTTGCCCCCGATGCGCTGGCCGCGATGGATGCGTGGGGATGGCCGGGCAATGTACGCGAGCTGGAAAACCGGGTGAAACGCGCCGTCATCATGGCCGATGGCAAGCTGGTCCATGCGGGCGACCTCGATCTGGACGCGCCGGGGGGCGATGAGGATTTGCCGCTCAACCTCAAATCCGCGCGGGAGATTACCGACCGTCGCGTGATCCGTCAGGCGCTGGCGCGCAGCGAGGGCAATATTTCCTCCACCGCCAAGCTGCTGGGGATCAGTCGGCCCACGCTGTATGATCTGCTCAAGCAATATGACTTGCAGCATTGATAACGCTATCGGCAATGATGTACCAATAAGTACAATTTCTGCGCGATCAATGCGGGGCCTGAAACGAAGAAAGGGCGGCTCGAAAGCCGCCCTTCCCCTCCCTTTTTTCTTCCGAGGTTCGATTTGCATAGAAATGGCGGGGCTTCAATGGGGCGCCTATGCCATTTTTATGAATAGCCGTTCATTGTGGCAAACGAACCACACTGGCACCCCGCTGCGCGTCAGGCCTCTTCGCGCCGATTCTCGCGCACCGAGGCCCAAAGCGCCGCGCCGATCAGCACTGCGCCGATCAGGCCCGTCACCGTTTCCGGCACCTCGACCAGCGCCGAGCCCAGCATGATCCCCGCCAACGCAATGATCGCCCAGAAGGCCCCGTGCTCAAGGAAGGCATATTCCGAGAGCGTGCCTTGCTCGACCAGCAGCACGGTCAGGGAACGCACAAAGATCGCGCCGATCGACAGGCCCAGCGCAATGATCACCATATTGTTCGACAGGGCAAAGGCCCCGATCACGCCATCAAGGCTGAAAGAGGAATCCAGCACGTTGAGGTAGAGAAAACCGCCAAGCCCGGAACGCACCGCCGTGCCCGCCAGCGCCCGTGCGGCCTCGCGCCCTTCGAGGAAATGGCCCAGCGCCTCCACCGCGATGAAGGTGACAATGCCAAACACGCCCGACACCAGCAGCGTATAGGCCTCTTCCCCCGGCAGCCAGCGCCCGATCAGCACCAGCGCCAACAAGAGCAGCGCCACCTCGCCCGCCTTGATCGAGCCGACGATCTTCAACCGCACCTCGACCCAGCGCAGCCAATGCGTTTCCTTGTCCGGGTCGATGAAGAAGCCGAGGCCCACCATCGCCAGAAACGCCCCGCCAAAGCCCGCAATCGGGATATGCGCGTGGCGCATGATCGCCTCATATTGCGCCGGATCGTTCACGGAGAGATGCACCGCCTCGACCGGACCCAGCCCGGCGGTAAAGCCCACGATCAGCAGCGGAAAGGCCACGCGCGTGCCAAACACCGCAAAGAGCATCCCCCATGTCAGGAACCGCTTGCGCCAGATCGCGTCCATATCCTTCAGCACGGCGGCATTGACCACCGCATTGTCAAACGAGAGCGAAACCTCCAGCACGGCCAGCACCAGCACGATCCAGAGCATCCCGCCCACGGCCGAAATCGAGCCCGTATCGTGCCAGCCATAGGCAGCCGCCAGCGCCAGACAGACAGCGGAAAAGATCAGCGAGCCGCCGAAATGTCGCAAAAATTGGGTCACTGGGACAATACTCCGGCCGGATCAGGCTTTGGGCTGATAGGTCTGTTCGATGCCGGGAAAGCTGCGCTCGCGCACCTCGGCGGCATAATCGGCGGCGGCCTGCGAAATCAGACCGGCCATATCGGCATAGCGTTTGACGAAACGCGGCACCCGCTCAAACATGCCCACCATATCCTCGGTGACCAGCACCTGCCCATCGCATTGCGCCGAACCGCCGATGCCGATGACCGGGCAATCCACCGCCTGCGTCACGGCCACGGCCAGCGGTTCGACGACGCCCTCGATCACAATGGCAAAGGCCCCGGCATCGGCCAGCGCCCGCGCATCGCCAAGGATCTTGTCCGCCTCGGCCGCGCTGCGCCCGCGCGCGCCATAGCCGCCCAATTGGTTCACCGCCTGCGGCGTCAGGCCGATATGCCCCATCACCGGAATGCCGCGTTGCGACAGAAATGCCACTGTTTCGGCCATCGCCACCCCGCCTTCCAGCTTGACCCCCGCGCATCCGGTCTCGCGCAAAACCCGCGCGGCGGTTTCAAATGCCTGCTGGGGCGAGGCTTCATACGTACCAAAGGGCAGATCGACAATGACGGCGGCATGCCAACTGCCGCGCCCCACCGCCGCGCCATGGGCCACCATCATATCCAGCGTCACAGGCAGGGATGAGGGCAGGCCATAGATCACCTGCCCCAGCGAATCGCCCACCAGCAGCAGGTCGCAATGCGCGTCCAGCAATTGCGCCTGACGCGCCGTATAGGCCGTCAGCATCACCACAGGTTCGGCGGTGACGCCCTCCTTCTTGCGCTGGCGGATGGCCGGAATGGTCAACCGGCGCATCGGCGTGGGGGTGGGATTGGCGCGGCTGGTGGCCGTATCGATCTGAAAGGTCGTAGACATGAAGGCGCTTCTAGCCCGGCGCGGGGCATGGGGTAAAGCGCATTGAGGATCGGGCATTGCGCGTGACAAGTGCACCGCAACAGGGCAGGATGCACAATCCACCGGTGGACTACGCATAATCCGCCCTTGCGAATGTTGCGCGATCCGTTAATTTTCTTGCCCATTGCTTATTGCGTTCAGGGGAACTGCATGTTCGGTCGCGTCAAGCCGTTGGATGCCATATTGGCCACGGCTGAGAAAAAATCACTTCACCGCTCTCTGGGCGCCTTTCAATTGACCATGCTGGGCGTGGGCGCGGTGATCGGGACGGGTATCTTCGTTCTGACCGCCGAGGCCGCGCAAAAAGCGGGGCCGGGCATGATGCTCAGCTTCATCATCGCCGGCTTCGTCTGCGCGGTGGCTGCTTTGTGCTATGCTGAAATGTCCAGCATGGTGCCGGTTTCGGGCTCTGCCTACACCTATTCCTATGCGGTGATGGGCGAGTTGGTGGCATGGATGGTGGGCTGGGCGCTCATTCTGGAATATGCCATTGCGGCGGGCGCCGTGTCGGTCGGCTGGTCGGGCTATATGATCGGCTTTGTGCAAAACACCTTCCATATTACGGTCCCCCTCGAATTGGTGCGGGGGCCATTCGACGGGGGCGTGATCAATCTTCCCGCCATGCTGATTGCGGCCATCATCACCGGCCTGCTGGTGCTGGGCACCAAGGAAAGTGCGACGGTTAACGCCGCTTTGGTCGCGATCAAGATCACAGCGCTGACCTTGTTCATCGCGCTGACGCTGCCGGTTATCAAATCGGGCAATTTCGTGCCTTTCGCCCCGCTTGGCTTTGCCGGCATTTCGGGCGCGGCGGCCTCGATTTTCTTTGCCTATGTGGGCTTTGACGCGGTTTCGACGGCGGCCGAGGAAACCAAGAACCCCCAGCGCAACATGCCCATCGGCCTGATCGGCAGCCTTGCGATCTGCACCATCTTCTACATGCTGGTGGCCAGCGGCGTGATCGGCACCGTGGGCGCGCAGCCGGTTTACGGCCCGCATGGCGAAGTGCTCTCGCCCGGCACCGCCGCGCTCTCGGATGCGTGCAAGGCGCTCAATGAAAACGCTGTGGTCTGCTCCAAGGAAGCTCTGGCCTGGACGCTGCGTCAGGTGGGCCATCCCTTCGTCGGCTGGCTGGTAGGCGCGGCGGCCATTCTGGCGCTGCCCTCGGTGATCCTGATGATGATGTTCGGCCAGACCCGCATCTTCTTCGTGATGAGCCGCGACGGCCTGCTGCCGGAATTCTTCTCCAAGGTTCACCCCAAGTTTCACACGCCCCATGTCATCACCGTGCTGACGGGTGTGTTTGTGGCGCTGTTTGCGGCCTTCTTCCCGGTGGGCCTGCTGGCCGACGTGTCGAATTCGGGCACGTTGTTTGCCTTTGGCGCGGTGTCGGTGGCGGTGATGGTGCTGCGCCGGACCGATCCCAATCGTCATCGTCCGTTCCGCACGCCGGGCGTGAACATCGTGGCGCCGATCTCGATCGCGGGCTGCATCTATCTGTTCATCAGCCTGTCTAAGGCCACGATCGGCCTGTTCCTTGGCTGGGGCGTGGTCGGGCTCTTCGTCTATTACTTCTACAGCCGCAGCCGCAGCCACGTCGGGCGCGGGCTGGTTGAAGTGCATGAGGATGACAGCGATGCGCCGGATCTGCCGGTGCCGCCGATGCCGGGCACTTGATACAAGAAAGGGCGGCCTGATCGGGCCGCCCTTTTCGTTTCAGGGTTGCGGGGCTCAGACCGCTTCGAGCGCGTATCCCGCCGAGCGCACGGTCCGCACCGGGTCCAGCGCGCCTTCCAGTTCGATACCCTTGCGCAGGCGGCGGATATGAACGTCGACGGTGCGCAATTCGATATCGCTGTCCGTGCCCCACACCGCGTCCAGCAATTGCCCGCGCGAGAACACGCGGCCCGGATGCTCCATGAAGAATTTGAGCAGGCGGAACTCGGTCGGCCCCAGAGCAAGGATCGTGCCCTTGCGCGTCACCTTATGCGCCGTAGCGTCCAGCGTCAGATCGCCCACGGTGATCTGTTCACCCGCCAGCGCGGGGCGGATGCGGCGCATGATGGCCGATACGCGGGCGATCAGCTCGCGGGGGCTGAAGGGCTTGGTGATGTAATCATCGGCCCCGGTTTCAAGGCCGCGGATCATATCGTCCTCGGCCCCGCGCGCGGTCAGCATGATGATCGGCACATGGGCGGTGGCCTTGTCGCGGCGCAAACGGCGGCAGACCTCGATGCCGCTGGTGCCCTCGATCATCCAGTCGAGCAGGACCAGATCGGGCGCCTCCTCGGCGGCCAGCAACAGCGCCTCATCGCCATCGGGCGTCGAAAGGACGGTATAGCCCTCGGCCTGAAACCGGAATTCGAGCAATTCCGCCAGCGCCGGATCATCTTCTACCAGCAAGAGCCGGGGTTGTTTCATGGGTGCCCCCTGTTAACGTTCAGTTTTCCGGCCGTTCCAGCCGGTCGACCACATATTCGGCTGTGGCCGCGTAATAGACCTGTTCGGCAATATTGGTGGCGTGGTCGCCGATGCGTTCAATGTTGCGCGCGATGAACAGCAGATGCGCGGCCGAGGTGATGGTGGATGGGTTTTCCATCATGAACGAAACCATGTTGCGGAAAATGCTGTCATAAAACGCATCGACCCGCGCATCGCGCTCGATCACATCCACCGCCAGCGCCGGATCGCGCGCGGCAAAGGCCGTCAGCACGTCATGCACCATCTCGCCCGCGATTTCCGCCATCGCCGGGATCAGCGTCAGCGGTTCGGAGTTCAAGCGCCCTTCGATCCGCGACACACGCTTGGCGATATTCTTGGCATAATCGCCGATGCGTTCGAGAATGCCCGCGATCTTGAGCGCGGCCAGAACCTCGCGCAGATCGTCCGCCATCGGGGCGCGCAGGGCGATGATCTTGACCGCGAGCCGGTCAACCTCGGCCTCAAGCCGGTCGATCTTCTTGTCGCGCTCGATCACCTGCGCGGCCAGTTCCTGCGAGCGCTTGGTCAGCGCCTCTACGGCCTCGCCGATCGCCAGTTCGGCCAGACCGCCCATTTCGGCGATCAGCCCACGCAGCGTGGTGATTTCCTCGTCAAAGGCCTTGACCGTATGTTCTGCCACTGGACGCAATTCCCTGTTCAAGCTGTGATGGAGTAATCGTCACATACATGTCACAAAAGGCAACATCCATGTCCGTTCCAACCAGCCTTGAAAGCGCCATGCAGCGTTTTCATGACAGGACTATGACGGACTTGTGACTTTTTGCTCTTTGGCGGGGATCAGCGGGAGGCGCACCGAAACCTTCGTGCCCACGCCGACCTTGCTGGTGATGTCGAGTTTGCCGCGATGGCGTTCGACCACATGTTTGACAATCGCAAGGCCAAGCCCAGTGCCGCCCGCCGCACGGCTACGGCCCGGATCGGTGCGATAAAAGCGCCGCGTCAGATGGGGCAGATGATCCGCCGAAATGCCCGCACCCCGGTCGGTGACCAGAAATTCGGCCATGCCACGCGGCGCGTGGGTCAGCGCGACCGTCACCGGTTGGTCCGCGTCGCCATATTTCAGCGCATTGTCGATGAGGTTGCGCAAAACCTGCTCGATCTGCTTCACATCGCCGGCCACTTCGAAGGGCTCGTCGGGCCGGACAAATTCAACGCGGGCCGGATTGCCCGGCGGCGGCGCGAATTCGCCCACCACCCGCGCGGCCAGCGGCGTCAGATCAATCTGCGAAGTCGGCGCGTCATGCTTTTCGGCCTCAAGCTGAGACAAAGACATCAGATCGTTGAGCAGCGCCTGCATCCGTCGCGCCTCACGCAGGACCGTGCCGAGGAAGCGCTGCATCACCGCGCCATCCATCGTACCCACGCTCTCGCTGATCGTCTCGACATAGCCGATGACCGAGGAGAGGGGGGTGCGCAATTCGTGGCTGGCATTGGCGACGAAATCGGTGTGGGCGCGGCTGATGTCGGCCTCGGCGGTGCGGTCGCGCGCCTCGATCACCCAGAGGCCGGGATAGACCGGGCGGCGCGTCAATTGCCACAGGCTGCCGCTGCGGGTCAGGCCGCGGATGCTGGCGGTGGCGGTTTCATCATCGGCGCTGTCGAGCAGGCGGATCGCATCGGGGTGGCGCAGCGCGATGCGCGGGTCCTGACCCAGAATATGTTCGCCAAGAGCCGCGCGCGCCGCCGCATTGGCGTCGATGATTCGCGCCCGGTCCACCAGCATCATCGGCGCCCCCGTGCCCTCCAGCGCGGCAATCAGCGCGCGGCGCACCATATGGCCCTGCTCCAATTGCTGCTGGCGGGCATTGCCCTCGATTTCGCGCGGGGCGTCGGGTTCGGCCTGATCGCTGCACCACCACCACACGGCCAGCAGCGAAAAGGTCCAGAACGCCCCGGTCAGAGCCACCATCAGCAGGCCGACTCCATCGAGATAGAGCAGCAAAAGCGTCAGGAATTCGAGGATGATGGCAGGCCAGGGTAGCTTGCTGTCGCGCATTGCTCGGATCGTCCATTCCTTGGCGCCTGCATCAGGCCAGGCGCTCGCCATCAGCGCATGGGGAAGGCGTATGACAGTTTTATGAAACGACCAAGCATTGAGCGCAAGAATAGCGGGAAACATCAAGCCGGTGGCAAAGGCGCGGCGATGAACGTGTGTTGCGCATCCGGGGTGATTTGGCGATGGGCAGGCGATGGTCGCCGGGCCGCAACCTGGTCGGCTGGATCATACCTCACCAATGTCCCATGGCAGTCTGCCGGGGAGTTCCCGGATGTTCGTCAATATACGCCAACGCATATTTGCCGAGCACAATCCGCCAATCACTTAAATGATTTTATGGTGACCCCTACGAGAATCGAACTCGTGTTTCAGCCGTGAGAGGGCCGCGTCCTGACCGCTAGACGAAGGGGCCATGGCTCTGATTTACAAGTGGTGACCCCTACGAGAATCGAACTCGTGTTTCAGCCGTGAAAGGGCCGCGTCCTAACCGCTAGACGAAGGGGCCATCCTTGAAGCCAAGGCAGGCTATGTAAATGGTGACCCCTACGAGAATCGAACTCGTGTTTCAGCCGTGAAAGGGCCGCGTCCTAACCGCTAGACGAAGGGGCCAACCTTGCAACCAAGGCGGGCTATGTAATGGTGACCCCTACGAGAATCGAACTCGTGTTTCAGCCGTGAAAGGGCCGCGTCCTAACCGCTAGACGAAGGGGCCAACCTTGGCTTGCGCCTTGGTGAGGCCGCGCATTTATGGAGAGGGGGCCGGTTGGTCAAGTCACAAATCGCGTTACTATCGGAAAAAACGAAAAATTTATGATAAATAACGCGATTTCAGCTCTTTAGATGCTAGTCCGCCCATGCCGCATCATCGATATGCAGTTCGGCCGCCCGGCGCGGTCCCCAATCATCGATTCGTGCGCGCCCGGCCAGCCACAGCTTGCGCCCATGGTCGCCGTGGATCAGCGTCTGGCCCATCTCGGTCTGGGCGCTGCGAAAGGCCATCGCCTTGAAACTGGCGCCGTCTTCGCCGCGCACGATCATGCGCAGATGGTCCGCGCCCACCACATCGGCCTTGACCACGCGCACCGGCCCCACGGCCACACGCGGCCCCGGCCAGCCCATGCCATAGGGGCCCGCGCTCTCCAGCAATTCGACCAGTTCGGGCTGCAATCCGCGCGGCGCCACGGCCAGATCGAGCAGCAGCGATTGCGCCCCCTGCGCCCGCCCGACATCGCCCGCCAGACGGTCGTCCAGCCAATCGGCAAAAGCCTCCAGCCGGTCGGCAGCCACAGTCAGGCCCGCCGCCATCGCATGGCCGCCCCCCGCCACCAGATAGCCCAGTTCGCGCGCGCCAATGACCGCCGCGCCCAGATCGACGCCCGAAATCGAACGCCCCGAACCTTTGCCCACACCATCATCGTCGAGCGCGATCACCAGCGTCGGCTTGCCGGTCTTTTCCTTGATCCGCCCCGCCACGATGCCGATCACGCCCGGGTGCCATCCCTTGCCCGACAGGACCATCACGCTGCGATTGCCCTGCCGCTCCACCTGCGCCTCGGCGGCCTCCTGGACGGCCATTTCGATGGCGCGGCGCTCTTCATTCAACCGCGACAATTGCGCCGCAATCTCGCGCGCCTCCTCGGCGTCCTGCGTGGTCAGCAGGCGCACGCCCAGCGTCGCTTCGCCCACGCGCCCGCCCGCATTGACCCGCGGCCCCAGCGCAAAGCCCAGATCGGTGGCCGTGGGGGCGCGGTTCAACCGGCTTGCATCAATCAGCGCGGCCATGCCGATATTCTCCCGCCGCGCCATGACCTTCAACCCCTGGGCCACCAGCGCCCGGTTCAGCCCATGGAGCGCGGCGACATCGGCCACCGTGCCCAGCGCCACCAGATCGAGCAGGGCGAACAGATCCGGCTCGGCCCGCCCGGCAAACCAGCCCCGGCCACGCAGCACCCGCACCAGCGCCACGCTCAGCAAGAACGCCACGCCGACCGCCGCCAGATGGCCATGCGCCGCGCCAATGTCGCTCTCATCCAATCGGTTGGGGTTTACCAGCGCCAGCGCCTGCGGCAATTGCGCGCTGCATTTGTGATGATCGACCACGATCACCTCGACCCCGGCGTCGGCGGCCATGGCCAGCGCCTCATGCGCCATCGCTCCGCAATCGACGGTCACAATCAACTGCGCCCCCTCGGCGCCCAAGCGCACCAGCGCTTCACCCGTTGGGCCATAGCCTTCGAGCAGGCGGTCGGGGATGTAATGGCGCGCATCATGGCCCAGCATGCGGATCAGCCGGATCAGCAAAGCCGCGCTGGTTGCCCCATCAACGTCATAATCGCCGTATATGGTGATCGCTTCCCGCCGCTCCAAAGCATCGGCCATACGCGTCGCGGCCAATTCCATATCTCGGAATTCGGCGGGATCGGGGAGGAAGGCACGCAGCGTCGGAGCGCGGTGGCGGGGCAGATCTTCGCGGGGAACCCCGCGCGCCAAAAGCAGTTGCGTGACGATATCGTCGTTCAGCCCGCCAGAGGCGTTTTGCGCCATGTCCATATTGCCCCCGCGCCAGCGCCAGGCCTTGCGCGAGAGGGACGATTCAGGGCGGATCCATTGGTTCAAATCTGCATGCATGGTGAAGACGACTAGACCATCTTTGGCGCGACAGAAAGGGTAGGGGATTTGTTAAAGATCGCGGATGTATGACGGAGGCCACGGAGATGATAAAGCGTTTCACCAAATGGGTTATGATGGCCAAGACTCGACGTAGCGAGCCGAAAGGTGCCATATGTCTTGAGAGAAGCCATTAATTTGGAGGCCATAGCGCGGTTACTTTGATGACTGTTCCTTCCCCCTCGACCTCCGCCTTTCATGTACTGTTTCCGCCCGGGCTTGCGCCCAAGGCGCAGGCGGTGTTTGATCTCTTGAGGCAAGATGCTGAAGTGGCGCGAATTTTTTCCGTCACGCATCAACCGGAGGCTGATAGCGACTGGCTTGAATTGCTGTCCAGCGGGTTGACCTTTGATTTGTCCGGTCTGGCCGGGGGGGGCTCTGCTCCCGATATTGCGATGCGTTATGATATTTCGGCGGTCACCGATCTGGATCATTCCGCATGGTTGCGGCTTGCGCCGGGCGCACATCTTTCGGGGGGCGGCCGACAATTGCCGGTGGTCCGCGCGATGGCGGGGGTGGTGCTGGGGCTGCTCAAACTGCCGGGTGCCGCAGGCGTTGCATGGGGCCCGGCGCGCACGGTCATGAGTGCCGAGCATTTCTGCCGGATCGTTCCGGCCTGGCTTAACGGGGGTGCTTTTCCCGCGCTGGGGCTGACAGCATTGCGGCGCGATGAGGAGGGCAATATCGTTAGCGAGGGGTTAAGTTTTTTTACTGGACTCGAACTGCGAATCGAGCCAATTCTTGCCGATCAGCCCGGCTTGGCTGGCAAGATTGCCATAAGACTTATCCACAGTTTGGTGGATGGCTGGACGGTGAAGGAGCCTGTTGAAGTTGAAGGGCCGGGCGGGGAAATTCTCGGGCTAACACCCGAGGAAAATGGAAAAATTCTTCGGATATGCCTAGCACGCTGACGAGTATCGTCGCCACAGTGCCGCCGGTTGCGGGGGGTGGCGCCATTCCTGCCGTTTGGTCGGCTTTTGCCGAATTTCGTCATCGGGCGCGCAGGGCTTTACCATTTCGCGCGGTTAACCAATCGGATAGCGCGGATTACGATCCCGCGTTGCAGCGTCATCATATTTTGCCCAAACAATTGCTTTCGCAACGGTGCTTTGGGCCGATGTTTGATACGATAGGCCGTGATCAGGTGGGGTTCGATGATTTTCGCAGCAATGGTCTGCTGCTGCCCGCACGCGATTCGGCCGCGATCAAAATGTCGCTGCCCATGCATCGCGGACCGCACCGCGATTACAACGCTCTGGTAATGGAGCGGGTGGGACAGGTCGAGGCGCGCTGGTCGGGCATTCGCCGCAAAGCGCCGGAGGTGGCGATGGTGGAGGCGGTCCAGCGCCTTACCTTGCTGCAAAAGGCTCTGCGCCGCCGTCTGCTGCGCCCGCAAACCCGGCCGATGATGCTGAACCGCTACGACCCGATGCAGCGCCACCTCGATTTTACGGAATTGGATGCGATGGTCGACATGCTCTGGCCCGAGACACAGTTGTTGGCCGATCTGGGGCTGTAATCGCGTCCGCCTTGGGCTAAGGGCCGCGCCATGTCTCAGGAACTTCTCGATAGCTTGCCCGCACCGTGGCGGCTTGCGGTGGCCTATGCGCCGGTTGCAACGCGTGATCGCTGGTTGACGATGCTGGCGCTGGATGTGCGCTTGGCGGGGGTGGTGCGCGGCGCGCGCGAACCGATTTTGGCGCAGATGAGGCTGGCATGGTGGCGCGACCGCTTGCGCGACTCGGCGCAGAATTGGCCGCGTGGCGAACCGCTGCTGGCGGCATTGTCGTGTTGGGGCGGGGAGCATGGGGCGCTGGTGGGTCTTGTGGATGGCTGGGAGGCGCTGCTGGGCGAGGCGCCCCTGCCGGTCGAGGCGTTTGAGGCATGGATCGCGGGGCGGGTTGCGGCCTGCGCCGCATTGAATGGGGCCGAGGGGGCAGAAGGCATGGCGCGCGGATGGGCGCTGGGCGATCTGGCGGCCCATCTGGGCGATGCGCAGGAGCAGGCCGCGGTTGCCGATATGATCGAGGGGCATGGTTGGCGCGGGCGACGGTTGCCGCGTGCGATGCGCCCGCTGGTGATCCTGCACGGTCTCGCCGCGCGGACCAGGGGGCGTCAGGGCGCTGAAAACATTTCGCTTTTTACGCTTTTGCGGCTTGGCATGCTGGGGGTCTGAGGTACTTTCCCTGTAAATGCGGAAGGGGGTTCAATGGGGCGGTTGGTGGTCGGCGCGGTTTCGGCGCTGGTTTTGGTGGGCGCCGGGTTCTTCTGGTGGCAGGGTCGCGCCAGTCTGGAGCGCGCCGCACCTTTGCCGGTCGCGTCCGGGCCGCCCAGCGATGGGTTCATCGATTTGCCCGACCCCGATCCGCATGGACGCGGCCCCGCCTTGCCCAATGCGGTCAAGAAAATGATGTCCAAGGAGGACCGGCGCTTCAACCGCTATGACCGCAACCGCGACGGCTCGATCAACCGCAACGAGATGCTGTCAACCCGTGTGAAGGCGTTCCAGAAGCTGGACCTCAACCACGACAATCTGCTCAGCTTTGAGGAATGGGCGGTCAAGACCTCAAACCGTTTCAAGGAGATCGACCGCAATGGCGACGGCATCGTCAGCCGGGCGGAACTGAACGCCTATTACGCGGCGCAGGATGCCAAGAAGGCCGAACGCGACAAGGCCAAGGCCGATTGCGCATGCGGCAAGGCGGGCCCCAAGACCCGCCCTGCGCCCGACGATGACGACCCCGATTAAGCCGTAATTCCGGCCACCCAGGGGGCAAGGTCGCCCTTGGCCCGCTCGGTATAGACCAGTTTGCGCGCGGGCTTCTTGATCTTCTTTTCGGTCACGATGGGCGGGAACAGGCCGAAATTGATGTTCATTGGCTGATAGGTGTCGGCCTCGGCATCGCCGGTGATATGAGCCAGCAGCGCGCCCAGCGCCGTGGTGCGCGGCGGCTCGGCCCAATCGCGGCCCGACAGTTCGCAGGCCGTCATGATGCCCGCCAGCATACCGACACTGGCGCTTTCCACATAGCCTTCGCAGCCGGTGATTTGCCCGGCAAAGCGGATATGGGGCGAGGATTTAAGACGGAGCTGGCGGTCCAGCAGCGTGGGCGAATTGAGGAAAGTGTTGCGGTGAAGGCCGCCCAGCCGCGCAAATTCGGCATTTTCCAGCCCCGGAATCATGCGGAACACGCGAGTCTGCTCGGCATATTTCAGCTTGGTCTGAAAGCCGACCATGTTGAAGAGCGTGCCCAGCTTGTTGTCCTGCCGCAATTGCACCACCGCATAGGGCCATCGACCCGTGCGCGGATCGTCCAGCCCCACCGGCTTCATCGGGCCAAAGCGCAATGTGTCCTCGCCGCGTTCGGCCATGACCTCGATGGGCATGCAGCCGTCGAAATAGGGGGTGTTGGCCTCCCATTCCTTGAACACGGTCTTTTCGCCGCTGAGCAATTCCTCGCGAAAGGCCAGATATTCGGCCTTGTTCATCGGGCAATTGATGTAATCCTTGCCGTCAGAGCCCAGCGCGATGGAGGCCTCGGCGCCCTTGTCCCAGCGCGCAGCGCGCCAGGCGATGTCCATGTTGACCGTCTCGGCATAGACGATGGGGGCGATCGCGTCGAAGAAGGCGAGGCTGTCCGCGCCCGTCGCCGCGCCGATCTTTTCGGCCAAAGACGAGGCGGTCAAAGGCCCCGTCGCCACAATCGTCAGCCCCGCATCGGGTAGCGTATCAATCCGCTCGCGCGTCAGCTTCAGGTTGGGCAGCGCGGTCAGTTCGGCCTCAATTGTGTCGCTGAACACATCGCGGTCCACGGCCAGAGCCGACCCGGCCGGAACTCTCGCCTTGTCCGCCGCCCGCATGATGAGACTGTCGAGCGCGCGCATCTCATAATGCAGCAGGCCCACAGCGTTGGCCGTATCATCATCACTGCGCAGCGAATTTGAACAGACCAGTTCGGCCAGCCCATCGCCCTGATGCGCCGGGCTGCGCTCGCCAGTTCCGCGCATTTCCGAAAGGCGCACCTTGAAACCGCGCTTGCCCAATTGCCATGCCGCCTCGGTTCCCGCCAGGCCACCGCCGATGATGTGTACGTCATATGTCATGGGGTGGGGCTTTAGCTATTGTGGGGGTGGGGGGCAAGGTTGGGGCGAAGGGATGCCTCCGGCGGGCAAAGGGACTTGTCCCTTTGCAATCCCATTAATGGGTGGGTGGCTTCCGGCGTGGTGTTGGGGGATAGGAATAAAGCCTGCGGCGCGGATAGGGTTGAGCTATCTGCGCCGCAGGCTTTCGAATTTCGCGTCCGATACACGTCGTCGCCGCCATGGCGCAACGCGGACAGCAACCGGAGCGCGAGGGTCTAGACCCTCGCATCTAAATCCTTATGCCGCAGGCAAAACCACCGAACCGTCCGCCCCGCGCACCAACGCCCCATGCGCCACCACAGCCGACAGCGGCAAATCCGCGTAAACATGCGGAAACAGCGCACCCCCGCGTGAGACTTCCCACTTCACCGCATCGCCCAGCGCCGCCAGATCGACCGTGGCGATAAACAGATCGCCCATACCGGCGAAATGCTTGTCGATGGTCTCGGCCAACTGCGGTTCGGCCGAGAGGTGGATATAGCCATCGGCCAGATCCACCGGCGCCCCCTTGAACACGCCATCGGCAAGGAACTGCGCCATCTGCGGCGCGGTCAGCACTTTGTGGGCAAAAGCGGGCAGGCTCATTCGCCCGCCGCCTCTTCCGGCGCGATGTCCTCGCCGCCCTCATCCTCGCTCTCGGCCAGACGCACGGCCGAAACGACATGCTCATTATCGGCCACGTTGAACAGGCGCACGCCCGCCGACCCGCGCCCGATCACGCGCAGCGAGGAAAGCGGCAGACGGATCATCTTGGCCTGATCGGTCACCAGCATCAGTTGGTCAGCCTGAACGGCGGGGAAGCTGGCCACGACTTCGCCGTTGCGGGCGATGTTGTCGATATTGGTGATGCCCTGACCACCGCGCCCGGTCCGGCGGTATTCATAGGCCGAGGACAGCTTGCCATAGCCATTGGTGCAGACGGTGAGGATGAACTCTTCACGCGCAGCCAGTTCGGCCATGCGCTCGGCCGAAATCGAGGGTTCGCCTTCCTTCTCGCCCTTCCACGGCGCGAATTTCAGGTAATCCTCGCGTTCCTCGCTGCTGGTGCCAACGCGATGCAGGATGGAGAGCGAGATCACTTCATCGTCGCCCTTGAGCAGCATGCCGCGCACGCCGGTCGAGGTGCGGCTGGTGAACTCGCGCACTTCATCGGCGGCAAAGCGGATCGCCTTGCCCTGACGGCTTGCCAACAGCACGTCGTCATCCTGCGAGAGCAGCGCCACGCCGATCAGGCGATCATCGTCGCCTTCTTCAAAGCGCATGGCGAATTTGCCGTTGGAGGGAATATTGGCAAAGGCGTCCATGCTGTTGCGGCGGATATTGCCCTTGGCCGTGGCGAACACCACCGACAGAGCGCCCCAATCCGCCTCATCCTCGGGCAGCGGCAGCACGGTGGCGATCGTCTCATCCTTGTCCAGCGCGGGCAGCATGTTGACGATCGGACGCCCGCGCGTGGCCGGGCCGCCTTCGGGCAGCTTATAGACTTTGAGGCGATAGACCTTGCCCGCGGTCGAGAAGAACAGCACCGGATTATGGGTGGTGGTGACGAACATCGTCCCCACGGCATCCTCTTCCTTGGTGGCCATGCCTGCACGGCCCTTGCCGCCGCGCGCCTGCGCGCGGAAGGTGCTCAAAGGCGTGCGCTTGATATAGCCGTCCATGGTCACGGTCACGACCATGTCGTCGCGCTCGATCAGGTCTTCATCATCAATACCGTCGGCGGCGGCGGTGATTTCCGACACGCGCGGCGTGGCGAAAGCGGCGCGCACCTCGATCAGCTCCTGACGGATCACGCCATAGAGCTTGGCCCGGTCGGCCAGAATCGAGAGATATTCGGCAATCGCCTTGGCCAGTTCTTCCAGCTCGTCGCCGATTTCGTCGCGGCCCAGCGCCGTCAGGCGGTGCAGGCGCAGGTCGAGGATGGCCTTCACTTGGGTCTCGGACAAGCGATAGGTCGGCGCCGAAAGCTCGTCGCTGCCTTCTTCAATGGCTTCGACCAAACGGATATAGGAGGCGATTTCACCCATCGGCCATTCGCGCGCCGACAGGGCCGCACGCGCCGCGCCCGGATTGGGCGAGCCGCGGATGATGCGGACCACCTCGTCCAGATTGGTGACCGCGATCACCAGACCCAGCAAGATATGCGCCCGGTCGCGCGCCTTGTTCAGTTCAAACTTGGTGCGGCGGGTAATCACTTCTTCGCGGAAGGCGATGAAGGAGGTGAGGATGTCCTTCAGCCCCAGCACTTCCGGACGGCCGCCACGGATGGCCAGCATATTCGCGGGGAAGGAGGACTGCGCGGGCGTGTTGCGCCAGATCTGGTTGAGCACCACTTCGGGCGTGGCATCGCGCTTGAGATCCACGACGACGCGCACGCCTTCGCGGTTCGATTCGTCGCGGATGTCGGAAATGCCCTCGATGCGCTTGTCCTTGGCCGCCTCGGCGATCTTTTCGACAAGGCCCGACTTGCCCACCTGATAGGGGATCGAGGTCAGGACGATCGAGCGGCGGTCATTGCGACCGGTCTCGATCTCGTGGCGGCAACGCATGATGATGCTGCCGCGCCCGGTGTTATAGGCGTTGCGCGCGCCGCCCTGACCCAGGATCAGCGGGGCGGTGGGAAAGTCCGGCCCCGGAATGATCTTCATCAGCTCGTCAGTGGTGATCGCGGGATTGTCGATGGTGGCCAGCGCGCCATCGATCACTTCGCCTAGGTTATGCGGTGGAATGTTGGTGGCCATGCCCACCGCAATGCCGCCCGCGCCATTGACCAGCAGATTGGGGAAGCGCGCGGGCAGGGCCTGCGGCTCGCTCTCCGACCCGTCATAGTTGTCGACGAAATCGACGGTGTTCTTGTCGATATCGGCCAGCAGGCTGTCGGCCACCTTGGCCAGACGCGCTTCGGTATAGCGCATCGAGGCCGGCGGATCGGGGTCCATGGAGCCGAAGTTGCCCTGACCATCGATCAGCGGCAGGCGCATCGACCAGTCCTGCGTCATGCGCGCCAGCGCGTCATAGATCGCCGCGTCGCCATGCGGGTGATACTTGCCCATCGCGTCGCCCACGATACGCGCCGATTTGCGATAGGCCTTTTGATGCGTAAAGCCGTTCTCGTGGCAGGTCCACAGGATGCGGCGATGCACAGGCTTCAAACCATCGCGCACATCGGGCAGCGCGCGCGCCACGATCACGCTCATCGCGTAATCGAGGTAGCTGGTCTTCATCTCGTCGACGATATCGACGCGGGTAAATTCGCCCATGGGGCTGGCGGACAAGGTGGTTTCGTCGCTCACGCGCGTGTTTTCATTCTTCGATTGTTGTGGGACTGGCCCGGATAACATGTCTCTAGGCCATGGCGTCGCCTATGGCCAGCGATTGCATGGCCCAGTGGGCCGGATCGAATGCGTTTTCCACAATCGCGCCCGCCCGGCCGGTCCATTGTCGGCGCCCGGCGCCCGAAAACGCGTGCGGGCTGCGCACAAAGTCGTAGTTCAATCGTGGTTCACACGCGACGGCCCATTAAGGCTATAGTTGCATTGACGCGGATTTGCCTTAACAAGCGCAACGTTCAGTTTGGGGCGGCACATCGTTTGCCATGCCAAGAGGAGATAGATTGCAATGAAGCTTTCCCTTTCGCGCTTTGCTGTGGCCGTGGCGCTGGCTTTGCCCGTGGCGGGCGCTGGCGTGATGGTGGCGGCCCCCGCCATGGCGGCGCCTGCTGGTCCCGATCTTTCCAAGCCGTTTCTGGCTGTTGGCGTGCCGTTCCAGACCGCTCTGGAAAAGGTGAAGAAGGCGCCCAGCCCCGAAGGCATTGCCGATCTGCGCGCGCAGTATGAAAAGGTTCTCGCCGCCGCCACCAAGCCCGATGACAAGTTCACGGCGGGCAACTGGGGCATCCAGCTGGGCAGCCTGGCCAAGGACGATGCGCTTCAGGGCAAGGGCATCCAGTTGATGGTCGACAGCGGCAAGACCCCGCCCGAACTGCTTCCCAAGCTGCACTTTGCGCTGGCCCAGATGGCGCTGCAGGCCAAGGACAATGCGGGCGCCCGCAAGAATCTGGACGCCTCGATCGCGGCGGGCAACAAGGATGCCGAGCCGCATGTGTGGCTGGCCGAAATCAATTTTGAGGAAAAGCAGACCAAGGCCGGTTTTGACGAGCTGAACAAGGCCATCGAAATCGCCGGGACGGCGGCGCCGGAAAACTGGTATCGTCGCGGTCTGGGCTTTGCCTATGAAGCGCGCGATTATGCTCAGGCGGTGAATTTCTCGACCAAGCTGGTCAAGGCCTATCCCGTTACCAAGAGCTGGTCGGCCGCGATTGCCGTGCTGCGCGATCTGGGCCAGCTGCCCTCGCAGGACACGATTGACCTGATGCGCCTGATGGCACGCACCAACAGCTGGGCCGAAGAGCGCGACTATGGCGAATTCGTGCAGGCCGCTGACGCGCGCCGCAACCCGGGCGAAGTGAAGGCTGTGATCGAAGCGGGCGTTGCCGCAGGCAAGCTCGATGCGTCCAAGACCTTCTATGCCGAAGCTTTGAAGACCGCCAATAGCCGTATCGGCCCGGACAAGGCCTCGCTGCCCGGTTTTGAAAAGGATGCGCGCGCCGCCAACGCCACGGTTGCCACGGTTTCGGGCGCGGCTGATGCGTTCCTGTCCTATGGCGAATCGGCCAAGGCTGCCGACCTGTACAAGATCGCTCTGGGCAAGCCGGGCGTGGACAAGCCGGTCGTGCTGACCCGTCTGGGCATCGCGCAGGTGGATGCAGGCGATTACGCCGGTGCGCAGGCCTCCTTCGCGCAGGTCGAAGGGCCGCGTAAGCCGATGGCCGAACTCTGGTCGCTCTATGCGGCGCAGAAGGCTGCCGGCAAGTAAGGCCAAAGCCTTTCAACCCACAAGAAAGGGGGCGACGGGAAACCGCCGCCCCCTTTTCGTTTCGGGCTGTTATTCGACCGGGGCGAATTCGCCGGTGGCTTCATCCAGCAGATGCAGCAGGCCGTCCGAAATGGCGAAGAAGGCGCCGCGCAGCTTCAGGCTGCCATTGGCTTCCTTTTGTGACACGCAAGGGAAGGTGCGCAGGTTTTCAAGGCTGACCTTGACGCCTGCCTGCTCCATCGCCCGTTCGGCGGGGCGGCCGGTGGTGCCATGCTCATGCGCGACCGAATGGCGGGCATCATCGAGCAGCGCGATCCAGTTGGCGACAAAGCCGCCCTGGCCCGGTTCGGCGCCATGCAGTTCCTGCGTCAGAGCAGCCTTGCAGCCGCCACACATGCCATGGCCCATCACGATGATCTCGCGGACCTTGAGCACCTGGACCGCAAATTCCAGCGCGGCCGACACGCCATGTAGGCCCGGCGTGGTTTCAAACGGCGGGACCAGCGCGGCGACATTGCGCACGACAAAGATTTCGCCCGGATCGACATCGAAAATCTGCGAAGGATCGACTCGACTGTCCGAGCAGGCGATCACCATCACTTCGGGCTGCTGCCCTTCGCGCAGCGTGCTCCAGCGTTCGCGGTGCGGGTTCCAGCCGGTTTCGCGGAAACGGTGATACCCTGCGATAAGACGGTCAAGGGGCGGGGTTGCGGGGGCGTTACCCGTATCTGACATCTCGTTCTCCTGACGATGGAGGGCATCGGGGATTCGTCCGCGATGCCCGTGGCTGCCGATTGCCCCGAAGCCGGTCCGAAGGCCAGCAGAAACTCAAACTTAACTCTGGAAAGAGCGGCATCATGCGCCTATCTGCCGGGACATGAACGACCTCTCCACGCCTCTGTCGCCCGATTCCAATTCCACGGTTCAGCGCAAGCCGGACTGGATCCGCGTTAAAGCCCCCGTCAGCCGCGAATATGGCGCCACGCGCGACCTGATGCGCGGGCTGGGGCTGAATACGGTGTGTGAAGAGGCGGCTTGTCCCAACATCGGCGAATGCTGGACCAAAAAGCACGCCACGGTGATGATCCTTGGTGACGTCTGCACGCGCGCCTGCGCGTTCTGCAACGTCAAGACCGGCATGCCGCGCAAGGTGGATGTCAACGAACCGGCCCATGTGGCCGAGGCGGCGGCCAAGCTGGGGCTGGAGCATATCGTCATCACCTCGGTCGACCGTGACGATCTGCCCGATGGCGGCGCGGGCCAGTTCGTCAAGGTCATCAACGAATTGCGCCGCACCACGCCGGGTACGACGATCGAGATTCTGACCCCCGATTTCCGCAACAAGATGCGCCCGGCGATCGAGGCCATCGTGGCGGCTGGCCCGGACGTGTATAACCACAATCTGGAAACCGTGCCCCGGCTCTATCCGACCATCCGCCCCGGCGCGCGCTATTACGCCTCGCTGCGCCTGCTGGAGGAGGTCAAGGCCCATAACCCGCTGATCTTTACCAAGAGCGGCATCATGCTGGGCCTTGGCGAGCAGCGGCTGGAGGTCCATCAGGTGATGGACGACATGCGCAGCGCCCAGATCGACTTTCTGACCATGGGCCAATATCTCCGCCCCACGCCCAAGCATGCCGAGGTCAAGGAATTCGTCACCCCCGCCGCCTTCAACGCCTATGGCGCGATTGCCCGGGCCAAGGGCTTCCTTCAGGTCGCGGCCAGCCCGCTGACCCGCTCGTCCTATCACGCGGGCAAGGATTTTGCCGAGATGCGCGTGGCCCGCGAGGCCAAGCTCGCCAAGGCGGCGGCGAAAGCCTGATCCCGCGATGCCGAGTATCCATGAAACGCGCCGCCTGCCCTATTCGGCCAAGCAGATGTTCGATCTGGTGGCCGATGTGGGCCGCTATGGCGAATTCCTGCCTTGGGTCGTGGCCACCCGCGTGAAAAGCAATGACGGCCGCGAAATGGTGGCCGACATGCTGGTGGGCTTCAAAATGCTGCGGGAAAAATTCACCAGCCGCGTGGTGTTTGACGCGCCGCGCGAATTGACCGTGCATTATCTGGACGGGCCGATGCGCGATCTGGATAATAAGTGGCAGTTCAGGGACGTCGAGGGCGGCTGCGAGCTGGAATTTGACGTCAGCTTCACCTTCCGCAACCCCCTGTTCGAAAGCCTTGCCGGGCAATATTTCGACAAGGCGTTTCGCAAGATGGTGGCCGCTTTTGAGGAGCGTGCGGCCAAACTCTATGGCGAGCCGGCCTGAGGCACCCTCCGCGCAGGAGGATCAGTCCTCCTGCGGCGCTTCGTCCTCCTGAGGCAGCGCGCTCATTTTGGGCAGTAGCAACTCCAGCGCCACCTTGACCGCCTCGGCGCGGATCTCGCTGCGGGTGGTGGGGGCAAAGAAACGCTCCTCGGCCAGCACTTCCTCGCTGTTGCGCTCGGCCTTGGCAAAGACCACGAGGCCGACCGGCTTTTGCGCGGTGCCGCCATCAGGCCCGGCAATGCCGCTGATCGCGACGGCGACATCGGCGTCCGAATTCTTCAGCGCGCCCTGCGCCATCGCCCAGGCGCAGGCGCAGGAAACCGCGCCAAACGTGTCGATGATGTCGGGCGAAACGCACAGCAGCTTTTGCTTGGCCGCATTGGAATAGGTCACGAAACCGCTTTCCACCACCGCCGAGGAACCAGCGATCTCAGTCAGCGCCGCCGAGACAAGGCCCCCGGTGCAGCTTTCGGCCAGCACGACCTTGCGGCCGATGGCGGCGTTTTCCGCGATCACTTGCGCGGCCATTTCCATAATGTCGGGAGCGAAAAAGGAAGCTTGGGTCATGGGATGCAAATCACGATTTTGCCGATGCGCGCCTGTCCGGCGCGCGACCCGAGGCCGATGGCAAGGCCGATAGCCTCAGCCGTGCTTTCGGGCGGCAGGGGGGAAAGGATCGCCAGCAGTCGGTCCAATACCGGACAGCGGGCGATGGGGAGCTTTTCGGCGACCATGCCGGTCACCATGGTTTCCACGATCACTTGTTGTTGCGGATCGGGCAATTGGCCCAACAGGGCGGTAATATCGGTGGGGGCGCCCGCGCTCATCTTGCCAATGGCGGCCTTGGCGCCGGGCCATAGCGAGGGTTTAACGCTGGCATAGCGATCAATCATGCCCCGCGCCGCGCCGCGCAGAAACGCGCCATCGGGCAGGGTAGGGCCGCAACGCTGGGCCACGCCCGCAATCGTGCCGGGCAGGGCAAAGCCCACCAGCGAGGAAAATTCGGCGGGCGACAGGCACGGTTCGGCCGCGCGCGCCATGCCCGGCGCCACCGCCAGCAAAGCCGAAGCCGTCAGGGCCAGCAGACGCGCCATCAGGCCAGCAACAGCGTTGCCGCCGCCTGTGCCGCAATGCCTTCGCGGCGCCCGGTAAAGCCCAGCTTTTCGGTGGTGGTCGCCTTGACGCTGACCAGCCCTACATCGACGCCCATGATCGCGGCCAGACGGGCGCGCATCGCCTCGCGATGGGGCCCGATCTTGGGCGCTTCGCAAATGATGGTCACATCGACATGGCCGATGGCATAGCCCGCTTCGCCCGCCAGTTTCACCGCATGGGCCAGAAAACGGTCCGAGGCCGCGCCGCGCCACTGCGGATCGCTGGGCGGGAAATGCTGGCCGATATCGCCGCGCGCGCAGGCGCCAAGGATCGCATCGACCAGCGCATGGATCGCCACATCGGCATCGCTATGCCCGCTCAGGCCCTGATGATGGTCAATCTTGACCCCGCAGAGCCACAATTCCTCGCCATCCTCCAGCCGGTGGACGTCGTAGCCCGTGCCCATCCGCACGGGGGGAAGGGTGGGCGCAAAATCGCTGGCATAGGTCAGCTTGTGCAAGGCTTCATCTCCATCAACCAGAGCGATGCCCAAGCCGTAAGCCTGAGCAACCTGTGCATCATCACCCGCGTTGGTTGGGCCATCCCACGCACGATGCGCGGCCAGAATGTCAGCAAAGCGAAAGCTCTGCGGCGTTTGGACCCGGCGCAAGGCCTCGCGGCGGGCGGGGGCCCCCATCAGATCGTCGGCGGCGTTGCACAAGCTGTCCACGACAGGAAGAACGGGAATCGCGCCCGGTTGTTCCGCCAGCGCCGCCTCCAGCCGTTCAACGACCGCCAGAGGCAGGATCGGGCGTGCCGCATCATGGATATGCACGATGGCGGGCGCATCGGGCGCCAGAGCCTCAATCCCGGCCCGCACCGAATCCTGCCGCGAAGCGCCGCCCGTAATCAACCGCACCGGCAGACCATCCAGCGCCGCCGAGGCCACATCCTGCGCGCCCTCGGGGATCACCACCACAATCGGCGCCACGCCGGCGGCCAGCAGGCGCTCGACCGAATGGCGCACCACCGGCTTGCCGCGCCAAGGCGCAAACTGCTTTGGCATGGGTTGGCCCGCACGCAGGCCCGCGCCTGCGGCCACAACGATGGCGGCCTTTTGGGTGTCTGCTTGAGTCGGGGCGCTGCTCATGGATTGCGCCGGTAATCCCTTGCTGTGCGGCGCGCAATCCTTTATGCGCTGCCCACTTTTTAGGCACGCCCATAGTAGAACAGCCATGACAGACACTCCCATCCCCCCCACCTTGAAGCCGATCCACATCGGCCCCGTCCAGATCGATTGCCCGGTTGTGCTGGCGCCGATGACGGCGGTCACCGATCTGCCGTTTCGCCGGATCGTGCGGCGCTATGGCTCGGGGCTGAATGTGACCGAGATGATCGCATCGCCCGCCGCCATCCGCGAAACGCGCCAGTCGATCCAGAAGGCCGCGTGGGATCCGATGGAGGAGCCGGTCTCGATGCAGCTCGTCGGCTGCGAGCCGGACCAGATGGCCGAGGCGGCCAGAATCGCGGCGGACAAGGGCGCCTCGATCATCGACATCAATATGGGATGTCCGGTCAAGAAGGTGGTCAATGGCGATGCCGGGTCTGCGCTGATGCGGGTGCCCGATCTGGCCGCGCGGTTGATCGAGGCCTGTGTGAAGGCGGTGGATGTGCCGGTCACGGTCAAGATGCGGATGGGATGGTGCCATGACAGTCTCAACGCTCCCGAACTGGCCCGCACCGCGCAGGATCTGGGCGCAAAGATGATCACCGTGCACGGTCGCACCCGCAATCAGATGTACAAGGGCACCGCCGACTGGGCCTTTGTGCGCCGGGTGAAGGAGGCGGTCGATATTCCCGTCATCGTCAACGGCGACATCTGCACGATCGAAGATGTGGCCGCCGCCGTTGAGCAATCGGGCGCGGATGGTGTGATGATCGGGCGCGGTTCGTATGGGCGGCCCTGGCTGCTGGGCCAGATGATGCACTGGCTGGCCACGGGCGAGCGCTTGGACGAGCCTTCTCTGGCCGAGAAATATGGTGTTATTCTCGAACATTACGAGGATATGCTCAGCCATTATGACATCAAGACTGGCGTCAATATGTTCCGCAAACATATCGGCTGGTACACCCACGGCCTGCATGGATCGGCATCGTTTCGCAACAAGGCCAACTTCATGGACGACCCCAGGGACGTGAAGGCCGCGCTCTACGAATTCTTCATGCCGCTGCTGCAAGAAGCGGCCTGATGGCGCCCGATCAGCCGGACGCCATTTCCCCCGCGCCCGATGCGCGGCGCATGTTGCTCAGCCTGCCTCAGGCGGTAATCCTGCTGGCGCCGGGGCAGAAGATTTCGATGGCCAATCCGGCCGCTGAACAGTTTCTGGGCCAGAGCCAGCGCCGCCTGTTGGGGCGGTCATTGGTGGATGTCGTGGCGTTGGATGATGAACGGCTGATGGCGCGCGTATATGAAAGCGATGCGCCGATCACCGCGCGGCAGGTTGACGCCCAGGTGCTGGGTCAGGGCAGCCGCCGGATCGACATTGCCACCACGCCGGTCATGGATGCGACGGGCTGGATGATGGTCACTCTGGCCGACAGCGCCACGGTCGAGCCGCTCGGCCAGTCGATGCCGGGCGATGGCGACGGGCGGCTGCGCGGGCCTGAGGTTTTGGCCCATGAAATCAAGAACCCTCTGGCGGGCATTCGCGGCGCGGCGCAATTGCTGGCGCGCAAGGTTGAGGGCAGCGACCGCGCGCTCACCATGCTGATCGCCGACGAGGTGGACCGCATCGCCAAGCTGATCGACCAGATGCAGACGCTCTCGCGCCGCACGGCCGATCCGGTCGAACCGTGCAACCTGCACGAAACCATCCGCCGCGCCAGCACCATTCTGGCCGCCGCAGGCGGTGCCAAGGAAGAAGGCAAGGCGCGGATCGAGGAGGAGTTTGACCCTTCGCTGCCCCCCGTGCTGGGCAGCGCGCATGGGCTGGTGCAGGTGCTGATCAACTTGCTATCGAACGCGCGTGAGGCAACGCAGGGGACGGAAAATCCGCGTGTCATCGTGCGCACCCGCTTCGTTTCGGGCCTGCAGCTGCACGCCACCGATCGCGGCAAGGCGGTGCGCCTGCCCATCGAAGTGCGCGTATCGGACAATGGCCCGGGCATCGAGCCATCGGTGCGCGACCAGATTTTCGAGCCTTTCGTCACCAGCAAAAAGACCGGGCAGGGGCTGGGTCTGGCGCTGGTGCGCAAATTGATGCGCGATATGAACGGGCGCATCACCCATGATCGCGACGAGGCAGGGGGGTGGACCCATTTCCGCCTGCATCTGCCGATTGCCACGGTCGGGCCAACGCTGGGCGCGGCGGGCCGGTCCCGGCGCAACACGGCCCCAGACGCGCTTAACGGATAGGATCTATGAGTATTTTGCTGGTCGAGGACGATGAGTCCATTGCCATCGTCATCACCGCCGCGCTGGAGGCCGAGGGCTTTTCGGTGGTGCGCTGCGATGCGATTGCCGAGCGGGACCGCCTGTTGGCCACGCGCGAATTCTCCGCGCTGGTGACCGACGTGATGCTGACCGATGGCGATGGGATCGAGACGCTGGGCCGGGTGCGCGAGGGCCATCCCGATCTGCCGGTGATCGTGCTGTCGGCGCAGAACACTCTGGATACGGCGGTACGCGCGTCGGACACCGGGGCGTTTGAATATTTCCCCAAGCCCTTTGACATCGACGAACTGGTGCGCACCGTGCGTCAGGCGGCAGGCTCGCAGGCCTCCGCGCTGGGCGGGGGCGTGGATGAGGGGCCGGGGCAGGGCTTGCCGCTGGTGGGGCGCTCGGCCTCGATGCAGGCGGTCTATCGGATGATCACGCGCGTTTTGCGCAATGATCTGACCGTGCTGATTTTGGGCGAGAGCGGGACCGGCAAGGAACTGGTGGCCGAGGCGATCCACCAGTTGGGGCACCGACAGAAGGGGCCATTCGTGGCGGTCAATACGGCGGCGATTCCCGCCGATCTGATCGAGAGCGAATTGTTCGGCCATGAAAAGGGCGCGTTTACCGGAGCGGTTGCGCGCCATATTGGCAAATTCGAGCAGGCGGCGGGAGGCACCCTGTTCCTCGACGAAATCGGCGATATGCCGATGCAGGCCCAGACTCGCCTGCTGCGCGCGCTGCAATCGGGCAGCATCCGCCGCGTGGGCGGGCGCGACGAGGTGAGCATTGACACCCGCATCGTGGCGGCCACCAACAAGGATCTGGAGCCGATGATCGCGGCCGGCCAGTTCCGCGAGGATCTCTATTACCGCTTGAACGTCGTACCCATCCACCTGCCGCCTTTGCGCGAGAGGGCCGATGACATTGCGGCGTTGGCGCGGCATTTCCTTGCGCTGGCGGCCACAGAGGGCCTGCCCCGGCGGCGTCTGGCGCCCGAGGCCGAGGCGATGCTGATGCGTCAGCCGTGGCGGGGCAATGTGCGTGAATTGCGCAATTTCATCTATCGTCTGGCGCTATTGGCGCGTGAAGACGTGGTTGATGCAGCCACGCTGGAGCCGATGCTGGCTTCTGCCGCGCGGGCCGAGGAGCAGGTCGAGGCGCCGCTCGATTTGAACACGGCGGTTGAGCGCTGGCTGATCGAGCATAGCCCACCGCCCGGCACGGTCTATGACGCCGCGCTGGCCGCGTTTGAAAGACCGCTGTTCAACCGCGTTCTGGCCGTCACCGGGGGCAACCAGTTGCGCGCGGCGCAGATGCTGGGGATCAACCGCAACACCTTGCGCAAGCGGCTTGGCGAGTTGGCCATCGACCCGGATTTCTTCCTGCGGCGGCCCTAGGGCCGGTGCGACCTTTGGGGTAGTGGGTCGCTTTCCTCTTGCATTCTTGCCACAGGGGCGTTGTAATACTGCCACGATGGCGAGCGACGATAAGGCAAAACCGAGACGATGGCCCCGTTGGTGGCGGCGAGCGCAGGTCTATGCCCGGCGCGCCAATCTGGAGCCCTATGTCTGGGGCATCTCGATCTTCGGCTTTCTGGCGGCCAGCCTTTCGGCGTGGCTGGCAGTGTCGGATCAGGCGCAGAAGGGGCAATTGCTCTCGGGCGGGATGACCGCTTCGCTGCTGGTGGGCATGCTGTTGCCCGCGATGGCAATCCTTGTGCTGATCGGGCGCTGGATCGCGGTGCGGCGCGGGGCCAGCATTCCGGGCGGCAAGGGGCGCTTGCACACGCAACTGGTGTTCCTCTTCTCGCTGATCGCGGCGGTGCCGACGCTGCTGGTGGTGATCTTTGCCTCGTGGCTGTTTCAATCGGGCGTGGAATTCTGGTTTTCGGACAATTCGCGCGGATTGCTGGAAAATGCCAACAAGCTGGCGCGCGGCTATTACGAACAGACCCAGCGCGACGTCTCGAACGAGGCCATCGCGATGACCAGCGACCTGCGCTATATTCTGGGCCAAACCAGCATCGTCAGCCTCGATTTCCAGCGGGCGCTTTCCTATCAGGTGCTGCAACGCGGGCTGGACGAAGTGGCGATCCTGCAAAAGGGCGCCGATGGGCGGATGATTACCGTGGCGATTGTGGACCCGGCGCGCGATGATGCGCGGGTTCAGGTCTCGCCCGAAGATCGGCGCCGGGTCGATGGCGGCGAGGCGATTGTGGTCAATGCCAAGGCCGACCGCATCGAGGCGGTAACGGCCATCGACCAGCGGACCGGGCTTTATCTCTATGCCGCGCGGACATCCGACCTTTTGGCGATCAGCCAGGGCAAGCGCGCCGACAATATCGTGAAGGCCTATCAGGTGCTGACGCAAAGGGCGCGGTTGCTGCAATTGCGGTTCAACATTGCCTTGTTTGTCATATCTCTGGTGCTGGTAGGCCTGTCGGTGGTCTTTGCCCTGCGTTTTGCCGACCGACAGGTGCAACCGCTCTATGACCTTGTGGCGGCGGCCCAGCGGGTGGGCGCGGGCAATTATGAAATCCGCATCGCCGGGCGCAGCGGGGCCGAGGAAATCGGCCTGCTCAACCGTGCGTTCAACCGCATGACCGAACAGATCGAGCGCCAGACCGCCGCTCTGGTCCGCGCCAATCAGCAGATCGACGAGCGCCGCGCGCTGATGGAGGCGGTGCTGGAATCGGTGACGGCGGGGGTGATCTCGCTCGATGCCAGTGGGGCGGTGCGGTTGATGAATTCCTCGGCGCAAAAGCTGCTGCTGGGACGCAGCGATGGCGCGCCCGTGGGGCAGGCCCTGGCCGAAATCTCGCCCCAGATTGCGGGGATGGTGGACGAGGGCAAGCGCGAGGGCGTGGTCCAGCACGGCGTTTCGTCCGAACGCGGGGGCGATTTGCGCACGCTGGCGGTCAAGCTGACGGCCAACAGCAGCGCCTCGGGCGAGGCGCAGGGCGGCCATGTCATCACCTTTGAGGACATCACGCGCCAATTGCTGGATCAGCGTCAGGCGGCTTGGTCGGACGTGGCGCGGCGCATCGCGCATGAAATCAAGAACCCGCTGACCCCGATCCAATTGGCCACCGAGCGCCTCTCGCGCCGCTATCGCAAACAGATCAGCGACAATCCCGAATTGTTCGAGGAATTGACCGCGACGATCATTCGGCAGGTGGGCGACCTGCGCAAGATGGTGGACGAATTCTCCTCCTTTGCCCGCATTCCCAAGCCGGTGTTCCGTTCGGAAGACCCGGTCGATCTGGCGCGGCAATCGCTGTTCCTGCAGGAAGTGGCGCGTTCGGACATCGACTTTTCGATCGATGCGCCTGGCGATATCGGCCTGATCGGTTGCGACCGGCATCAGTTTGGTCAGGCGATGACCAACGTGCTGAAAAACGCCACCGAGGCGGTTGAGGCCAAGCAGAAGCAGGCGGGCGAGGACTATCGCGGCGCGATCCGGCTGAGCCTGATCGACGAGGGCGAGAGCATTCTGGCGGTGGTGGCCGACAATGGCATCGGATTGCCGCAGGACCGCGAGCGTATCGTCGAACCCTATGTCACCACCCGCGAAAAGGGTACGGGACTGGGTTTGGCCATTGTGAAGAAAATTGTCGAAGAACACGGCGGCGACATGAATTTTGCCAGCGCCGAGGGCGGTGGTTCCGTCGTCTCCCTGCGCTTTGCCCGCGACCCTTTGAGCGCGGGCAAGGTGATGGAGCCGGGGGAATGAGCCCAATGGAAAGAGGAAGAGCCTGATGGCTGTCGATATCCTGATCGTTGATGATGAAAAGGACATCCGCGAACTGGTGGCGGGTGTTCTCTCGGACGAGGGCTACGAATGCCGCACGGCGGGCGACAGCCGCGCCGCGCTGGACGAGGTGGATCGGCGGCGGCCCTCGCTGGTGCTTCTCGATGTCTGGTTGCATGGTTCGCCGATGGACGGGCTGGAGGTGCTCGACGCGATCAAGACGCGTGAGCCGGACCTGCCGGTGATCATCTTTTCGGGCCATGGCAATATCGATACGGCGGTGGCCGCGATTGGCCGCGGGGCGATGGATTTCATTGAAAAGCCGTTTGAGACAGAGCGTCTGCTCCATCTGGTGGAACGCGCGACGGAAACCGAACGGCTGCGGCGCGAGAATGCCCGGCTGAAACTGGACACGGCGCAAGGGACCGAGTTTCACGGAAGTTCGAGCGCAATCAACCACGTACGCGCCACACTTAAACGTGTTGCCAACACCGGCAGCCGCCTGCTGATCTCCGGCCCCTCGGGCGTGGGCAAGGAAGTTGCGGCGCGTCTGCTCCATTCGTGGAGCGGGCGGGCGGAAAAACCCTTTGTCAGCGTCAACTCCGCACGCATCACGCCCGAACGTTTCGAAGAGGAACTGTTCGGCGAGGAGGCCAATGGCAAGCTGGTGCGCGCAGGCCTGCTCGAACTGGCCGATGGGGGCACGCTCTATCTGGACGAAGTGGGCGATATGCCGCTGTCGACTCAGGCGCGCATCCTGCGGGTTTTGACCGAGCAGGCCTTCGTCCGCGTGGGCGGCAATCGCCAGATCCGCGTCGATGTGCGCGTGGTGTCCTCGACCAGCCGCAATCTGGAAAAGGAAATCATCGATAAGACGTTCCGCGAGGATCTGTTCTATCGCCTGAACGTGGTGCCGGTGGTGGTGCCGCCGTTGGCCGAGCGGCGCGAGGATATTCCCGTGCTAGTCCAGCATTTCTTTGCCCGCTATGCCAATGATCAGGGCATGCCTCCGCCCGAAATCAGCATTGAAGCGATGGCCGCGATGCAGGCCTATGAATGGCCGGGCAATGTGCGCCAATTGCGCAATGTGGTGGAGCGCACGGTGATTCTGGCCCCGCGCGAAAGGCTGGGGCGGATCGAGGTCGATATGCTGCCCGCCGAGATCAACAGCGGGCGTTTGGCCGGCGATTCGGGCATGTCCTCCTTGATGGGCGTGCCTCTGCGCGAGGCGCGGGAGAATTTTGAGCGGGAATATCTGCGGGTCCAGATCCGTCGCTTTTCCGGCAATATTTCAAAGACCGCCGCCTTTATCGGGATGGAACGCTCGGCCCTGCATCGCAAGCTCAAGCTGCTGGGCATGGGCGACAAGCGGGACGATGACGAGGAGGATTGAATACGTCTTTCGCAATTTCGGCATTTACGCTGCAACTGCGAGAGGCTAGACATGAGGCTCAGTCGGCCAAAGGCGCAGAATCACCTTTGGCCAGAATGCGGACCGTAGAAACGGCCGCCAACAATAGGAGCAAACCATGTCGACTGGCCGCACGCTTTCCGCCCGCCCGCGTTCAAAGCCTGAAGAAGGCGCCGCTGATGAGGGCGCCGAAGCCGTTGCCGCAGCCCCCGTTCCCGTAGCGTCGGGCAAGGGCAGCCAGAATTTGCAGGACCAGTTCCTGAACTATCTGCGCAAGAACAAGACCCCCGTCACCATGTTCCTTGTCAAGGGCGTGAAGCTGCAGGGTATTGTCACCTGGTTCGACAATTTCTCGATCCTGCTGCGCCGTGATGGTCAGTCGCAGCTGGTCTATAAGCACGCCGTTTCCACCATCATGCCCAGCCAGCCTATCGACACGCGCCTGTTCCCGCAGGGCGGCGACGCGTCGAAGAAGGCCCGCCTGCTGCAGGATGTGTTCCTTTCCTCGATCCGCTCGTCCAGCGTGCAGGTCACGATGTTCCTGGTGAACGGCGTGATGCTTCAGGGACGTGTGGCGGCCTATGATCTGTTCTGCATGATGCTGGAACGCGAAGGCTATGTGCAGCTTGCCTATAAGCATGCGGTTTCGACCATCCAGCCGCTCGGCCCGGTCGATCTGACCGGCGAGTGGGATGGTGAAGAAGGTTCAGACGCCTGATTTTCGGAGAGGAAGCCGAGGGCGAGGTTACACGGGGCGCACGCGCCCTGATCGTTTGCCCCGAGATTCGGGGGCGCCCCAGCGCCTCCGATACCGAGTCGCGCGTGGAAGAGGCCAAAGGTCTGGCGCTGGCCATCGGGCTGGTGATTGCCGAGGCCTTCCCTATCGCCATTCGCGAACCCCGCCCCGGCACGCTGTTCGGCGAAGGCCAGATCACCAACATCATCACCCAATGCAATCTGCATGAGGCCGAACTTGTCATCGTCGATGGCGCGCTCTCGGCGGTGCAGCAGCGCAACCTTGAGGACAAGCTCAAGCGCAAGGTGATCGACCGCACGGGCCTGATCCTCGAAATCTTTGGCGAACGCGCGGCGACCGCCGAAGGGCGGTTGCAGGTCGAACTGGCGCATCTGGATTATCAGCAGGGCCGACTTGTGCGCAGCTGGACCCACCTTGAGCGCCAGCGGGGCGGCTTCGGCTTCCTTGGCGGCCCGGGCGAAACCCAGATCGAGGCCGACCGCCGCATGATCCGCGACCGCATGGCCCGCATCCGGCGCGAGCTGGAGCAGGTGCGCCGCACGCGCGGGCTGCACCGCGACCGGCGCGAAAAGGCGCCTTGGCCGGTGCTGGCCTTGGTGGGCTATACCAATGCGGGCAAATCGACGTTGTTCAACCGGCTGACCGGGGCGAGCGTGATGGCGCAGGATCTGCTCTTCGCCACGCTGGACCCGACGATGCGCGCGATCCGCCTGCCCGGCATCGAAAAGGCGATTATGTCGGACACGGTGGGCTTTATCTCCGACCTGCCGACGCAATTGGTCGCCGCCTTTCGCGCTACGCTGGAAGAGGTGACGGCGGCCGACATCGTCATCCATGTGCGCGATATCGCCAACCCTGATACTGCCGCGCAAAAAGAGCAGGTGCTTTCGGTTCTCGAAGACCTCGGCTTGCTGGAGGAGGGCACACGCGCTCCCTCGGTGCCGATGATCGAGGTGTGGAACAAGTGGGACTTGCTCTCCGCCGAACAGGCCGCGCATCTCTGGCACGCCGCGCGTGAGGCGGCCCATGACGACGAGGTGGTGGTCCCGCTATCGGCCGTGACCGGCGAAGGCTGTGAGGAGTTGCTCGAAACCGCTAATCGGTTGCTGACCGGGGACGCGCGGGAGCATCGGTTTACCATTCCTGTCCATGATGGCGCGCGCATCGCCTGGCTCTATGCCCATGGCGAGGTACTGTCCGATGAGGAGGCCGGGGGCGATGAGCCGGCGCGGATGATGTCCGTGAAGCTGACGCCTAAGGAATTTGGGCGGTTTGTAAGGTTGTGAAGGTTTAAATGTGCCTCCGGCGGGCAAAGGGACGCGGTCCCTTTGCAATCCCGTTAATGGGGTGGCGTAAAAAGTTCATGCGTTTGGATTGGGTAATCAAGCCTGCGGCGCTGTCACAAAACGCCGAACCGTTAACGCCACGCGGACAGTATCAGGAGCGCGAGGGTCTAGACCCTCGCATTTTCCCCCTTCTTAACCTCTTGCCACAACCCTTCCTGCTCATCGAGCGAGAGCGCGGCAAAATCCACCCCGCGCGCCTCGGCAATCGCCTCCATCCCCTTGAACCGCCGTTCGAATTTAACATTGGCCGCGCGCAGGGCTTCCTCAGCCGAGATGCCATAGGCGCGCACCAGATTGACGGCGGCAAAGAGGAAATCCCCCGCCTCGGCCATTCGCTCTTCGTCCGTGGTCGCCTCGGCCAGCTCCTCGATTTCCTCGACTACCTTGGCAACCGGCCCAGACACATCGGGCCAGTCGAAGCCGACCCGCGCCGCCCGCTTCTGCAACTTTTCCGCCCGCATCAGCGCGGGCAGGGCCATCGCCACGCCATCCAGCGCGCTCGATGCCCCCTTTTCCGCCCGCTCCTGCTCTTTCAGCTTTTCCCAGCGGACCTCGCGCGACTGGCCCTCGTCGGCGACGCCACCAAATACATGAGGATGTCGCGCCTCCATCTTGTCGCTGATCGCATCGGCCACATCGTCAAAGGCGAAGAGGCCCGCCTCCTGCGCCATCCGGCTGTGAAACACCACTTGCAGCAGCAGATCGCCCAACTCCTCGCGCAGGCCCGCCATGTCGCCCCGTTCGATGGCGTCGGCCACCTCATAAGCCTCCTCGACCGTGTAGGGCGCAATGGTGGCAAAGGTCTGCGCCACATCCCATTCACAGCCCCTTTCGGGATCGCGCAGCCGCGCCATAATGTTCAGCAATCGGGAAAGCGACGCGGTCATAAGCAACTCACAAAAAAGGACCGGGAAAGCTTTAGTCAGCCTTCCCGGTCCCGACAATCGGCAAATGGCGCACTTTACTCTACCGTTGCGGGGGCCAAACGGGGGCTGAGCAGATGAACCACCGCCAGAGCGAGCAGATAGGCGCTGGCGCAAATGGCGAACAGCAATTCGTAGCTGTGCGTGGCGTCGAGGATATAGCCGGTGAACAGCGCCATCCCCATGCCGCCCAGCGCGCCGATCGTGCCGCCGATGCCCACCACGCTGCCCACCGCCGCGCGGGGGAACATGTCGGAGGGCAGGGTGTAAACATTGGCCGAAAAAGCCTGATGCGCCGCCGTGGCAAGGCCGATCACCAGCACCGCGCCCCACACGCTCTCGATGCTCTGCGCGAAATAGATCGGGAGCACACAGAAGGCGCAGATCAGCATGGCGAGTTTGCGCGCCGCATTCACCGAATAGCCGCGCTTCAGCATGAAGGACGAGAGCCAGCCCCCGGCCACGCTGCCCAGATCGGAAATGATGTAGATGGCCGCCAGCGGGAGACCGAAGCTCTTGAGATCAAGATGATAGCGGTCGAACAGATATCCGGGCAGCCAGAACAGGAAAAACCACCACACAGGGTCGATCAGAAATTTGGCCAAGGCATAGGCCCATGTCTCGCGCAGCGTGATGAGGCGGCCCCAACCGATCTTCTCGGTGGTGTCGGCCGGGTCCTGTTCGATCCAGGCCAATTCGCCCGGCGTGATCTTGGCTTCATCGCGAGGGTGGCGATATAGTGCCCACCATGCGATCAGCCACGCCACGCCGAAAACGCCCGTGATGAAAAAAGCCGAGCGCCAACCAAACCACAGCACCAGCGCAGGCACCAGCAGCGGCGTGATGATGGCGCCCACATTGGCGCCCGCGTTGAACAGGCCGATGGCAAAGGCCCGCTCCCGCTGGGGGAACCAATCGGCCACGGCCTTGATCCCGGCGGGGAAATTGCCCGACTCGCCCACACCCAGCCCGAAGCGGGCGGCGGCGAAACTGGCCACGCCGCTGGCGAAACCATGCGCCATATGCCCGGCGGTCCAGATCACGATGGCGACCGCATAACCCAGCCTTGCGCCCAGCACGTCCACGATCCGGCCAAACGAAATATAGCCGATGGCATAGGCCATCTGGAACCAGAAGACGATGGTGGCAAAGTCGCTTTCCTGCCAGCCCAGTTCTTCCTTCAGCGTGGGTTTGAGCACGCCGATCATCTGGCGGTCGATATAATTCACCGCCGTTGCGGCAAACAGCAAGCCGCACACAACCCAGCGCCGCCGTCCAGCCTTGGGGTCCAGTTCTCTCTGGCCTGTCATCATCCAATCTCCAATTGCGCTTCTTTTGGCGCGTTAACGGGGCATGGCTTTGGTGAGCGTGCAGGACACCAGTCCCAGATCGCCGAAACTGGCGGTGACGCTCTGGCCCACGCGCGCCGGATGGACGCCGGTGACCGCGCCGGAGGAGACCCAAAGCCCGCCCGACACATCAATCCCGCGCGCCATCAGATTGCCCAGCAAAAAGCGCACCGCGCCATAGGGGCCGTCGAGCATGGTGGCCGCGCTCGCCTCGCCCACCACCGCGCCGTCGATGCGCGTGGTGATGGAAATGGCGCAAAGATCGAGATTGGCCCACCCGGCCACCGGCGCGCCCAAGACAAGGCCCGCATTGTTGCCGTAATCCGAAACCGTCACGCAAGGCCCATCGGTATTGATGCCGGGATAGGGCGAACTGGCAATTTCGATGCCAATGCGCACCTCGTCGATGATCGCCCGGGTCGCCGCATCATCGGCGGGAACGGGGCCGGTAAAACCAGGGGCGACATGCAGCAACCATTCCGCCTCGCCCGCGACAAAGCCATCGGCAAAGACCGGCATGGCCGCGCCATCTTCGGCCAGCGCATCGGCAAAGATCGGACCGGCGAGCCGATTGGCCCCCAGCTCTGCATCCAGCGGCGCGTTGATCCGGCCCACTTTCCAGCCCACAACCGGGCGCCTGTCGAGGGAAAGCGCCGTATCCTGAATACGATAGGCGTCGGCCAGCGTAGCCGGCATGGGGCCGGGGTAGGTGGCCAGGCCCTGGCCGGAGCGGCGGGCCGCAAGGAAGGCCTGTGCAATGGCCTGATCGGTGTTTTGAGTGTGCATCCTGATCCCACAATCCTTTGGGTGAATTCAATAATGGAAACCGGTGTCAGGGGCAATCGGCCAAGGTGGCAAGCGATTGCATGAACCAGCCGTCAGCCTGTCCCGCCTATAAGGTTACCCCCCGCCGCCAGATCGCGATGGCGCGCTGGCCATGGCGTTCGGCGGCGGTCTTTTCTCCGCTGGCAATGGCTACCAACCGGGCGAGAAACGCCGCGTCAGTCGCCCTTTGCCCATCGTCCAAAGCCATCGCGGCATCAAAATCGATCCAATGCGGTTTGTTGGCGGCCAATTGATGGTTGGAGGCGACCTTGACCGTCGGCACGGGAAAGCCGAGCGGCGTGCCGCGCCCGGTCGTAAACAGCACCATGGTGGCCCCAGCCGCCGCAAGGGCGGTCGAGGAAATCGCATCATTGCCGGGCGCCTCCAGCAAGACCAGCCCGCCCGGCTTCGCGCTCTGTCCATAGTCGATCACCGAGCAAAGCGCGACATGCCCCGCCTTTTGCACCGCTCCCAGCGATTTCTCCTCCAGCGTGGTGATCCCGCCCGCCAGATTGCCCGGCGAGGGGTTTTCCGAAACCGGCAGCCCCTGATCGAGGTAATAGCGTTTGAAACGGTTGATGAGACCGGCGGCCGCATCGAACACCTGCGCGTTGATCGAGCGCGAGAGCAGGGCCTGTTCGGCCCCGAAGATCTCCGGGATTTCGGTCAGCACCGGGGTCCCGCCCGCGCCCGCCAGAGTCTCGGCAAAGCGGCCCAGCAGCGGATTGGCGGTGAGGCCTGAAAACCCGTCCGACCCGCCGCATTTCAAACCCACCACCAGCGCCGAGAGCGGCAAGTCCACCCGCTCCGCCGTCGCGGCGCGGGCGACCATGGTGTCGATCAGCGCGGCGGCCTCGGCCAATTCATCGCCCGCGCTCTGCGAGGAGAGGGTTGCGAGTTTGCCGCGCGCGTTTTCGGGCACCAGCGTCAGCAATTCGTCAATCTGGTTCGATTCGCAGCCCAGACCCAGCACCAGCACGCCCGCCGCATTGGGATTGGCCGCCAATCCCGCCAGAACCGCGCGCGTCCCCGCCAGATCATCGCCCAATTGCGAACAGCCATGGGGGTGAGAGAAAGCGTGGATGCCGTCAATCCGCCCGGCCGCGATCAGGTTGGCGTGACGGACGGTTGCTTCACGCGCGATCTGTTCGGCGGTCAGGCCAACGCAACCGACCGTTGGCAGCACCCAGATTTCGTTGCGCGTGGCCGCCCGCCCGTCGGAACGCAGATAGCCGCGCCAATGGGTCGTATTCACCTGCGTTGGGGCCACTTCTCCGTGGGAACCGGGCGCGTAGGTCAATTCTCCCGCAAGCGCAGTGGCCAGATTATGCGTGTGGACATGATCGCCCCGCGCGATAGCGGCCGTGGCCCTGCCGATGGGCTGGCCATATTTGCGCACCGTGTCGCCCGGCGCATGGGTGGTCAGGGCCAGCTTGTGCCCCTGGGGAATGGCGACCGCTGCGGTGAAATGCTCGGCGCCCAGCGCAACCTGTTCGCCCGCCGCAATCGGACGCAGCGCCACAGCCACGGTGTCTTCGGAATGCACGCGGATCAGGGCGGGTTGCAGGCTCATCATTTTCACCAAGCGTTCGTTTCGCGAATCTCCCCACGCGGGGTTTCGCCTTTGCGTGGGAATGTCGTTTATGGTAACCGGTGTCAATAAGTCTCCTGCTTGCACGCTTCATCATGCAAGGGCAAGGCAGCAAAAGTGCAGACGAGCCAAGAGAGGTGGGAACAACGTGGCCAATCGTGAGCCCAAGCCGACGATCAATGACGTGGCGCGCCTTGCGGGCGTGTCGAAAAAGACCGTCAGCCGCGTGATCAACAACTCGCCCTTGCTCAACGATGCAACGCGCGACAAGGTGACGGCGGTGATCCGCGATCTTGGCTATGTACCCAATCCGCAGGCCAGGGCCTTGGCATTGCGGCGCAATTTCCTGATCGGCCTGATCCATGACAACCCCAATGCGCAGATGGTCCTCTCGGTTCAGGAGGGCATGCTCGATGCTATGAAAGGCACCGAATTCGCGCTGGTCGTGCGCCCGGTGGACCGCAAGAGCCCGCAACTTTTCGACGATATTCGCCATTTTATCGAACAGCAGCGGCTTTACGGCATTTACGTCCTGCCGCCGGTTTCGGAGAATGACGAAGTGGCGCGGCTCTGTGCGGAACTGGGCTGCCGCTATGTTCGAATGGGGTCGGCGCGGCTGGATGATGAAGAGCATCTGGTCGAATCCAATGACCGCGAGGCGGTGCGCGAGGCGGTCGACAAGCTGATTCGCGATGGGCACACAAGCATCGGCCACGTGGCGGGGCCGGACGGCTTCCGCTCGGCGCGTGAGCGTGAGGCCGGGCTGCGCGAGGCGTTGCTGGCCCATGGGCTGAGCTTGCCCGATACGCTGCGGGCTTCGGGCAATTATACGTTTGAGTCCGGCTACACGGCGGGCAAGCAATTGCTCAGCCAAAATCCGCGCCCCAGCGCGATTTTCGCCGCCAATGACGAAATGGCCGCCGCCGTGCTCCACGCCGCGCTGGAGCAGGGGCTGGAGGTGCCGCGCCAGCTTTCAATTCTGGGCTTCGACGATACGCCGATCGGTGCGCATATCTGGCCTCCGCTCAGCACGGTGCGCTGGCCGATCCGGGCTATGGCGCGCTCGGCGGCGTTCAAGCTGATCCAGCCGGAGCGGGCAGCCGAGCACAAGTCTTTCTTCCGTTCCGAACTGGTCGAACGGGCCTCGACGGCGCCGTTCAAGGGCTGATCCGAGCGCCTGCCTGTCTGCAAAAAGTCATGTTTGGCGGTTATTGACACCGGTTACCAAAACCCGCTACCAAGCGATCAATCACGTGCCGGACGGCACCAATCTTTGCCGGGAGAGCTACCCATGTTCTGCAAGACCTATCATGCCACACATCCCGACATGATGGAATGTGTTTCTAATGATGAACTGCGCGACCGTTATCTGGTATCGGGTATGTTTGTCGAGGGGCAGGTGAACCTCAATTATTCGCATAACGAACGCTTTGTGATCGGCGGGGCCGTGCCGGGCAAGGAGCCTCTGAAGCTGCCCGAACAGACCGAGCCTGCGAGCGCTGCCGGTCACCCGTTCCTTGAGCGCCGCGAGGCGGGCATCGTCAATATTGGCGGCCCCGGCGCGATCACGGTTGATGGCACGCGCTATGAAATGGGCAACAAGGAATGCCTCTACGTCCCCATGGGCACGGGCGAGGTGATCTTTGAAGGCGAGGGCGCGCGTTTCTACATCGCCAGCGTTCCGGCGCATAAGGCGTTCCCGTGTCGGCACATCACGCTGGATCAGGCCAACCCGCTGGCCCGCGGCGATCTGGCCAATTCGAACCAGCGCACGATCTATCAGCTCGTCATCCCCGGCGTTTGCGAGAGCGCGCAGCTCCTGCTGGGCCTGACCGTGCTGGAGGAAGGCAGCGTGTGGAACACGATGCCGCCGCATCTGCATGACCGCCGCAGCGAGATCTATCTCTATTTCGACATGCCCACCGAGAGCGATCGCGTGTTCCACTATATGGGCCAGCCCGAAGACCTGCGCCACATCGTGATCGGCAATGAAGAAGCCGTGATCAGCCCGCCGTGGTCGGTTCACATGGGTTCGGGCACCAAGAAATATGCCTTCATCTGGGCGATGGGCGGGGAAAACCTCGACTATACCGACATGAAGGTCCTCGACATTTGCCAGCTCAAGTGAGGCCGTGATGAGCTTTGACCTGACCGGCCGCGTGGCCGTGGTGACCGGTGCCAATACGGGCATCGGTCAGGGAATTGCGTTGGCTCTGGCGCAGGCCGGGGCCGATGTGGCGCTGGTGGGCCGCACGCCTGCGGAGGAAACCGCTGCCTTGGTGCAGGCCGAGGGGCGCCGGGCCGAAATCATCGGTGCGGACCTATCGTCGATTGCCCCGGTGGGCGATGTCGTGGCGCAGGCTGTTGAAAAACTGGGCGGACTGCACATTCTGGTCAACAATGCCGGGATCATCCGCCGCAATGACGCGGTGGATTTTACCGAAGAAGACTGGGATGCGGTGGTCGACACCAACCTCAAATCGGTGTTCTTTTTGTCGCAGGCCGCCGGTCGCCACATGATCGCCAACCATGCTGAAACGGGCCAGCGCGGCAAGATCATCAACATCGCCTCGATGCTGTCGTTTCAGGGCGGCATCCGCGTGCCGTCCTACACGGCGTCGAAATCAGGCGTGGCGGGGCTGACCAAGCTGCTGGCCTGCGAATGGGCGGCCAAGGGCGTGAACGTCAACGCCATCGCGCCGGGCTATATCGCCACCAACAACACGGCGGCTTTGCAGGCCGATGAGGCGCGCAACCGCCAGATCATGGAGCGCATCCCCGAAGGCCGCTGGGGCAGCCCGGCGGATATGGGCGGCGCGGCGGTGTTCCTCGCCAGCAATGCTGCGGACTATGTGCAGGGCCATGTGCTGGCCGTGGACGGCGGTTGGCTGGCGCGATGACCAAGGATCGTTCTGGCCCTGTCGTCTGCTTTGGCGAGGTCATGCTGCGTTTCGCCACGCCTGCGGGGCGGGTGATTGCCGATGCGCAATCGCTCGACCTGACCATCGGCGGGGCGGAGGCCAATGTCGGCGTGGCCTTGGTGGCGATGGGGCATCAGGCGCGGTTTGTCTCCAAGGTTCCGGCAAACGCTCTGGGCGACAAGGCCCGCGCGGCGCTGGCCGGGGCGGGGGTCGATGTTGCGCATTTCGTGCGCAGCGAAGGCCGGATGGGGTTGTATTTCCTCGAAGTCGGCGGTTCGCTGCGGCCAAGCGCGATCACCTATGACCGCGCCGGATCGGCCTTTGCCACGGCCCGACCGGACGAGTTTGACTTCGCCGCCGCGCTGGATGGCGCCTCGCTGTTCCACATTTCGGGCATCACCGCCGCGCTCGGCCCGGCGGGTGTCGAACTCGCCCGCGCCGGGATCAAGGCGGCCAAAGCGGCAGGGGTTCCGGTCAGTTTCGACTGCAATTTCCGCGAGAAACTCTGGGCCGCGTGGGACAGCAATCCGCGTGAGATCCTGCTCGAATTGCTGTCCGATGCGACGATAATGTTCGGCAACCATCGCGACATGACGCTGCTACTGCAAAAGCCCTTTTCCGGCGATGGCGCGGAACGGCGGCGCGAAGCGGTGGAGGCGGCTTTCGCGACCTTTCCCAACCTGCAAGTCATGGCCAGCACCGCGCGCCATCCCATCACCCAGACCCATCACCGCCTCTCGGCCCGCGTCGATCTGCGCGAGGACCGGCATCAGACGACCGAGATCGAGATCACCGATATCGTCGATCGTGTCGGGTCGGGCGACGCCTTTGCGGCGGGGGTTTTGACAGGCTGGCTGGAGGGCGGGGACGCGAAAAAGATGGCGCAGCTTGGTCTGGCCATGAACGCGCTCAAACATTCGCTCCATGGCGACTGGCTGCGCCTGCCGCGCGCGGAAATTGATGGCTTCACCGGCAATTCGGGTGATGTTCGGCGTTAGAGCTATTCACCAAAGCGTCGTAACCTGAAAGCTTGGGGGGCCTCGCAGCCCCCCAATCTCTTTTACACGCCGCCCTGCCGCATCGCCTTGTCACGGTCGCTCAGCTTTTCCTGCGCGCCCGCCTTCTGGCCCGGATAGGCGCCGTTTTTGGGCGTCATCGTGGTCAGGTCCCAAGCGGCCTCAACAAAAGGCGCGCGCTTTTCGGCGGCGTGGGGATAGCCCCCTACCTGCTTTTCATCGTCGATAATGTCGCCGCGCCCTTCGGCCACAAAGAACAGCACGCGAATATCCTGCGGATCGCGATCCCAAGGCCGCGCGCCGACCGAATTCAGCACGCTGGTTTCCACCTCGCCAGAGGGCAGGATCGTATAGCCGTCCAGTTTGGCCAACGGCTTGTCCGCGGTGATGAGCCTGGCCTTCGTCTCGCCATAGCGGCCAAACATCGGCAGGGCATTGCCATGGCGGTCCACCGCCCGGTTGTCCTGGCCATAAAAGGCCAGATCGCCATCGCCGCCCAGCATCAGAAAGGGCAGGCCCGGATCGGTCTGGTTGCCGCCGCGCATGACATTGCCGACCGCCGTAATCTGGCCGGTGACGTAATCATGCCCCGCCCATTCCAGCGCCATCAGGTTGTAATGCACCGCGCGGTGGCCGGGGTTGTAGATGATGTTGTTGACCATGGCGACCTGCGCGCCGCCTTTGACCAGCGGGCTGCGCTCGACATTATGCGCCCAGACGTTGCGGTAGAAGGTGATGCCCGTGGTGTTGTCGTGAATCAGCGAACCTTTTGAATGCTCGCCCTTGGAGTGGCTGGCAAAGGCCAGCCCTTCGGCGGCAAGGTTTTCACGGAAAACAACGTCATGGCTGGTGCCTGCGCGCCAGTCCTGCACCGTTTTGCCGGTAAAGCGCGGGCCGCTGGCCGACATGTTTTCGTCAATGGCCCACAGGAAGCTGCAATGTTCGATCACCACATTATGCGCGGCCACGGTTGAAAAGGCGTCCGGCTCCCAGCCCGAGAAGTGGGGTTTGTCCATCGCGCCGGTCATGACGCGCAAGTGGCTGATGATGACGTCATGGCCGTGCAGGTCGATACCGGTGCGGATCAGCGTGACGGGCGAGGGGGCGGTTTGCCCGGCGATGGTGAGGAAGGGTTCCTTGATCACCAGTTCGGTGCCGCCCATGTCGATCACGCCGCCCACTTCAAAGACGACGATGCGCGGGCCCTTGGCCTCGACGGCTTCTTTGAACGATCCGGGGCCATCCTTGGCCAGTGTGGTTACGCGGATGATTCGCCCGCCTGCGCCGCCCTTGGTGGGATCGGCGGGATGGGCAAAGCTGGCCTGTGCGGGGGCATTGGGCGTTTCGGCCCAGACGGGCGCGGACAGAGGCAAAACGGCAGCGGCGAGCAGAAAGCGCGCATGACGAACAACGGGGGTGGGCAGAAATGTCACCGGGGCCTCTCCTGTGGGGCTTCATTGTTGGTGGTTCTTGACAGAGGCCGGGGCCTCATGCCAAGACTTATGACACCGGTTACCAAATCGGACAAGAGGTTCCCTTCAACGCCATCGAAAAACGTTGAACGGCAACACCTTGGCAGATAAAATTAGCCCCAGAGGGCAGGGATATGGATGAAAAAGGCGGCGACAGCGCGATTCGCGTTTCCCACTTATGACACCGGTATCACGCTTTGGGGCAATCAGTGAGGAGTGGGGCGCATTGCCGCCCCGTGGGAGTTTTAGGGGGAGTTATAATGCCTCATACCGCAACGCGATTCACCGCTCGCCGTTTCTCTGTTTTGCGTCTGGCTCTGGTGGCCGGAACGGCGCTGGCCACGCCCGCTTTTGCGCAAACCGCCGCGCCCGGCGCCGATGCAGCCGCGCCCGAAGCCATCGTCGTCACCGGCTTTCGTCGCTCGCTTGAAGCCGCGCTCACTCTGAAAAAGAACTCGGTGGCCGCGGTCGACGCCATCGTGGCCGAAGACATCGCCAAATTTCCCGATCAGAACCTGGCCGAATCGCTTCAGCGCATTCCCGGCATTTCGATCCAGCGTGATGGCGGCGAAGGGCGCGCGATCACCGTGCGCGGGCTTGGCGCGCAATTCACCCGCGTTCGGGTGAATGGCCTTGAAACCGTTGCGACTTCTTCCGACGGCGCCAGCGCCAACCGCGACCGCTCGTTCGATTTCAACGTGTTCGCCTCGGAACTCTTCACCAATCTGGTCGTCCACAAGACCGCCGAACCGTCGCTTGACGAAGGCTCGCTGGGCGCTGTGGTGGATCTGAACACCGGCAATCCGCTAGGCGGCAAGGCCGGGCTGACGGCTGTGGCCAATGTTCAGGGCAGCTATAATGACCTGTCCAAGAACCTTGGGCCGCGTCTCGCCGGCCTGCTGAGCTGGCGCAATGACAGCGGCACCTTCGGCGCCAACATCTCGGCCGCCTATTCCAAGACCAACACGCTGGAATTGGGCAACAATTCGGTGCGCTGGGCGCAGGCCTATTTCAACTCGGTCAACGGCACGAACTGCTTCTATTCGGTGCCGGGCGCCACGGGCGGCTCGCCCACCAATTACACCGGCAGCTATCGCCAGAGCGCGACCTGCGATCAGGCCAGCCTGTCATTCCATCCGCGCATCCCGCGCTATGGCGTCATCGGGCATGACCGCGAGCGCCTTGGCCTGACCGGATCGATCCAGTTCAAGCCGAGCGACCACACCAAGCTGTCGATTGACGCCCTGTTCTCGCGCTTCAAGGAAAACCGCGAGGAAAAGTGGCTCGAAGTGCTGGCCCGTTCGAATGAAAAGTCGATCGACGTGGTCAACCCGGTCTATGACGCGAACAACAACATGGTCGCGGCCACGTTCAACCACGCCTATGTCCGCTCCGAACATTATCTGCGCCAGTCGAACACCACCTTCTATCAGGTGGGCGCGACGCTGGACCAGGACATCACCGAAAAGTTGAAGGTGAAAATCCTGGGCGGCATTTCCAAGTCGGACGCGGATATTCCGGTGGAAACCACCATGCTGCTTGACAATCGAACGGCCAATGGTTTCTCCTATGATTACCGCAACATGGCCTCGCCCGTCATTTCCTATGGCGACAGCGTGACCGATCCGTCCAAGTTCCAGTTGGCCGAAATCCGCGACCGCCCCTCCAATGTCACCAACCGGTTCAAGACGGTGCAGGGCAATGTGAATTGGGAAGTGGCCGACGGCTTTACGATCAAGGCGGGCGGCGTGTGGCGCCGGTTCAACTTTGATTCGGTGGCCTATCTGCGCGACAGCGCGGTTTGCGGCAGCAGCGGGGCCGACCTTGTGCTGGGCACGCTGACCTGTTCATCCAGCGCCTATGGCTTCCCGCTGACCAGCGCGATGGTGGACACCGTCAATCTGGGCAATGCCGGCCAGCCTGCCGGCACGACCAGCAGCTGGATCGTGGCCAATCTGCCCGCCACCACGGCCTTCACCAAGCTCTACAGCCGCACGGCCACGCTTGACAGCGGCAACGTGCGCTCGGTGCAGGAAACCACCTCGGGCGGCTATTTCGAGGCCAATTTCAAGGGCAATCTGTTTGGTCTGGAATTTGGCGGCAATATGGGCACGCGCTATGCCTATACCAGCCAAAAATCGACCGGGATCCTTTCGGGCAACAGCGTGACGGTCCAGCGCGGCTATGGCGACTGGCTGCCTTCGGCCAACCTTGCCTTCTATCCGCATCCCAAGGTGATCATTCGCGCCGCCTATGCCAAGGTGCTGACGCGCCCGACGCTGGGCAATCTGACGCCGGGCGGCTCGATTGACGGGTTCAATTACCGGATCAGCTATGGCAACCCCCAGCTCGATCCCTATCGCGCGACCAATTACGATCTGGCGGTCGAATATTACTTCGCCCCCCAGTCGGTGATCTCGCTGGCCGTGTTCCAGAAGGATATCGCCAGCTTCCCGATCTCGTCCAGCTATGCCGCCACCTTCGCCTCGACCGGTCTGCCGCAAAGCGCGCTGCCGACCAGTTCGCCTGCCTATATCAACTTTGACCCGAACCAGATCTATCAGATCACGGCCAATGTGAACGGCAGCGGCGCCCGGCTTCAGGGTATGGAACTGGCCCTGCAGATGCCCTTCCGGTTCCTGCCCGGTGTGCTCAAGAACATCGGTTTCCAGGGCAACGTGACGCTGATCAAGTCGAACGCCAATTACACGATCACGGGTCCCGCCACCAATCCCTGCACCCGCACCACGCCCACGGCGGCCTGTACGCTGGTGGGGGTGAATGCGGTCTATCCGGCAACGCTGCTCAACGTGTCGAAAACGGCGTGGAATGCCACGCTCTATTATGACGACGGCAAGTTCAGCATCCGCGGTATGCTCAGCTATCGCGGGCCGTTCAATGACGCGACCAGCGGCACCGGCAATGTGTTCGAGGGTTATGGCAGCTATACCAGCTTTGACGCGGCGGTGCGCTACAAGCTGACCAGCAGCGTGGAACTTTCGCTCGACGGCAACAATCTGCTCGACACCTATCGCTATCGCTATACCGATGCGAGCGCGACGCGGAACTATGAAAACAACCACTTTGGCCGCACGATCCAGTTCGGCGCGCGCTGGAAATACTAAACCTTCTGTCCCGGCAAGCAGCCGGATAAAGGATGTGTTCGATGACAATGGATCGCAGGACACTTCTGGCATCCGGCCTGCTCGCCGGGGCGGCCTCATGGCGGGCGGAGGGAATGATGGCCCCTTCGCCCGCCACCCCATCCGATGATCTGCCCGATACGCCAGAGGTGATCTCGCTTTGGCCGGGCGGGGCGGGGCCGGGACGGCTGCGCCCGATTGCGCAGGAAATCGTCGAGAGGTCGAAAGATCCCGCCCTGCCTGATCGCGCCATTCATGGCATTTCCCATCCGCGCATGGTGGTGTTCCGTCCGAAACAGCCCAATGGCGCGGCCGTGCTGATCACACCGGGCGGCGGCTATGTGCGCGTGGTGATCGACCGCGAGGGCTATGAAATGGCCCGCTGGCTGGCGGCGCGGGGTTTCACCTGCTTTGTCCTGTTCTATCGCCTGCCGGGCGAGGGATGGGCCACCGGCCCAGATACCGCCCTGATCGACGCCCAGCGCGCGATCCGCCTCATCCGCGACCGAGCGGGGCAATATGGCTTTGACCCGGCTCGCGTGGCGACCATGGGCTTTTCCGCCGGGGGGCATCTGTGCGCCGATCTCGCCTCGCGCTTTGATGCGGCGGTCTATGCTCCCATCGACGAGGCCGATCATCAACCCGCTCGCCCATTTTGTGCGGCCCCCATCTATCCGGTCATCTCAATGACGCCGCCTCTGGCCCACGCAGGATCGCGCCAGCAGATGCTGGGCGATCATCCCACGGCGGCGCAGGAGGCGGCCCATTCGCCCGACCGCAACATTCCCGGCAATCCGCCTCCGCATTTCCTGCTCCATGCCGAGGATGATCCCGCCGTGCCGGTGGGCAATACGCTGGCCCTGCGCGATGCGTTGAAGGCCAAGGGCGCAAAGGTGGAATGCCATTTGTTTGAACGGGGCGGCCATGGCTTTGGTCTGCGCAATGCGGCGGGCAAGCCGGTCGCGATATGGCCCCAGCTTTGGCTGAACTGGGCGCAGACGACGGGATTGGTGAAACAGGCATGAGCTTTACCATAGACCGCCGCGCCGCCCTGTTGGCGGGCGGGCTGACGACGCTGACCGCAATTTCGGCGCAGGCCAAAGCCGCCCCCGCGCAGGGCTTCGACAATCAGGCCGCGCCCGATCTGGGCAATGGCACTTTCCTCAACCCGATCCTGTCGGGCGACCGGGCCGATCCGGCGATCCTGCGCGATGGCGCGGATTATTACATGACCTTTTCCAGCTTCGACGCCTATCCCGGCCTGACGATCTGGCATTCGCGCGATCTGGTGAACTGGCAACCGCGCAAACCGGCGCTGCTGCGCAATATCGGGGCGGTCTGGGCGGTCAGTCTGGCCAAGCACAATGGCCGCTATTTTCTCTACATCCCGGTCAAGGCGGAGCGGAACGATACTTTCGTCATCTGGGCCGACCATATTGACGGGCCGTGGAGCGATCCGGTGCCGCTGGGCCTGCCCAAACATATCGACCCATGCCATGCGGTGGGCGAGGATGGCTCGCGCTGGCTGTTCCTCTCGGGCGGCGACCGGGTACGCCTGTCGGACGATGGTCTCTCGCTCGCCGGGGAGCCGGAGCATGTCTATGATCCGTGGCGCTATCCCGACACATGGGACGTTGAGGGTTTCAGTCCCGAAGGGCCAAAGATCCTGCGCCATGGCGACTATTTCCATATGCTGACCGCCGTGGGCGGTACGGCGGGGCCGCCCACCGGACATATGGTGATCGCCGCGCGCTCGCGCTCGATCCATGGCCCGTGGGGGCATCATCCCGGCAATCCGCTGGTGCGCACGGTGTCCGACAAGGAAGCATGGTGGTGCCGGGGCCACGCCTCGTTAGTGGATGGGCCGGACGGGTCGTGGTGGGCGCTCTATCATGGCTATCGTGCAGGGTTCTGGACGCTGGGGCGGCAATGCCTGCTTGATCCCGTCGTATGGGGCCGTGACGGCTGGCCGCGCATGACGGGCGGCGATCTTTCGCGCCCTTTGCCCAAACCGCGCGGCGGGCAGGCGCTGCCACACGGCATGGCGCTCTCGGATGATTTTTCCGCGCCGCTGGCTTTGGGCAGCAAGTGGGCCTTTTTCCGCCCCGCGCGCGATGAGGCGGCGCGGGTGCGTGTTGCCGATGGCGTGCTGCATCTGGCCGCCAAGGGCCATGCGCCGGTCGATGGATCGCCGCTGTTGCTGACGGCGGGCGACACATCCTATCGCTTTGAATGCGAGATCGAGATCGATCCAGGCACCACGGCGGGTCTTGTGCTGTTCTATGACGACCGGCTCTATGCGGGGCTGGGTTTTGACAAGGACCGTTTCGTCACCCACCAATATGGCATGGAGCGCGGCCGCCCGGCGCACACCTATGGCCATGCCTTGCGGATGCGCATAACCAACCGCCGTCACATCATCGCCATCCACACCAGCAGCGACGGCGGTCAGACATGGCACCGCTTTGACCGCGGGATGGAGGTGTCAGGCTATCACCACAATGTGCGCGGCGGCTTTCTCGCGCTCAAACCCGGCCTCTATGCGGCGGGCCGGGGCGAGGCCCGCTTTCGCGATTTCCGGTTTGCCGCGCTAGAGGATTAGGGCCTCAAGCGCGGCCGGCGCGACATTCCTGGCCCGCACCGCCTCGCCGATCAGCAGCAGCGTGGGATCATCATCGCTGATCGTGGCCACCAGAAAGGCCAGCGCGCTGAGCTTGCCCCGGATCAGGCGTTCATCGGGGCGCGAGACATTGACCGCCACCATCACCGGCGTTTCCGGGTCGCGCCCCGCCGCGATCAACCCCCGCGCAATCTCGCCCGCCGCCGCGCGGCCCATATAGACGCCGACGGTTTGCTGGTCACTGGCCAGCGTGGCCCAATCGAGCTGCAACGGTTCGCCTGCGCGCAGATGGGCGGTAACATAGGTCAACCCCCGCGCCGATCCGCGCAGCGTCAGCGAAGCCCCCGCGCTGGCCGCCGCCGCGCTGGCCGTGGTGATGCCGGGGCAGACCTTTGCCACCACGCCGCCCTTCGCCAGATGCTCAATCTCCTCGGCGCTACGGCCAAAGACGGAGGGGTCGCCGCCCTTCAAACGCACCACGCGCTGGCCCGCCAGAGCGGCTTCCAGCAACAGATCGTTGATCGACCCTTGCGCCTTGCTGTGGCGGCCAGAACGCTTGCCCACACTGACCATCCGTGTGCCTTGGCTGACCAGCGCCAGCACGCCTTCGCCCACCAGCGCATCATAGAACACCACATCGGCGGCGCGGATCAGCCTTTCGGCCTTGCGCGTCAGCAATTCGGGATCGCCGGGGCCTGCGCCCACCAGCCAGACCATGCCTGCGGGAAAATCATGGCTCATTGCGCCGTCTCCATCATCTTTGCCAACATGCGCGCCAGGGCAGGGCGGCAAGAGCCGCAATTCGTGCCCGCACGCGTTTCTTGGCCAATGGTCGCCACACTGCACGCGCCTGCGCCGATGGCTTGCTCGATATCCTTTTCGCCCACGCCGTGACAGACGCAGACAATCGGCCCACGATCCGGGACCGGAGTACTGGGTCGCGCGGCCAGCCATTCGATGGCCTCGCTTGTCTCGCCCAGTTGGTCGGCAATCCATGCGCGCTGGGGCAAAGTGCCATAACGCGTCAAGAACAGTGCGCCCGCCAGCGCGCCATCTTCGCCGCGCACCGCGATCCGGCGCATGCCGCGCTCGTGATCCGCCACCTCCAGCCGTTCGCCGGTGGGCAGCAGGCCCTCGACCGACACCGCGCCCATCCCGGCCAGTTCGTAAAGCCAGCCGCCCTTGACCCGCGACCGGCTCCAGAACAGCAGGCCTTCGGGCACCGCCGGTTGCTTGAGCAGCAGGAAACCCCGCCAATCCGCCTTGATCGGCTCGACCCGAGCCGGCGTGTTTTTAAACGCGGGCTGGCCCGAAACCGGGTCCACGCGCTGGGCGGGCAGGAGATTGGCGCGCGCTCCGCCCGCCATCACATCGGTCCAGTGCATCGGCACAAAGATGTCGCCCCGCCGCTGGGCATCGGTGAGGCTGACGCGAAACACTGATGCGCCGTTGGCCGTGGCCACGCGGGCCAGACCGCCGTCGCTCAGGCCATAGAGCATCGCATCATCGGGATGGATTTCGAGCAGGGCCTCGCGCCGATGCTGGGCCAGCGTGGGGGCATAGCCGGTGCGGGTCATCGTATGCCACTGGTCGCGATAGCGCCCGGTGTTGAGGCGCAGCGGATAGGCCGGATCAATTGTGGCAGCCATGGGGGGGCGCACCGCAATCAGCCGCGCACGGCCATCGCTCGTGCTGTAGCCATCGGCCAGCGGATAATCGCCGCCCCATTGAAAGGGCATCATCGCGTCATAATCGACATCCGAAATTGCCGCATGATCGCGCAGATCCAGCCGCCGCCCATGGCGCACGGCGAGCCCCGTCATCATGGCATATTCGCGCCAGATCTGGGCCGGGCGGTCATAGGCAAAGGCATCGCCCCAGCCCATGCGGGCGGCCACTTGCCCCATGATCCACCAGTCGGCCTTGGCCTCGCCGGGGGGGGGGAACAGGGTGCGCTGGCGGCTGATGCGGCGTTCCGAATTGGTGACGGTGCCGTCCTTTTCGCCCCATGCATGGGCGGGCAGGCGGATATGGGCAAAGCGGCCCGTGTCGGTGTCGGCAATCGCCTCGGACACCACCACCGTGGGGCAACGCGCCAGCGCATCGCGCACGAAACCGGCGTCGGGCATGGAGGCGGCCGGGTTGGTGGCCATCACCCAGAGGAACTTGATCGAGCCATCATGAATGGCGCGGAACATATCCACCGCCTTCCTGCCGGGGCCGGAGCAGATGTTGGCGGTGTTCCAGAAACCGGCCACATCGCGCAGCTCCGTATCCGAAAAGCCGAGGTGGCAGGCCAGCATATTGGCCAGCCCGCCCACCTCGCGCCCGCCCATCGCATTGGGCTGTCCGGTCATGCTGAAAGGCGCGGCGCCGGGCCGATTGATGCGGCCCATGGCAAGGTGGAGGTTGGTGATCGCATTGCCCTTGTCGGTGCCGCTGGAGGACTGGTTGGCCCCCATCGAAAACAGCGTGACCATACGCGGATGGGCGGCGACCAGATCGGCCAGAGCGGCAAACTGATCCGCCGGAACGCCCGGATCGCAGGGCAGCCCAGCCCAAAAGCCATGCGGCACATTCAGCCCCGCATCATCGGTCAACCCGCGAGCGTGCATTTCGGCCAGCAATGCGTTGAACAAAGCCACATCGCCATCGGGCGCCAGCGCGACATGTAGGTCGGCCTGTTCGGCGGTTTCGGTGCGGCGCGGGTCGATCACGACGATCCTGGTGCCGCGCGCGGCGCGGGCCGCTTCCAGGCGCTGCCAGATGACCGGGTGGCACCATGCGGTGTTACTGCCCACCAGCAGGATCAGGTCGGCCTCGTCAAGGTCGCGATAGCTGCCCGGCACAATGTCTTCGCCAAAGGCGCGATTGTGGGCGGCAACGGCGCTGGCCATGCAGAGGCGCGAATTGGTGTCGATGTTGGCGCTGCCGATGAAGCCTTTCATCAGCTTGTTCGCCGCGTAATAATCTTCGGTCAGCAATTGGCCGGAGACGTAGAAGGCGACCGCATCAGGGCCATGGGCCTCGATCACATCGCGCATCCGGTCGGCCACTTCATCGAGCGCCGCGTCCCAGCCGACCGTCTGATCGCCGATCATGGGCGCGAGCAAGCGCCCGTCCAGCGCCACCGTCTCGCCCAGATGCGTGCCCTTGGAGCAGAGGCGGCCGTGATTGGCGGGGTGCTGTGTGTCGCCCTGAATGGTGACGGCGCGCTGTCCGGGCGCGGCCGCCACCGCGGCGGCGATACCACAGCCAACGCCGCAATAGGCGCAAGTGGTGCGGATCGCCGTCTTGTTCATGCTGCGGCCTCCGGCGCCTTGGCCGAAACCAACGCTTCGCGCTTGAGATACAGCCGCCCGGCGTCCTCACGGATGGGGATGGTAGGCACGCAGCCCTTGTCATCGCCCAGCGCCTCGCCGGTTTTCAGGCTGATGTTCCAGCTGTGCAGCGGGCAGGTCACGACATTGCCATGCACGATGCCTTGGCTGAGGGGGCCGTGCTTGTGCGGACACTTATTGACCAGCGCATAGAACTGATTGTCCAGTGTGTGGAAAATGGCGATCTCTTCGCCACCCTGCACCGGCAGGGTGCGGGCATTGCCGGGGCTGATCTGTGTCGTCGGCCCGATATCGATCCAGTCGCCAATCATGGATACTGTGGTCATTCTGCGGCCTCCTTCATCTGCATGGTGGGGAAGGGGCGGAACTCGGCCAGATGCTGGTGGAGTTCGCTGTCCTCGCCGGCGGCGCGGCGGGCCCATGGGTCGTCCTGCATGAACTGTTGCGAGTAGTGGAAACGCGCGGCCAGACGGGCGACAGCTTCCGGATCGTCGAACAATTGCGCCTTGACGTAATCGAGGCCCACGCGTTCGATCCACGGCGCGGTGCGTTCCAGATACCATGCCTGTTCGCGGTAAAGCTGGATAAAGGCAGCGCAGGTGTCGAGCGCCTCCTGCTCTGTCGTTACCTTGGAGAGCAGGTCGGTGCCGCGCAGGTGAATCCCGCCATTGCCGCCGACATGCAGTTCATAGCCCGAGTCCACGCATATCACGCCAAAGTCCTTGATCGTGGCCTCGGCGCAATTGCGGGGGCAGCCTGATACGGCGATCTTGAACTTGTGGGGCATCCACGAACCCCAGGTCATCTGCTCGGCCTTGATGCCAAGGCCGGTCGAATCCTGCGTGCCGAAGCGGCACCATTCGGACCCCACGCAGGTCTTCACCGTGCGCAGCGATTTGCCATAGGCATGGCCGGACACCATACCGGCGGCATTCAGATCGCCCCAGATCGCGGGCAGGTCTTCCTTCTTGATGCCGAACAGGTCGATGCGCTGGCCGCCGGTGACTTTCACCAGACGGGCCTGATACTTGTCGGCAGCGTCCGCAATGGCGCGCAATTCGTTGGGGGTCGTTACCCCGCCCCACATGCGCGGGACCACGGAATAGGTGCCGTCCTTCTGAATATTGGCGTGCATCCGTTCGTTGACGAAGCGGCTCTTTTGATCGTCCACATATTCGCCCGGCCATGCGCAGAGCAGGTAATAGTTGAGGGCAGGGCGGCAGGAAGCGCAACCATCAGGCGTCTTCCACGTCAGTTCCTGCATGACCTGCGGAATGGCCTTCAGGTTTTTTTCCACGATCAGGCGGCGCACATCGTCATGGCTGAAGGTCGTGCATTTGCAGACCGTCTTCGGCCCCGACTTCACATCGTCGCCCAGCGTCAGCTTGAGCAGGCTTTCCACCAACCCCGTGCAGGAACCGCAGGAGGCCGAAGCCTTGCACTGGCTGCGCACAGCGTCCAGCGAGCAGGCGCCCGCGTTGATGGTGGCCACCACCTTGCCCTTGGTCACGCCGTTGCAGCCACACACTTCGGCATCGTCCGAAAGGGCGGCAACGGCGGCATTAGGGTCCGCGAGGGCGCCCCCGCCCTGGGCAAAGGCCTGACCGAAGATCAGGGCTTCGCGGATGTCGGAAATGTCTTCCTCGCGCTTGAGCAGGTCGAAGTACCACGATCCATCGGCGGTATCGCCGTAAAGCACCGCGCCGACCAGCTTATTGTCCTTGACGATCACGCGCTTGTACACGCCGCGTGCGGCATCGCGCATGACGATGTCCTCGCAATCGGCCCCGCCCGAAAAATCACCGGCCGAGAACAGGTCGATCCCCGAAACCTTCAGCTTGGTCGAGGTGACCGAGCCGGTATAGCCCGTGGGCGCGGCCACCGCAGCATCGGCCAGCGAGCGGCACATTTCCCAAAGCGGCGCGACCAGACCATAGCAGATCCCGCGATGCTGAACGCATTCGCCCACAGCCATGACCGCCGGATCGCTGGTGACCATATGGTCGTCGACCAAGATGCCGCGTTCGACTTCAAGGCCGGCCTGACGCGCCAGCGCGGTCGAGGGGCGGATGCCGACAGCCATCACCACGATGCTGGCGGGGATCTCGCGGCCATCCTTCAGCTTGACGCCTGTGACCTTGCCATCCTTGCCCAGAATTTCGGCGGTATCGGCCCCGGTCAGGATCGTCTGGCCCCGGCGCTCCAGTTCGGATTTGAGCAACCAACCGGCGGCCTCGTCCAATTGGCGCTCCATCAGCGTGGGCATCAGGTGCAGCACGGTCACATCCATGCCGCGCAGCGACAGGCCATGGGCCGCCTCCAGCCCCAGCAGGCCCCCGCCGATCACCACCGCATGGCCGCCCTTGGCCGCCGCCGCCAGCATCCGGTCAACATCGTCCAGATCGCGGAAGGACACCACGCCCGACAGATCCTTGCCCGGCACCGGAATGATGAAGGGTTCCGAACCGGTAGCGATCAACAAGCGGTCATAAGGTTCGACAAGGCCGCTGGCGCTCGTGACCGTCTGCGCCGTGCGATCAATCGCCACAACCGGATCGCCCGAGATCAGCGTGATGCCGTTTTCGACATACCACTCGGTTGTGTTGATCACGATGTCGTCAAACTGCTTCTCACCGGCCAGAACCGGCGAGAGCATGATGCGGTTATAGTTCACCCGCGGCTCGGCGCCAAAGATCGTGATCGCAAAGCGGCCTGCATCGCGGGCGAGGATTTCCTCCACTGCGCGGCAACCGGCCATGCCATTGCCGATCACAACAAGCCTTTCGCGCCAATCGCCTTCGGGGATTTTCACAAGGTTGGGGGCATTCACCTCGGGCACTCCTGGGTTTTGCGCGCCAAACGAAAAAAAGCCGCAACGAAGCCATCCGCTGGGACGGTTCGATGCGGCTTCGTTGCCACGCATATGTTGGATGGTATGCGATGGTTCCGGTCAATCCGCCCGACGTTGGGCGAGGAACCAAGGCATGTGTAGGTGTATCTTACCGCAACGCCGTCTATCTGCAAGAGATTTTGTGCGAATGCGAAATGTCATGATTAAGATAATGAATTAAAATAAATATTCCGCTTGCAGCCAGAACTTTTTGGTGTCCGCGCCAAAGCCCTTGGCCTGATAATCGGCATATTTGACCAGCCATGTGATCTTGCTGATCTTGAAGCCGATCTGGGCGTCCAACTCATTGCCATATTTCAGGCCGTTCACCGCGCTGCCGAACCAGTGATAGGTCGCGCCATAGTTGAGGCCGGGCAGGGCCTTGACCTTGGGAAACTTGCCGGAAACGCCCACATAAGTGTCGGCCAGGCCATTGGCGGGCGTGGTCAGAAACAGGTCCGCCGTGCCGTTGAATTTGTGGAGCGTGGCCATTGGCGTCTGAAACGACCATGTGCCGCCCGCCGCGCCGCGATCCGCGCCCAGTTCTTCATAGCCGCCGGTGAAGGTGGTGTTCATCACCGTAAGCGCGCCTTCGCCAAAGTAATAGTCGGCGCTATAGGCCCGCACGTTGCGGTCATAATTGCGCTGGTTGGCATAGCTGCCGGTCAGCGCGAAACTGATGCCCTTGGCCAGCCTGATGGGGGCCGTGTTGCCGCGAAGGCCATAGGTCTGTGAGGAATCCAGCGTGCTGCGCGCCGCCGCGTTCGAGAAGGCGGTTTTGTCGTAATCAAGGATATAGGCAAAGCCCTTGATCGACCCTATCCGGTTTTTCAGCCCGCCGTTGAGGAAGATGAAGCGACCATTATAGGCCGTGCGCGCGCCGCCATCATTGCCGAATATCGAGCGCTGGCTGATCGCATAGGTAGCATCCAGCGAGATGGGGCCGCCATTGACCGCGGCGCGCGCAGCGTCAAACGTCTGTTCATTCTGGCGCCAGGCGACCGAGCCGACAAAGCGCTGATCGTCCAGATTGATGCGCTGGCGGCCGATCGTCAGGCCGATGCCCTGCTTCTGATAGGCGATCTGAAAACGGTTGAAGGCGGCGTTCTGCGGATCGGGAATCACGGCCTGCGTGCTGTGATATTGGCTGCTGGCGAGGTTGGCATAGGGGAAACCGCTGTAATGGTCGTCCAGCGCCACTGTCCCGGCGCCCTCAACCAGCGCCGAGAGGCCCGATGCCTTGTGCTTGATCTCCGCCCCGGCGCGCACGCGCAGCGTGACGGCGTCCGCGCTCTTGGTCGTGGCATCGACGTCTTCCCAGCGCAGCCGGGCATCGACAATCGGGTCAAACGTCATCGTGCCATCGGCAAAGGGCACCGGATCACCGAAACCGGGAGCGGCATAGGCATTCGTGGCGATCAACGCGACCGGCGCGGCGGTAAGCAGATAACGGATCATGGCTCGTCCCCTCATGGAAAATCTGCCCGTTCAAAAGGCAAAGCTCTCCCGTTCCCGCCCCGGCGGGTTGATGCTCTGTTGGTGGTTTTGTCACACGCCAGCGCGGGCTTTGTGGGGCAGGGCACAGAACGCAAAAATCCGCCTCGGTCTGCTTCCCCCTCCTTGGGGAACAGACCGGGCGGCACCATTGCCACGAAACTTTGCTGGCGTTTCGCTTCCGTTGGCCAATCCCGTCTTTGGTTTCGGCCTATCGAAACGCCCTCCATTTTTACGGCGAGCGAAGAAATTTCGGCAAGCGCTTATTCCCCCTGACGCCCGCGCCTACGCTATTTGGCGTAGGCGTCGCGCGCCAGATAGCCCGCCAGATCGGCCGGATCGAAAATACGACCATCGAAAAACGCATTCTTTTCCAGCGTTATAAGCCCCTGCTGCGTCCCCACGGCCATCGGCTGGCGCAGGCTGCCCTCCACCTTGGACGAGGCGCCGGGCAGGGGAGCATCGGTCCCCGTCAACGCGCTGCGGTAAACATCGGGGCGGAAAACGCGCGCCACCTTGGCCTCATCGCCCGCGTCATAAGGCGTGCGGTCCCAGCGCAGCATTTGCGAATAGAGCCACTGGGCCTGACTGACCCACGGAAAATTGGCCGCTTCCCGGTATTGAAACATGAAGTCGGGGAAATGGATCAGCTCGCCGCCTTTGTGCAGCAAGAGCCGGTCGGCCAGCGCGCGCTGGATCAATTCGACATCAGCGTCGAGATATTCCGGCCGCGCCAAAATCGCCGCATTGGCGGCCAGCGCCTCGGGATCGACGAACTGGCGTGCGGCGCGGTGCAGCGCGCGGATCAGCGCCTGCACCTCGGCACGGCGCGCTTCCATCACCGATTCGCGCATGGCCAGCACCTTTTCCACGCCGCGCCGCCACACTTGCGCCGTGGCCAGAACGATCGTCCCCGCGCCGCGTTCAACCGCCACGCTGTTCCACGGCTCGCCCACGCAAATGCCGTCGACATCCCCCGCCTCCAGCGCGTCGGCGCAGAATGGCGGGGGGACGGTGGTGATTTCAACGTCTTCGTCGGGCCGGATGCCGCAGCCCGCCAGCCAGTAGCGGAGCATGTAATTATGGCTGGAATAGCGATGGACCACGCCAAAGCATAAAGGATGGCCCGCCGCCTTGCGCTCCATCGCAATGGCGCGCAGCGCCGCGCCCACCGCCGCCGGATCGCCCAGCGCGCCCTCTGGCGCAACCTGCGCGGCCAGATCGGAGCGCAGCGTAATCGCATTGCCGTTCAGCCCCAGCACGAAGGGGGCGGACAAGGGCTGGGCAGGGCGGCCGCGCCCCAGCGTCGTGGCAATCGCCAGCGGGGCCACCATATGCGCCGCATCGGTGTGGCCATAAAGCAGCCGGTCCAGCACCGTGGCCCAACTGACATCCTTCACCAGTTCGAGGGCCAGCCCTTCGTCCGCCGCAAAGCCATGGACATGGGCCAGAATCGGCAGCGCCGCATCGACCAGAGGCAGAAAACCGATGGAGAATTTGCTCGTCATGCTGCGCGTCCCATCAATTATGGCCAATCAATTTATGCGCGGTGACCACCGCCTCTGCGATATCGGCAATGCGCTTGCCCTGGTTCATCGCCGTCTTACGCAATTCGGCGTATGCCTCCGGTTCGCCCAAGCCGCGCGTCTGCATCAGGATGCGCTTGGCCTTGTCCACCGCCTCGCGCTCGGCCAATTTGCTTTGCGCAACAGAGAGTTCGGTTTGCAGGCGCGAAAAGGCATGGAAGCGCCGGATGGCCAGATCGAGGATCGAGCGGATGCGGTGCGGGGCAAAGCCGTCGACCACATAGGCCGAGACCCCGGCATCGATGCTGGCGCCGATGGATTCCTCGTCGGAATCATCGACAAACATGGCGATCGGGCGGGCCAGAACGCGGCTGACGGCGAAATATTCCTCCAGCACGTCGCGGCTGGGATTTCCCAAATCCATCAATACGATATCGGCGTCAATTTCCGAAATGCGGCGCACCAGTCCCCGCCTTTCGGTGATCACGAAGATCTCGCAATCGCCAAGCTGGGCAAGACCTTCCTGCATCACGCTGGCCCGGACCGCGCTTTCATCGATGATGGCTATTCGCATGGCTTCTCGATGGCGGCGGACGGGCTGTGACGCAAGGGGCTTTGCGCGATTTCCAATTTGCTCTTGCATAGAGGGGACGAATCCGGCATTTTTATTTCGCAGCTGCCGCAAAGGCGCGGTCGGCTATTTGCAAAATCATCCTCACAACCATAGTCGGCAATGGCGCCGCTCCTTTCATCAAGGTGCAGCGCCATGTCCAATCGACTTTTACCGCCAGATCAACGCCACAATCAGCGCCGCAAAGAGCAGGGCGGATACGCCTTTCCAGAAGGCGACAGGATGCCGCTCGATCAGCGCGGGTTTGCGCAAGGGCGTGCGCTCGACCGCCGCTCCGCCTTCCAGGGCGCGCAGCAATTCGACGACATCGCCAAACCGGTCCTGCGGGGCAATCGCCACGGCGCGCAGCAGGACGGCATCGAGCCAACCGGGCAATTCGGGCCGCGTGCGGCTGGGCGGAACGGCCTCGCGGAAACGCGGACGGCTGAAGGCCTCGGCCTCGCCATAGGGCCAGGCGCGGGCGAACAGGCGCCACAGCGTCACGCCCAGCGCGAATTGATCGCTTTCCTCGCTGCCCGCCTCGCCGGAAAACATTTCGGGGGCCAGATAGGAGGGCGTGCCGGGGATCTCGTCGCCGGTGAAATCCTCGATCCGGGGCAGGCGCGCCACGCCAAGGTCCACCAGTTTCAACCCGCCTTCGCGCGGCAGGATGACATTTTCGGGTTTGATGTCGCGGTGGATGATACCCTGTCGATGCAGCGCAGCCACCGCGCGCGTCAGGCCGACGGCAATGCCCAGCGCCTCGTCCAGCGCGATGGGTGCTTTCATCCGCTCCTCCAGCGTCTGTCCGTCATAGAAGGGCTGGACCCCGTAGAGGCGGGTCTGGCGGTCCTGCGAAACGGGGATCGCGCCGCCGACAAAGGGACTGCTCACCCGGCTGCCGATCAGCAATTCGCGGGTAAAGGCCGAGCGCGCGCCGCTTTCGGACAGCAGAGTCGGCTTGGGAAACTTGATAACCACTTCGGCACCATCGACCGTATCGGTGGCACGAAACAATCGCGTGTAGCGGCCATCGGAGAGCACGCTTTCCAGGCGGAAGCCATCAACGCTATCGCCCGTTTCGGGCGGCGGCAGGATGGGCAGGCGCGCCAGATCGCCCGCAATCGCATCATGCCCCACCGCGGGCAGGCTGACCACATCGAGCACCAGCGCGCTGGCATTATCCTGTCCGCCCGCATCCAGCGCCGCCATGGTCAAAGCCTGCGCGTCGGCCTCGGCCGATTGCCTTTGGCCAAGAATTTTCTCGATTTTTCGTGCCGACAGAACGCCATGCACGCCATCGCTGGTCAACAGCAAGCGGTCATGTTCGGCCAGAGCGATCTCGTGATGGTCCAGCCGCAACTCTTCCTCCAGCCCCAGCGCGCGCAGCAGGATATGACGCCGGTCGGGATGGGAATGGGTGTGGTCTTTGGTGATCTGGCTCAAGTGTCCATCGCGCAGCAGCCACGCCCGACTGTCACCCACATGGCAGACATGAGCACGACGCCCACGCAGAACCAAAGTGGTGAATGTTGTGGCGCAATGCGCCATCGTCTCGCTGCGCCCCATGGCGGAGAGCCAGCGGTTATACGGCGCCATTGCCCGATTGACCGCAGCGGCCACGCCAATCGTGTCGCTCTGCGCGAAATAGCCGTCGAGCAGACTGGCCACCGCCAGTTCCGCCGCGATCCGGCCACCTTTGCCGCCCGACACGCCATCGGCCAGCGCGGCCACCATTCCGCGCCCGGCCCGCTCGGTTTCCGTGCCGAGGTAAACACCGGCAAAATCCTGATTTTCCGCGCGCGGCCCGCATTCGCTGGCCACGCCCGCGCTTACCCACAACCTGCCTTCATCGCGCATGTCCCGCCATCCCTCTCACGTACACACGCGATTGGGCAGGCTGGTCAAGGCGCCCGTCAAGCCCTTAAATCCTTTCACCGTGGAGACCCTTTGCGATGACCGACAAATCCTTTTGGCAATCGGGCCACAGGCCTACGCTGATCATGGCTTTCCTCTATTTCGATGTCGCCTTCATGGTATGGAACCTGCTCGGCCCGTTGGCGCCGATCTTTTCCAAGGCGCTGGCGCTCTCGCCCGCGCAAAAGGGTTTTATCGTGGCTGTCCCCACACTGGCGGGGGCCGTGCTGCGTCTGGTCAACGGCTTTCTGGTGGATCGCATCGGTCAGAAAGTGACCGGCACGATCGGCCAGATCATCGTCATCGCAGGCCTGATCGCGGCATGGCATTTTGGCGTTTCCTCGATGAACGGCCTGATTGCGGTCGGCATCATCCTCGGCTTTGCCGGTGCCAGCTTTGCGGTTGCGCTGCCGCTGGCCAGTCGCTGGTATCCGCCCCAGCATCAGGGCAAGGCAATGGGCATTGCCGGTATGGGCAATTCGGGCACGGTGCTGGCCGCGATCTTCGCGCCGCTGCTGGCCAAGGCCTATGGCTGGGAAAATGTGCTGGGTCTGGCCGCCATTCCCGTCGCGATCATCTTCGTCGCCTATCTGGTCTTCGTTAAGGACAGCCCGCATCAGCCCCCCGCCAAATCGACCGGCGACTATGTGAAGGGCTATTTCAAGATGCTGGCCGATGGCGACGCATGGTGGTTCATCCTGTTTTACGGCGTAACCTTTGGCGGCTTTGTCGGCCTGTCGGGCTCGCTGCCCAGCTGGTACACCGGTGAACTGGGTTTTACCCCGGTTCAGGCGGGCTATGCCACGGCGGCCTGCGTGTTTGCCGGTTCGCTGGTGCGCCCGATGGGCGGGGCGCTGGCTGATCGGATCGGTGGGATCAAGACGCTTTCGGCGGTCTATGCGCTGGCCGCCGTGCTGCTGGTGGTGATCTCGCAATCCCCGGCCAGTTTTGCCGTGATGTTCCCGCTGTTCTTCCTGACCATGGCCACGCTGGGCGTGGGCAATGGCGCGGTGTTTCAATTGGTGCCGCAGCGCTTCCGTCATGAGATCGGCGTGATGACCGGCCTTGTCGGCTTTGGCGGCGGCGTGGGCGGGTTCTACCTTGCCTCGTCGCTGGGCCTTGCCAAGCAGTGGACCGGCAGCATGAGCAGTGGCTTCCTGATCTTTGCGGCTCTTTCGGTGGTGGCTCTGGCCGGCCTGACCGGCGTCAAGAAGCGCTGGCGCACGACCTGGGGCGCGGCGATCAGCGGGGTCCGGATCTAACTCTCAACCAAATTTCGGGCCAGTTTGAAATCGGCATGGAGCCATGTTCCGAAATCCTGAGGCTTCAGGATCACGGGCATGGCGTCCACCGTCAGGATCGCAAAGCTGGGAATTTCGGAATCGCGCCATATGCCTGCAGCGGCCAGAACCGGGCGGGCGCGATCCTCCATCCAGCCGCCCCGCGCATGAAACGCCGTCATCGGCACAAGGCAGCGGAACTGGGTATGGCGCAGGGTGCCGATCCAGAACGGGCTGTCCAGATTCCGGACATGGGTGACGATATGTTCGCCGCGGGGAGGGGGCGGCACGCCCCACAGACGCGGGACGAGAATGCGCCCTCGCTCTTTATCGCGTATGGCCACCGGAGCATAACCGCCCGGCGCCACTGGCCCGCCCGCCCAGACATCACCCGCCGCATCCGCGCCCAGCGCCGCCGCGATCCGGGCGGCATCGGCATCCAGACGATAAGCGGCAGGCATCAGCCCAGCTTCAACCCCAGTTCGGCGAGCAATTGCGCAGCCTGCGCGCGCGAAATCGTGGCCCCGCGAAACAGCGCCGCATCGGTCAGCCGCAACCCGCCAAGATCGGCCCCGCGCAGGTCCGCCTTGTCAAACCGCGCGCCGACAAGATTGGCATCGCGCAGGCTGCAATCCTCGAAACTCACATCGCGGAAATCGCATTTGCGCAGATCGGCCTGCGAAAAATCGACGCGCGTAAAGCGCTGCTTGCGGAAATCCAGCCCGGCCAGCTTGGCCCCGGCCATCAGCGTTTCCTCGAAATGAGCATCGACAATCCGCGCATCGCCAAGGTCCGCGCCGGTCAGCTTGCCGCCGATAAAGCGCAGGCTGGTCATTCGCGCGTGGCGCAGATTGGCATTGTTGAGATCGCACGAACGGAACACCGCATCGGTCAGATCTGCGTTGAAAAAACCGGCCATGGGCGCGCGGCAGGACTGCCATTGCGTGCGCTCCAGCCGGGCCTTGGTCAAATCCGCCCGGCGCAGTGTGCAGCGCTCAAACCGCCATCCGGCCAGATCGAGTTCACCCAGTTCCGCCTCATCCAGATCGCAATCGAGGAGGTGGACGCCATCCTTATGCGCCTTTGCCAAAGCGGCAATGTCATCACGGCGCAGGGTGCGATTATCGATTGTTTCGGGCATTCTCTCTCTCGTTTGATGCATGCGCCGGTCAGGTTTCGCGGGCCTGTTTGATCCGGTGAAAAGCCTCACCCATCAATGCCGTGACTTCCGCCTCGCTGAGCACCTGTTCGGGCAAATATCGCAGGCCCACCCGGCGGGTCATCGACCAGTGATCGACATAGAGCGCCTTGTTGGGCCCAAAGGCCAAATCGACATGTTTGGACAGGAGTGCCGGGGCCGCAGCCGAATAAGCAAGGCGAAACAGGGCGATATCGACCACATAGGGGCCAACCATCAGCCAGCCATAAGCAGGCCCGAGAACCGGACGGCCATCGACGCCAAGATAGCCGCGCATGACGTAAACCGGCGCATCAATCGCGCGCTCGATGCTGACGGCCAGTGCCGCGCTCATCATCGTGCCAAGATCAGCAGGGGCGTCCGGCTGCGGCGGAAACACCGCCAACAGATCCACCGCACAGCGCGAAATCACGGCGCGGTCGGCATCGCTCATTTGATACGCCTTGAAGGCCTTGGCGGCAGGCCAGCCATGCGTCGCGGCCACGCGCTTGCCCAGTTGCAGAATGTCCTGGTTGGTCGTCATGGCCGCGCCTTAGTGCCTATTGCGGCTTCGGGAAAGCACAAACGGGGAATGGCGGAGTTTTGGATTGAAGGGGATTATAGGGGGCGAAAAGTGCCAATTTTTGCACCGTTGCGATTTACCGATAATGCCGATTATGTAAAAAGTGATCCGACGCCGTTGCGCTGATACATGCGTCAATCAAAGGCCAAACTGAGCGGCCAGCAAAGCCACCAGGCCAAAAACCACCACCCACAACAGCGCCATGCCCAATTTACGCCGCGCCCCCAAACGATAGCTCGACAGATTGCGCCAAACCAGCATGAGCATTAATGCCACCGCGATCAGCGCTACAATCTGATCCATGCTGACCGCGCCGGATTTCATGCCGTGATGACCATGCCGTCAAAGCCGACATCCACATGGGCCGGTATTTCCTGGCTCAGCGTCGCGTAATCCATGCTCTTGTCCAGATGGATCAGCGCGACCTTCTTCGCCTTGGTCAGATTGGCCAGTTCAAGCGACATCGCAAGGTTGGCATGGGTCGGATGCGCTTCTCGCCGCAGACAGTCGGTGATCAGCACGTCGGAGCCGTAGAACAGCGAAACCATCTCATCGGTAATCTCGCTGAAGTCTGTGGCGTAACTTATTGTCTTTCCATCACAATCGAAACGAAATCCAGTGCTCTTGGCCGGACCGTGCGGCATCACCGTCCAGCCGATCCCGATCCCGGCGCACATCCGCAACTGGCTCAAGGTTTCAAGCTGAACAATCGTGTGATAGCCGAATTGCCCTGCAAAAACATAGCCAAAGCGCTGCCGCAGCCGCCGCACCGTTTCATCCACGCCATAGCCCGGGATAGGCCCCGACCGCCCATAGCGCAGCGGGCGCAGATCATCGATGCCATGGGCGTGGTCGGCATGATCATGAGTCCAAAAAACAGCGTCTATCTTATGGATATTGTTGGCGATAAATTGCTGACGCAGATCGGTGGACGTATCCACCAGCAACCTCGTTCCGGCATCGTTTTCGATGATGATCGAGGCGCGCGTGCGCCGGTTACGCGGTTCTTCGGGGTCGCAATCGCCCCAATCCAGTCCGAATTCGCCGCCGATGCGTGGCACGCCGGTCGAGGTGCCGCTGCCCAGAATGATAGCCTTCATGCCGCTTTTCCAAACAGCTTGCGGAAATTCGTCGTGGTCTGCGCGGCCAATTCCTCAACCGCAACGCCGCGCAGGCCCGCCACAAAACGCGCCGTGTCGGCGGTATAGGCAGGCTCGCAAGTCTTGCCCCGATGCGGCACTGGCGCAAGAAAAGGCGAGTCCGTTTCCACCAGCAAGCGATCCGCCGGAACTTCAGCGGCAAAAGCCTGCAACTCTTTCGCGTTTTTGAAGGTCACAATACCCGAAAGCGAGATCGTCAGCCCCAGTTCCACCATTCGCGCGCCAAATTCGGCTGAGGCGGTGAAGCAATGGATCAGCGCCGGAAAGGCCCCCTCGCCCATCTCCTCCTCTATGATGCGCGTGGTGTCCTCCTCGGCATCGCGGGTATGGATGATCAGCGGCAGGCCCGTTTCGCGCGACACGCGAATATGGGTGCGGAACAGGGCCTGCTGCACCGCGCGATCGGAATGGTCGTAATAATAATCGAGCCCGGTTTCCCCGATCCCGATCACCTTGGGATGGCGCGTGGCCTCCAGCAAGGCGCCCTCGCCCAGATCGGCATGCTCGTCCGCCTCATGCGGATGGATGCCCACCGTGGCCCAGACATCGCTATTGCGCTCGGCCGTGGCGATCACCGCGCCCCATTCGCTTTGCCGGGTCGAGATGTTGAGAAAGCCGCCGATACCGGCCGCACGGGCGCGGGCCAGAACCTCGTCCTGATCCTCGACCAACCCCTTGTAATTGAGGTGACAATGCGAATCGATCAGCATCAGTCCTCCGTGGGCATTTCAAGACGGGGAAACACGCCGACCGGCTGCGACAGGGTGAATTGCCCCGCCAGCGCGGCCAGCCAATCCGTGTCGAGCGCATCATAGTCGCGTGCTTCCACGCCCATCTGGTCCAGCAACTTGTCGATGGCATTGGGCACCACCGGACGCACCGCCAGCGCCAGATCGCGCACGCAGCGCAGCAGCGTCATCAACACCGCCTCCATCCGCGCCGGATCGGTCTTGCGCAGGGTCCATGGTGCCTGTTCATCAACATAGGCGTTGCAGGCGAAAACGGCGCGCATCCAGCCATCAAGACCGGCGCTGAAATCATAATCGGCAAAGGCAGCGCGCATTTCGGCAATGCCCGCGGCGACCGCATCACGCAGCGCCACATCAGCCTCAGCCACCGCACAATCGGCCTTCAATACCCCACCCATGTTCTTGAATACCATGGACAAGCTGCGCTGCGCCAGATTGCCGAAGCTGTTGGCCAGTTCCGCATTGCACCGCGTGACAATCGCCTCGGCGCTATAGGAACCGTCATTGCCAAAGCTGACCTCACGCAACAGGAAATAGCGCAAGCTGTCCACCCCGAACCGCTCGGCCAATTCCAGCGGATCGACCACATTGCCCAGCGATTTCGACATCTTCTCGCCGCGATGCAGCAGGAAGCCATGGCCATAGACCTGCTTCGGCAGCGCCAGATCCGCGCTCATCAGGAAGGCGGGCCAATAGACGGTATGAAACCGCACAATATCCTTGCCGATCAGGTGGATATCGGCAGGCCACCACTTGTCCATCTCCGGCGTCTTGTCCGGATAACCCAGCCCGGTCAGATAGTTGGTGAGCGCATCGACCCACACATACATCACATGCCCCGGCGAACCGGGCACCGGCACGCCCCAATCAAACGAAGTCCGGCTGATCGAGAGATCGCGCAGGCCGCCTTCGACAAAGCGGATCACTTCGTTGCGGCGGCTTTCGGGCTGAATGAATTCGGGGTGCTCGGCATAAAGCGCCAGCAACTTGTCGCCATAGGCCGAGAGGCGGAAGAACCAGCTTTCCTCCACCGTCCATTCCACCGGCGTGCCCTGCGGCGAGAGCTTTACTCCATCCTCGCCCGCGACCAATTCGCTTTCGTCATAGAAAGCCTCGTCGCGCACCGAATACCAGCCCTCATAGCGGTCGAGGTAAAGGTCGCCCTTGGCCTCCATTGCCTGCCAGATCGCCTGGCTGGCGCGGTAATGGGCCTCGTCGGTGGTGCGCTGAAACTTGTCATAGCTGATGTTCAAAGCATCGCACATCGCACGGAAATGGGCCGACATTTCATCGCAGAGCGCGCGCGGCGTAATACCCAGTTCACGCGCCTTCTGCGCCATTTTCAGCCCATGCTCGTCCGTGCCGGTCTGAAACCGGACATCGCGGCCCGAGGCGCGCTGGAAACGGGCAATGACATCGGCGGCAATCGCTTCATAGGCATGGCCGATATGCGGCTTGCCATTGGGATAGGCGATGGCGGTGGTGATATAGAATGGTTCGGCCATGAGCCTGCGGCACCTACAATAGAATGGGCAAATGAAAGAGATTGCCGTCTCTCTAGGCAAGCATCCGCCCGCTGCAAACCGCTTTTTTGCCTGTGTCCGAATTACGGCGTCCGATTATCGCCCAGATGCCGAGGCCAACAAGGCTCCCATCTCCATCGCCAGCATGGGCGGCTCATAGTTGAAGATCGGCGCCTCGGCGCCCAAACGGACCAAGGCAGCATGGGCCTCGATCATCCGCGCCTGTCGCTCTGCGTTCGCCGTACGCAGCCCCGCGGCCAGCACTGCCCTCGCCAGCTCAAACGCCGCCTGCACCCGCGCCCGGCTGGGTCTTGGCCCCATCACCGTGGCCAGTGCGCCCCGCAGCGCCAGATCGGGATCGCCCTCTGCCGCCAGCCTTTGCATCAGCGCATGGACCGGGGCCAGATCCTCCTCGACAAACTCCAACGCCACGCCGGGCGACCCCTGCGCCGCCGCAATCGCGGCCGCGCGCGTTGCCGCATCGGTATGGGGCGCGGCGCGGCTCAGCACCAGATCGACCTGTCCATCCTCGAGCGGCGCAAAGCGCAGGATGCGGCAACGCGAGCGGATCGTGGGCAGCAGACGCCCGATGCGATGCGCCACCAGCAGGAAATAGGTGCCCGCAGGTGGCTCCTCCAGGGATTTCAGCAGCGCATTGACCGCATTCTTTTCCAGATCGTCCGCCGTGTCCAGAATGACCACCCGCCGCTCGCCCAGCGTGGGGCGCGTGTTCAAGCGATGCTGCATCCGGCGGATTTCGTCGATGGGGATCGAGCGCTTGCGGTTATACTCCTCGCCCGCCTCGCGCTTCTTCTCGTCCTCTTTCGTGGCGGGCGGATATTCGGGGATCAGAATGTCGGGGTGCATCTCGACCGGAGGCTGGGCCACGCCGGGCTGGGCCACCAGTTCGGCCGCCGCGATCCGGGCAAAGCTGCCCTTGCCCACGCCCTGCGGTCCGGCCAGAATCCAGGCGTGATGCATCCGCGCACCGCCCAGCGCCGCATGCCATTCGCGCCACGGAGCATCATGGCCCAGCAGGCGCGTCACAACAGCGGGCCGATTGCCGACATCACGGCGTCATGCACGACATAGATATCTTCGGCACCGTCAATATGGACAAACCGCTCCGGCTCGGCCTCGGCAAAGCGTTCAAAAGCCGCGCCCACGCGGGCGTGATATTCCGCCGCGCGCCCGCCGATGCGGTCCGAACCATCGGCATCACGCGCCGCCAGCCTTGCCGATGACACGTCAACCGGCACTTCAAAAAGCAGGGTCAGGTCCGGCAACAGCCCCTCGCTGCCGATCCGGTGGAGCGTGAGCACATCCTCATCCGACAATCCGCTGCCGCCGCCCTGATAGGCGCGGCTGGAATCGATGAAGCGATCACAGATCACCCATGCCCCGCGCGCCAGCGCCGGTCGGATCAATCGCTCGACATGATCGGCCCGCGCCGCAGCAAACAGCAGCGCCTCGGCCCGCGCGCCCCAGCCTTCACCATCGGTGCCCAGCAGCAGCGCGCGGATCGCCTCTGCCCCCGCCGTCCCGCCCGGTTCGCGCGTCAGCACCACTTCATAGCCGCCCGCCCGCAAGGCTTCGGCCAGCAATTTGCTCTGGGTCGATTTGCCCACGCCCTCGCCGCCTTCAAGCGCGATGAAGCGCCCGGCACGCACTTGGTCCCCCATCAGGAAATCAACCTTGCAAAACCAAACTTAACCCGATCCATGACCCCGCCTTTTTCGACCTCCTGCGCCGCCGTCAATGGCAAACGCACGGGCGCGGCTCCCCCAAGCCGCACTTCCAATTCGGCCACCGGCGTCCCCTTGGCAATGGGGGCCACCAGCGGTCCGTTATAAATCACCCGCAAATTGGCCGGCGCCGAGGCCCCGGCAGGCATGGTGGCAAACATATCGCGCGGGGCGATCAGATCAACCGACCCGACCTTGCCGCCCTGCACCTGCGCGGAGGCGAGCTTGGTCCCGGCGGCCACCAACGGCTGGTCCTCCCACGCGGAAAAGCCCCATTCCAGCAGAGCCTTGGCCGCCGCCGTCCGTTCGCGCGGGGTGGGCACACCGGCCAGCACCATCAGCAGGCGCCGCCCATGGCGCTGGGCCGAGCCGAGGAAATTATAATGTGCCTCGCCGGTAAAGCCGGTCTTGATCCCGTCCGCGCCGGGCACCACGCCCAGCGTCGGGTCATGGTTTGGCTGGGTGATGCCATTCCATGTCATGCCGGGCTGACCCACAAAGCGACGGTAATAATCGGGATAGCGCGTCAGCATCGCACTGGACAATTTGATCAGGTCATTGGCCGAGACATAGGTATTGCCCTTGTCCATCCAGCCGTTGGGCGTGCCAAAATGGCTGTGCGTCATGCCAAGGCGGCGCGCGGCATCATTCATCTTTTCGACCCAGCCCGCCACGCTGCCCCCGGCCCCTTCGGCCAGAACCACCGCGCCATCATTGGCCGAAACATTCATGATGCCCATCAGCAGGTCATGGACCGTCGGCTTGCTGCCCTCGGACAGAAACATGCGGCTGCCCTTGGAATGCCATTCGCGCCAAGCCTCGCGGCTGACGGTAAAAGTCTGATCCTCGCGCAATTCGCCTTTGGCCAGCATTTCGAAGGCGACAAAGGCGGTCATGGTTTTCGTGACCGAGGCGGGCAGAAAGGGCGTGTCGGCATTATGGGCATAAAGCGTGCGCCCGGAGCCCAGATCATAGAGCAAGGCCACCGGGGCGCTGCTCACCTCGGGCGGCGGCAGCGGATCATCGGCCCGCGCGGCCAGCGCCACATTGGCCGCATTCGATGTGGGCGCGGGCAAGGGCGGAGCCAGCGGCACGACCACCTGACCCGAATTGACCCCGCCATGCGCGGCCAGCGCCGCCAGTCCCGCCACCGAAACCGTAACGCCAGCAATAACCAGCTTTTTCATTCGAGAAATTTTCAAACCCGTTCCCGCAACCTGTCCGGTCCCCCTCCGTTTTGAATGGGGGCCGCCAGACGCGGGGAACGACCTTTAATCCCCGCGCTGGATTCGCGCTTCGGTATAACCAGCAGCCTTGGCTTTAGCCAGCGCGGCTTCGGCGGCCGGGCGTGAAGGATAGGCGGCCGAGCGCACACGCCAGAGCGACCCCCCGCCCACGATCTGCGCTCCTGCGGCGCGGGCCAGCGACTGGGCGCGGGCTTTTTCCGAGAAGGCGCCATATTGCACCACAAAGGCGCCCGCCGCCGGGGCCGGTGCGGCGCTGACCCGCGCCTCCAGAGCAATGGGGGCGACGGGCTTGGGCTTGGCGGCCGGTTTGGCCATGGCGACGGGCTTGGCAACAAGCTTGGCCGGCGCAGAAACGGGGGCGGGTTGGCTTGGCGCGGCATAGGCCAATTCGGTCGGCGTCCTGACCGGGGCCAGCGCGGTGAAGCGCGGCGTGGCATAGGAGGCGCCAGTCACAGGCGGCGCGACAGGCTGGCGCGGCGTGGGGGCCACGGGCATGGGCGCGATGGCGGCCTTCACAGGCTTTGCCACAGGCGCGACCGTAGCCAGCCGGGACGCCGCCTTGGCCGCGGGCGCGTCATCATCGTCGTCGCGCGCCGCGCCCACCAGAACGCTGGTCGCCAGCGAAGCGCCAGCGTGATTGGCGTTGGGATCCGTGGCCAATCGGCGTTGCAGCACCGCCAGCAAGGGCTTGGGCGTGGGCATCCGTTCGGGCGCGTTCATCCCGGCCCGCAGCAAGGCGCGCTCATTCTCCAGCGGGTTGACCCGGCGCACACGCACCGGGGCCTGACCATCCGCGCTGGCCCCCAGTTGCGCCAGAGCGGCGGGCGAAAGTTCGATGGCATGCGTGCTGTCCATCGGACCACGACGTTCAACGCGCACCAGGATCGTGCGGCCATTGGTCAGCGAAGTCACCTCGACATAGGAAGGCAGCGGCAAGGTATGATGCGCAGCCGAAACGCCGGACGACGGGCCGCCGACCGAGGCATAGCCGACCGCATCATAATTCATCGCATTGGCGGGCGAAAACACCGTATCGCCCACCTTGTAAGGCTCGCCCAGCACAACCGGATAATCCGCCGCCGGGCCTGAAGTCGCGCGCGGCGTGTCGGGCATGGCGGGCGCGGGGGGCAATTTGCCGCCGCCGGAGACGAAGGGGATCTTGAGCCCCGCATGGGCGGGCATCGCCCCCGCCAGCACGGCCCCCGAAACGGCCAGTCCCAGCATCAGGCGCGCTACTCGATGTTCAACGGGCAATCTCATTGGCCAGCAATCCCACACTCAAAGCATAATAGTTCGAGCAGTTATAATCGAGGATAACCCGATAATTACCGGTTAAGAGGAAAGCAGGTTTTCCTGCGCCATCCGGCTCGATCAGCGTAGTGAGTTCGGAATCCCTGATATTTCCCTGCGCATTCACCCCTAATGCGCGCCATTCGGCCACGGTTTTCCATTGGCTCATGCGCGCATGGACGCGCGGACAAACTGGCGAATCGAGTCGCGAGGCGACACCGGCCCGGTTAAATCCATCCAGCACCGTCGCCGCCACGCCCCACGGCACCCCCGGTTTCCACCCAGCATCGCGGAAATAGGCGCCGATCGAAGAAAGCGTATCGACCCGGCTGTTCCAGATGTCAGCAAAGCCGTCGCCATCGCCATCCTGCGCAATGCGCAGATAGACCGAGGGCAGGAATTGCGGATTGCCAAAGGCCCCTGCCCAACTGCCCCGCAGGCGGTCGCGCGGGACGCCGCGATCCACCATTTTGAGCAGAGCGATAAATTCGGTCGCAAACAATTCGCGCCGCCGCCCCTCATAGGCCAGCGTGGCCAGCGAGCCGGCCAGGTCGAAGCCGCCCTTGGCCGCGCCATAATCGGTTTCCGCGCCCCAGATCGAAAGCAGGATGGGCAAAGGCACGCCATAACGCGCCTCGATCCGCGCGGCATCGCCCGCCACATTGTTATAGACCGCCCTTCCCCGCGCAATGCGCGAGGCATCCACATGCTTTATCCGATAGGGCGCATAGGCGGGCGGCGTGGTGGTCGTGCTGGCGCCGGGCTGGCTGCGGTCAAGCTGGATGACGCGGGGGTTATAGGTCAGCCCTGTCGTCATCGCCTGAATGGTTGCCTCGCTGACGCCCTCGCCCCGCGCCCGCGCGGCCAGCAATTGCAGATAGGCGTCGAATCCGGCCGGGCTTGCGTCTTCCTGCGCCCATAATTGCGAGGGCGGCATGGTCGCGGCCGCCATGCCCAAGGCAAGAGAAAACAGGGCAATCAAGCGGCGGCGGCGCGTGGGGCGGATCATCATGGCGCGCTTATGGCACAGCCATCGACGCAAAAAAACCCGCCAGCCCTTGCGCTTGGCCGGGAATCAGGGCTATGCGCCGCAACACAAGGACAGGTGGCCGAGTGGTTTAAGGCAGCGGTCTTGAAAACCGCCGTGGGTGGAAGCTCACCGTGGGTTCGAATCCCACCCTGTCCGCCAAGGCCACTTCTAACGCCTTGATTGGCCTGGAAATAGCGGTATTCCAAGGCTTTCAGAATCGCTCAGGTCCCAATGAGCGGTCCAAATGGCACTGCGTAGGGTAGAACTTTATCGCAGCCAATCGGGCCTCCGGTTTGGCCGAGGTTGAAGACCGCATTGCTGCCCCGCGCGCTGCTGACAAGCCAGCCGATGCACTCACCGCCCTCGATCTGTCTCAGCGTGAATGCCCCGCCTTGGCCGGGCCGCGATGTGACCATTTCCAGGCTCGCTATCAGGCAAACCCCGGCGATGCCGAGGGGCGCAATTGACGCAGTTTTCCGTTGATTATCCGGCGCTTCGGGATGACTTGTTTGCCGGACAGAAAACAGCCGAGACCCTGCCCAAAATACGTGTGCTTTATTGAGAAAGTCTTCTTGTTCCGGGGCTAGGCAGCAAGAGTTTGTTACTGGTCTTGGGCGATTTCTTCGGTAAATGCGTAAATCGGGGCGACAATCATAATCTAGCTGACATTGATTCTGACAGGGTGGCATGAATGCGTTTTTTTAGACTGTATGGCCTGGGCGCCGGATTGTTGGCGTTTGGCGCGGTAAACACGGTTCCAATCTTCACGCATCCGGCCAATGCTGCTGAAACCAAAAAGAAAAAGAAGGGTTCTTCTCTCCCGGCCAATGGCAGGGCGAAATCGGGCGGCACGGCATCGAACAGCACATTGCCGGCCGTCATCGGGCCCGCATCGGCGTTGCTGTTTGCGCCGCAAAACGATCCGATGGCCCGCCTTGTCGCGACGCCTTATGGCAAGAATGCCTCGCTCTCGCTCAAGTTGAATGCGGGGGATTTCGTCGATGTGGAAGTGGCCGCCCCCAATGGCGTGGCTTCCTTGCAGGTCTGCTACACACCGGACAATATTCTGGCCGCGGTCTGGGGCAGCAGCGAGATGCGTTGCCCCGGCCCGCAATCGATCGATCACGGCACGGCCCGCTATCGCATGGAGGCTCGCGGCAAGGCCGAGATCAAATTGCGGGTCATGCGCAGCAGCGGGGATGCGGGCGCCACCTATACGATCAGGACAAGAGGCCGCGTCATGGGGCGCGGCGCCGAAATGCTGGCGATGTTCGAGCGCATGCGCGACCGCCATTATATCCGCGAATCCAGCAATGATGGCCTGATCATCCGGGCGGTTCAGGATTACCGCGCCGATGTGCCGGGCAAGAGCGGGGTTCTGCGCTATCGCGACGAAGGCGGCGGGACGACAGAAACCCGTTTCGAGGTGACCGCCGAGGGAGATTTGCGTTGGACCCAGAATGATCAATCCGGTTTGGTGCAGGCGGGCAATGAGGGCGCGCTCTATCTGATCTTTCCCGAAAAGTCCGCCGTCGGTTACGCGTTCGGCTCGCAGGGTCTGATCACTCGCTATGAATATGCGATGGTCAATTACCTGAGTGAAAAGGCACCCAAGGATCAGGGCGGCTTTCAGTTGACCTCAACGCAAATCCTCGGCCCGACCTCACCGGCCCTTGCCGAAGCCCTGATCGCCAATGGCAGCAGCGCGCTGGCCTCCGCCAAGGCAAAGAGGCTGGCCGATTGGGGGGTGTTGCGGCTGATGGCGGGGCACAGTTTTGCCTTTACCACATCGTCCGGCAATGAGCGTGTGGTGACGTTCGGGTGGGAAACCGAGGGGCGCGCGATGACGGGCAAGTTCTGGGACGCCAATGCTTATGGCACGACACCCGCGCCTTTGCTGCGGATCAGCCACGACGGGATGACCGGCAAAATCAACGGCAGCTATACCAGCAGCGACGGCAAGGCGGTTCAGCGCACCAGCTTTGAAACCGGCCCCGACAATACTTTGATCGAGCGCTCGAATATCACGGCCACTTACGCCCTGCGTTCGGGAAGCGAGGTTTCCTATAGCGAAGGGCCGGGCAAGAATGGCTGGTCCTATCGGCTGTTGGGCGAAAAGGATCTGGCGATGTATCGTCAGCGGACCCAGCAATACCAGCAGCAGTTGGCCCAGCAACAGGCGCAGAAAAAGTCCGGCGGCGGCGGTTTGCTGGGCATGGCCATCGGGGCGGCGGTGGGCGGGGCCATTGCCTCGTCGGGCGGGCTGGACGCCAATCAAACGCTGGGCGCGGTGATGAAGGGGGCCGCGGTCGGCGCCGGCAACAGCCAGAGCGCCGGCGCGCTCAACACGATGGGTGACAGTCTGCTGTCCGGCTCTGGCGGCGCCATGGGCGGAACTGGCCTGGGCGCCACCGGTCTGGGCGGGGCATCTCTTGGCGGATCGGGCCGCGCCGGTTCCTACGCCACCAAGCCCAATCTGGCCACCGGCACATGCCCCGGTTTTACCGAGAGCAATTATCGCCAACGCGCATTCGAAGGCGGTGGCGATACCCAGCTTTTCACTATGTGCGGTCAGGCGTTTGAATATTACACCATGTACAAGCGGGCGATTTCGCAGGGATATTCCGAGGCGGACGCCAACCGCACCTATGCCGCGCATGAAGGCGCCGCGCTCAACGCCCAGAATTTTGCCAAGAACTGGAAGTGATATGACGGGCGATCGGATTTGGCTCGGGCGAGTCTTTGGCCTTTGGCTGATACCCGTCCTTGCGCTGTTGTTTCTTCTGTTGGGATTGGCTCCGCGCCCGGCGCAGGCACAAAGCGAGCCAAAGGTGTTTTATTGCTATGCCCCGGATCCCGAAACGGGCGCGGTTTATGTGACGCAGACGATGAATGTGGGGCCCTTGTCGGAACGCTCGACCTATGGCCGCCAATTCGCCCAATGGCTCAAACGCAAAGGCACGATTTCGGCCAATGTGCAGGGCTATTGCACCATGAGCTGGTCCGTGGCCGAGGCGGAAAAGGGCAAGACCGGCATGCAGACCGGATGGTGCCCCGAATGCCTGCAGATCAAGCGCTTTGTCGATGTGCAATGGGATCGCGCGGGGGCTGGCGCCAAACCCGTCGCCGCGCCCAAAGTGGCGATGCGTGCGCCCGAACCGCCGTTGGAGCGCAGCCCGAAGGCGCCCGTCATGGCCATGGACAGCGGCGAGCCGTGGCTGGTCGTTTTGGGGAACACCGAAACCGGCCAGATTGTCGTCGAGAAAAATCAGCCCGATCTGGCCAATGTCGCCTTGGCCAAGGCGCATTCAAGGCGCGCGACCGGGTGGGAAGAATTGCTGGTCACCCGCGAAGCGGGCTGGGGCGTGGCCCTTTGCGTGAAGAAGCCCGGCGCGGTCCGCTTTTTCCTTGCCCATTCCCAGCCGGACCAGCGCAGCGCGGTGGCGCGGGCCAGGGACGAGGCGTCTGCCTATGCTGCAAAGGTCAAATTGCCGGTTTCCGTTTGCGGCGCGCCCTGGAATGCTGAAGCCGACGGCGGCGGGGATGGCGGGGAGCAAGAGGAAAGCTGGATCGACACGATCAAGGGCAAGATCCGCATGATGATCACATGCGACCCCGCACTTCGCCCCATGTCATCCGCGGCCATTCGCGCCGAAGAGGGCAAGCCCGCCTCCGAGCAACGTGAACGTGCCCGTATGAATGAGAGCGGGCCGGATGGACGGCGCCCCTGCCTCGACAACAATAACGAGATGCGCTTGCACAAAGGGGGCGCGGCCATCGGCGTGCGCGGATAAACCGGAGGTGTGATTTCGAGCGTTCGGCCGCGTCTTGCCGGGCGGTGATAGCAGCAAAGCGGTCGACTTGGGCCGCGACGCAAACGCGCTGTCCGGCCCATTGGGCGTATCGGTTCCCCATTGCCCGCCATCCCTGCCCTGCCTAAAGACGGGCCGATGAACCGGACACATGCCATTTTTATCGCCCTTGTTGCTGGCTTGCTCCTCGGCCTGGCCTTGCGCAGCGATGGATTTCACACGTTGCGCATGGCGCTTGAGGCGGTGCTGCCGCTCGGCCAATTGTGGGTGCGCGCCCTGCAGATGACGCTGGTGCCGCTGATCTTCGCGATGGTCTCGCATGGCGTGGCGCAGGCCGTGGCGGGCGGGCGCGGCGGGCGGTTGATCGGCACGGCGGGCGCGGTCTTTGCGCTGATGCTGGTGCAGACGGCGATCATCGCCACCATCATCACCGAAACGGCGCTGCATATCTGGCCGCTTGCGCCCGATACGCTCAGCGGCCTTGCACCCGTCTCTGCCGCATCCACGACTGCGCCTGCCTTTGCCGATCAGGTGATGGCGCTGGTGCCCGACAATCCCGTGGCCGCCGCCGCGCAAGGCCAGATCTTTCCGATGGTGGTCTTTGCCATCCTGCTGGGCCTTGCCATTTCCCGTCTGCCCACCTGCGAAGGCGAGAAGCCGCGCTTGCTCGACATGCTGGCCGAACTGGCCCGCGCGATGATGATCATGGTGGACTGGGTGCTGCTGGCCGCGCCTTTGGGCATTTTTCTGCTGGTGGCGGGCATGGCGCTGCATGCGGGGCTGGCGGTGGCGCATATGCTGATCCTGTTTGTCGGGCTTTGCGTGGTCAACAGTCTGGCCATGCTGGCGATCTGTTACGGGCTGGTGATGGCGGTGCGCGCCCATCCGGTCGGGCGCTTTGCCGCCGCCATCGCTCCGGCGCAGGCCATGGCCGCAGGCACCAGTTCCTCGATGGCCACAACACCGGTCATGCTGGAGGTGGCGCTGCGCCGCCTGCGCCTGCCCGAGGATGTGGCGCAGATGGTTATCCCGGTGGCTGTCTCGATCTTCCGCGTGGGCACCGTGGCCAATGCGGTGCCCGCCGTGCTGGTGGCCGCCCATGCGGCGGGCATAGAGCCCAGCCTTGCCCAACTGGTGCTGGCAGGCGCGGCCGTGGTGCTGGCCAGTGTCAGCGCGGCAGGGCTGCCGGGGGCGGCGGTGATCTATGCGTTTTATGCGCCGGGCCTGCAATTGCTGGGGGCGCCGATGGCGGTGATGCCGCTCTATATCGCCGTCATCGCCCTGCCCGATCCCATCATCACGCTGACCACGGTGAGCGCCGACATGACGGCGGTGACGCTGGTGGCGCGGTGGCTGGAGCGGCGCAAAGGAGGCTGATGGCGGTAGCCCCTCAGCCCGGCGTCTGGCTGATCTCGCGCAGATAGGCGATGATGTCGGCCCGGTCCAGCGGATCGGCAATCCCGTCAAATTGCATCGTCGTTTCCGGGATCATCTGTTTGGGATTGCTCATCCAGCGGTCGAGTGTAGCGGCATCCCACCTGCCCCCATGGGTGCGCAGCGCGGCGGTATAGCCGAACCGGACGCTGTTGGTGCCCAGCGGCTTGCCATAAACGCTGCGAAGGTTGGGGCCGCCACGGTCCGTTGCCCCCTCGATATACGAATGGCACGCGGCGCATTGGCGGAACTTTGCCGCCCCCACTTTGGCATCGGCGACCCGCATGAAATCATCCAGCGTAGGATTGGCCCCCACCGCGCGCATCCGTTCCTCGCGGCGGTCATTGGTGCATCCCCCGATCAGCAACAGCGCGCCCAGCAGCGCGGCCCCGATGGCGACAGGCGTAGGGGAGGCATGGCGGGCTGGCGCGGCTTGGCTGAGGCATTTCATCGCCCGTGCGATGCGCCCCCGCGCGCGCCTTGTCCAGCGGTCCTCATGTGCAAATCCGAATTTTGCCCCGCATCCGGTCTGACAGGAACAGGGGGCTAATTGTCCGTTCCTTACCACCGCGCCTTCGCATTTCGCGATAGAATACGAGGCAAGGAGACGCCCCATGCCCCCATCGCCCTGTTTTGTTGTTCACGCCGATCAGGATCGCCACAATTGCCCGGACCATATCGGGGATGACATCAACGCAGTGAAGGTTTCCGCACGCGACACCGGCGGCGCACTAGCCGTGCTGGCCTATGACGGGCGCGCGCGCGGCGGGCCGCCGCTGCATCTCCATCACCATCAGGACGAGGTCTTTATCGTTCAGGAGGGCCGCTATCGGTTTCAATGCGGCAATGAGCGCATAGAACTGGCCGCCGGAGACACGATCTTTCTGCCGCGCGGCGTGCCCCACACCTTTTGCCAGACCAGCGAGCGAGGAAGATTGCTTTATATGTTCACCCCGGCGGGCGATATGGAGGCCTTCTTTGCCGCCCTTGCCCGGATTGAGGGCGAACCGGCGCCCGATATCGGCGCGGCGCTGTTTGTGGCCCATGGCATGATGATTGTCGGCCCGCCGCTCGCGCCGGATTGACGCGTACTCGCCCTCTTGACCTTGGCTCTGCTTGCGGCACACTCTTTCCATGGCACCGGTTTTTCTCTTCAGGCCGCCCAGTCCTGCGCTGCGCGATATTATTGCGTGCCATCAGATCATCCGGCTCCGCTTTGCCCCGGATCAGGCCGTGCCGATCAAGGCCTATTGGCCCCGCCCGGCCATGGCTCTCGCCTTTTATCCACGCGATGCCGAAAGGGTGCGCCTGATCGGGGACAAGGCCGTCAATCATAAGCCCCGCGCGGCGCTGATCGGCCAGCCGACCATGATGGCTCACCGCCAAGGCGGGCGGGATTTCAGCGTCTATCAGATCGAATTGTGCCCCGGCGCGCTGTATCATCTGACCGGCATCCCCGCTCATCGCCTGACCGATGGCTATGTTGACGCCGAAGCGGTGTTTCCGCCCGGCTTTCGCGCCTTGGTCGACAGGATCGAGGATGCCGAAGACCCCGAGGTGATGATCGCCCTTGCCGAAGGCTGGCTTGCCGCGCAAAGGGCCGCCCGACCGCCCTCGCTCTCGCCCGCCACGGCATGGGCCGCACGCGCGCTGGGGCAAGGGGCGGGGTTCAGCCTTGATGCCCTGAGCCATCATGCCAATATGGACCCGCGCCAATTGCGCCGCCTGTTCGCGCAGCACATGGGGATAAGCCCAAAGCTGTATGCGCGGGTGGCGCGGTTTGATCGCGCCATCCGGCTGCACAATCGCCAGCCGGGAGAGGACTGGTTGAGCATCGCGATTGCGGCGGGCTATTACGACCATCAGCATATGGCCCGCGATTTTCGCGATTTCACCGGCATGGCGCCCACCCATTTCGCCGCCCTGGAACTGGCCGCGCCAGAGCGGATGTTCGGGCACAGGGAAAGCTAGCGCCTGCGGCTAACGCGGCGCGATGATGGTGGCCAGCGACATCGGCTTGACAACGAAGGTCAGATGGCGCTGCTCCGACACCTTCCTTTGTGCCGGGGCCGAGCGTTCCGGGCGGCTTGCCGGACCCTGATCCAGCCAGGCATATTGGTCGGGGCCAAACTGGCTGACCGCGATGCGCCCGGCAATTTCATGCGCAGCGCCCTTGGCGTCCTGAGCCATGACGTGCAGCTCGAACGGGCGGTCCGGGCTGCGATTGATGACCATCAGGCCAAGCTTGCCGTCAGGCCGCCGGATCGCGAAGACGCGCAGCGCCGGGTCCGCTCCGCCCGCGATCTCCACGGGCAGAAACCGGTGCATGCCTTTGCCCATCAGCCAATCCCCGGTCAGCAGGCGGGCGGCGTGATAGCTGGGCAGCGGGGTGCCCGCCTGCCCTTCGCGGTCGGCCATGTGCAGCGCCATATTGCCGTAACCGGCGCAGGCCATGTTCTGATTGATCGGAACATTGGGGCCATAACCGAACAGATAGGCCGCGCTGCCGCCTTCATTCAGGAATTGGCCGATGATGTTGGCCATCAGCAAGGCGCTGGGCATTTCGGCCATCGCGCGCCCGGAATAGGCGGAAAAGCCATATTCGGTGATGATGCGGGGTATGTCCGGCCCCAGCCCCTCGGCGGTCAAACGCGCCATCAGCCGGGCCATCAGTCGGTCCTCCTCGATGAGCTTGGCGGGAATATCGCCGCAGATGTCATCGAAGGGATAGAATTCAAAGGAGTAGAATTGCAGATCGGACAAACGGCCGCGCTCCTGCAACGCGCGGATGAAGTGGTGATTCCATGACCGGTCGGGGTCATTGTTAAGCCATGTGTCGGTCAATGCGCTTTGCGAACTGGGGCCGCCGAATTGGACTTTCGGGGCGATGGGGCGCAGGCGGTCGACCCATGCCAGATAAAGCGCGGCATAATCATCGGCATTGCCAAACTGGCCGTCCGGCTCCTCGCCCAATTCCACCTGCGAAACCGGATAGCCGCGCCAGCGGACATAGCGCAGGGCCGCCGCCGCATTGTCCGGCGTGTCAAACAACACCCCCACCGGCAGCATGATCGGCCGCCCATTGCCCAGACCGCTATGAAACACGCGGTCAAGGCCGGCCTGTTCAAGGTTGGGATCGCGGTCAGTCGCGCGGTGCCACGGATCGGTGGAGGAGACATGGGTGAATGTCTGGCCGTTCTTGTCGGGAGCATGACGGACCAGATCGACCATTTTGCCATTGGCCCCGATCCGCCCGGCGCCGATCTCGCGCACGGCAAACCCGGCCCGGTCGCGCCAATCCTTGGCCCCCGGCGGCGCGGTGTGCGATGCTTGTTCAAGCAGCACCCGCATATATTTCACACTGACCGGCCGCTCGCCCAGTTTCAGCACGACATCGCCGCCCGACGCGCCCGTGATAGCGCCATGGTCAAACGTGATCCAATGCGCTCCCGGTCCATAGTCATTGTCGCTGGACCAGTATTGGACCTTGTAGGCGGTGGCATAGGGCGTGCCCCAGGCAATGCGGACGGCATTGATCTCGACCGGATCATCAAAGCGCAGGATCAGCCATTGGTCATGCGCCCGCCCATCTTTCAGGAAACCTGCGTCGAGATAGGGATTGGATTTCCAGAAGCTCGTCTCGTCGCCATCGGTCAGGCGCGAGAAATCGCGGTCATTGGCATTGTCGACCGTATCGCCACGCCGGGGCAATTTATAGCCCCAGGAGACGCGGATCGGCTTTTTGGCGCGGTCGCTGGATGTCCAGTAGCCCTGTTGGTGTTCAGGATCGCTCCATTGCCCTTCCGGGTTCCAGTGCCAGTTTTCAATGCCCAGTTCGGTGCGCAGCCGATAGGTCAGCCGGGTCAGCCGCGCGCTGCGCATGGCCGCGACATTGTGGCGCGTCAAAAGCCGATCGGTCGCGCCATTGACGCCGCCGTCGATCCCCGCTCCCAGCGCCTGAGCCGGCTCAAAGCGCGCGCCTTTTGTGTTGTCGGTATGCACGATGATCGAGATCGACGTGCTGTCGCGCCCCAGCACGGGCGCAGGGCCAAGACAGCATAGGCCCAGCAGGACGGGCAAAAGGCGAGGGCGCGGCGCATGGGGCAAAATGGGCATGCGCTAATAGAGGCCTGAGGCCGCTAATCAACAGCGCATTGCCCAAGAAGGATCAGGCCACCTTGGGCGCCAGATGCCAGATCGGCGGGGCCTCGCTGGCCAACAGACGCCGCATTTCGGCGGCGATATAGTCGCGCGTCATCGGCAGAACGCTGTGCTGCTTGACGTTCTGGACGTGGAAATTGACCAGATTGCCCTGACGAAACGCCTGTTCGGCCCCGACCAGATAGAATTGCCACATGCGCAGCAATTCCTCGTCATACATGGCGATGATGCGGTCGGCATGCAGCGTCGTGCGCCGATACCATTCAGCCAGCGTTTCGGCATAATGAAAGCGCAGCACTTCGATATCGCCGGTTTTCCATCCCGTCCGTTCGATGGCGCCGACCAATTCGCTCATCGCGGGAATATAGCCGCCGGGGAAGATATATTTGCGCGTCCACGCATCGGTGAAACCCGGCCCGCCCGCGCGCCCGATCGTATGGGTCAGCATGATCCCGTCATCGGCCAGCCGGTCGAACGTATGACCGAAATATTCGTCGAAATGGCGCGCCCCGACGTGTTCAATCATGCCCACGCTGGTAATGCGGTCGAATGTCTCGGTCAGGTCGCGATAGTCGACGAGGCGGAACTGCACCTTGTCGGCAACACCCGCTGCCTGCGCGCGCTCCTGCGCAAAAGCGACCTGATCAGGGGCGAGCGAGATGCCCAGCACCTCGCAGCCGTAATGGCGGTTGAGAAACAGCCCCAGCCCGCCCCAGCCGCAGCCGATATCCAGTACCCGCATCCCGCGTGCATCGGGCGGCAGGCGCAATTTGGCGGCAATCAGCGCCTTCTTTTCCAATTGCGCCTGTTCCAGACCAACCTGCGGCCCGGAGAAATAGGCCATCGTATATTGGCGGTCCTCGTCGAGGAACATTTCGTAGAATTGCCGCGTCAGGTCATAGTGGTGGCGCACATTGCGGCTGGCGCGGCGGCGGTCGTTGAACTGGTCGAAATACCATGCCGCGCGGTCGACGATCCGGTTCAGCCGCCCCGGCGCGTCCATATGGGTCTTGGCCGCCTTGGCCTCTGCGCCGATCATCAGCACCAGATCGCGGATGTCATGGGGCGCCTCGACCACCATCCAGCCGCGCATATAGGCCTCGCCCGCGCCCAGCGAGGGATTGCGCGCGATATGACCGGCCGTGCGTTTGTCGGTAAAGCGCAGGCGCAGCGGTTCGCCCTTGCCCGCGCCATAGGCGTACACTTTTCCGTCGGCGTCGGTAATCTGCAAGGGCCCGGTGCGGATCGCACGGCGCAGAAAGCGGTCAAGCAGCCACATATCTCGTCCTTTCGTCCCGTCGCCAACCAATGCCCTAACCGGGCTTCGGTTCCTGACTTACGACGAAAATATGACGCTGCGGCCCGATATAATACTTATGTCTTGGACGGCTATCCGCTTCAGGCCGGCTGGGCCATCTGATGGCGACGCGCGCGTTTTTCCAGATACATGGCCGCATCGGCATCCTTGAGCGCCTTGTCCACGGTGGTCTCGCGCGGGTCGGCGCTGACGATGCCAAGGCTGGCGCCGGGATAGTCCATCGAACAGAAGGGCAAATCGTAATGCCCCTCGATCAGCTTTGCGATGCGCCGCTGCATCGCGGCCACGCTCAACGCGCTGTCCTGATCCAGCGCTGGGCCAAGCCCCGCCAGCACGAATTCATCGCCCCCCAAACGCCCCAACAGATCGCTCTGCCGCATGCCTGCGGCCAGGCGTTTGCCAATCTGGATCAGAAAGGCATCGCCGCACTCGTGGCCATAGGTGTCATTGATCAATTTGAACCCATCAAGATCGATAAAGGCCAACGTCACCCGTCGCCCCTCCCGCTGGGCAAGGCTGAACAGGCGGGTGAGTTCCTGAAAGATGAACCGGCGGTTGGGCAGGCCGGTCAGCGTGTCGGTAAAGGAGAAGCTTTCCAGCTCGCGATTGGCGCGCGCAAGTTTGTCGAGCAGGTTTTCCCGCTGGATATGCTGCTGGATCAGCGCGCCAAACAGGACCAGCACCTGACGCCCCGCGTCGGTGATCGGACGCTTTTGCGTGCTGGCGGCGCATAAGGTGCCGAACAGGCTGCCATCCTCCAGCCACACCGGCGTCGAGGCATAGGTGCATATGCCGAGCGCTTGCGCCGCCTCTGAATCGCCCCAGCAGGCCGCCACATCGTCGGTAAAATTGGTCCCTTCCTCCAGCGCCCGTTTGCACAAAGTGTCATCCCACGGCACGCTCAGCCCTTCGGGGATCTGCATCTCCCGGCTGTTGCGCGCATAAAGGATGCTCTGAACACCCGCCGCTTCGTCAATGCGGGTCAGGTATGTGCTTTCCAGTCCTGTGACCAGTTCGAGCATGGTGAGCAAGGGCCGGGTAAGTTGTTCAACCGTCTGTGCCCCCACGACAGTATCGGAAATTTTCCCCAGCAACAACGCGTCCGACATGGCCGATCCCCTCGTCCTGCAAGCCTTACACTGCCAGTTTAGAGGATCAGCATGCCAGATTCCACCCGTTTGACATCAGGCAAAATGCTGAGCCCAAAGATGAAATTGATCGCCTTGATCGAGCCGCTTCATCCTGCCTATATCTCGCGGTCATGAAGCAACCGCACCGCGCCCTGTCGCCCCTCGCCCTCCCGCTCCTCACCCTGCCGCTGTGTTCCTTGGCGGCACTCTCGCTGATCACCAGCGCCCATGCCGCCCCGGTGCGCAAACCGGCCGCCGCCAAAGCCGCGCCATCGGCCGCCAAGGCGCTGCTCGCGGCCAACAATGCAATCATCCCGCTGCCGCTCAATCCCATCCTGCCCCCGGCCCAGCGCCTTTGCAGCGCCAAGACGACAACGGGGCTGGGTTATACGGTGCTGCGGCCTGCCAATGGCGCAAAACCCGCCGAGGCGGATTATGTGCTGGTCAATTACATCGGCTATCTGGCCGCCACCGGCGCGGTCTTTGATCAGGGCGTCAAGGCAAGCTTTCCGGTGGCCGGCGTGATCCCCGGCTTTTCACAAGGGCTGCAGATGGTGGCCAAGGGCGGCATTGTCCGCCTCTGCATTCCGGCCGCCATGGGCTATGGCGCGCAGGAAGCAGGCCCCATCCCCGCCAATTCCGATCTGGTGTTTCAGGTCGAGCTGATTGACTATAAGACCGGCGCCGAAATCGAGGCGATGCGCAAGGCCCGCGCGGCCGCCACTTCCGAGGCTGCTCCCGCCGACCAGCAAGCCGCACCCACACCGCAGCAATAAGGCAACAGAAACGCGCCGGGCTTCGGCCTGGCGCGGTTCTTCGGTCTGTTCTGAGAAACGGTGGTGGACAGGGCTAGATTCGAACTAGCGTACGCTTGCGCGGGCAGATTTACAGTCTGCTGCCTTTAACCACTCGGCCACCTGTCCACACCGTCAGGCCTCTTTTAACAGAGGCGTCGAGCTGGGGGTCTCCCCCCGAATGGCCCCATTTGCGTGGAGCCGTTCAGCCGAGGTCCGCGCCTATGAGGATGTTGAGCGCGTCTGTCAACAGGCAGAAATCATCGCACGCAATTTTGTCACAAACGCGTGAACCTTCGCGTGGGCGCGCACACATCCAAATGAATTTTCAGAGAAAAAGCAACGGTGGTGGACAGGGCTAGATTCGAACTAGCGTACGCTCTCGCGGGCAGATTTACAGTCTGCTGCCATTAACCACTCGGCCACCTGTCCACACCGTCAGGCCTCTTGCAAGGCTTCGAGCTTGGGGGTCTCCCCCCGAATGGCCCCATTTGTGTGGAGCCGTTCAGCCGAGGACCGCGCCTATGAGGATCTTGCCCTTGCCTGTCAACACTCGAATTGGCAAAGGCGGGGAAATTTTCTCCAGAAAGGACAGTTTCATGAGCCGCCACAGCGACGACGACAGCCAACATGGGGGGCAACAGGGCGGGCGCGGAAAGGGCAAGGCGCTGCGGGGCCGCGCGGGCCGGATGCAGGGCGGGCGCGGTTCAGGCCGGGCCAGCAAGGGCGCGGTGCGCCTGTGGGGCCACCATGCGGTCGAGGCCGCGCTGAAGAACCCGGATCGCCGCCACCGCAAATTGTGGGCCACGCGCGAGGCCATCGCGAATCTGGATGGCGAGCTTCCCGCTGATTTCACTATCGAATATGCGCAAGCCGCCGATCTTGGCCGCCTTGTCGCGCGCGATGCGCCGCATCAGGGGCTGGTGCTGGAATGCGATGCGTTGGAGGATATCTTCCTCGAAGACGTGCTGCACGGCGATCCCTCGCGCCCCATCGTTGTCCTCGATCAGGTGACCGATCCGCATAATGTCGGCGCGATCCTGCGCTCGGCTGCCGCCTTCAATGCGGCCGCCATCGTAACCCAGGATCGCCACGCGCCGCCCGAATCGGGCGTGCTCGCCAAATCGGCCAGCGGCGCGCTGGAGGTTGTGCCCTGGGTCCGCGTGGTCAATCTGGCCCGCGCGCTCGAAGAAATCGCCGAGGCAGGCTACTGGCGCATTGGACTTGCCGGAGAAGCCGAGGCGACCTTGGCGCAGGCGATGAGCGCAGGGCCGGTCGCACTGGTGCTGGGCGCAGAGGGCGAAGGCATGCGCCACAATATCACCCAGCATTGCGACGCCCTTGCCCGCCTCCCGATCAGCGAAGCGATGGAATCGCTGAACGTCTCGAATGCGGCGGCCATTGCGCTTTATGCCGTGGCCACGCGCGAGGCGGCTGAATAAGCCTCCCATCGCGGGCAACAGAAAAACGCCGCCCGGATCATCCGAGGCGGCGTTTTTCATTCTGCTTATGGCTGCGAGGCGTTTCAGCCATTCAGCAGTCAAAAACGGGTGATCAGTTCACCGCGTCCTTCAGGCCCTTGCCGGCCTTGAACTTGGGCTGGGCCGAGGCCGAGATCGCCAGAGGTTCGCCGGTGCGGGGGTTGCGACCGGTCGAGGCCTTGCGCTTGGCCACCGAGAACGTGCCAAAGCCCACCAGACGGACTTCGTCACCAGCCTTCAGAGCGGCGGTGATCGCCTCGAACACGCCTTCGACGGCCTTGGTCGCATCATTGCGGGTAAGGCCGCTGGCTTCGGCAACCGCGCCGATCAGTTCGTTCTTATTCATTTGGGTACCCCCGAAAAGGACGTTGAGAATATCTGCTAGAGTCGCCTCGTTAGCGGGGCGGAATTGAGCGATTTTTGCGGGCCCTGTCAAAGCGAAATGCGATTAAAAACCCGCAATTATCCCCGAAAATCGGGGGTTTTCGACGAACGGAAGGGTAAATTCGGCATACCGTGGCCAATGCTCAATGTGGCGACTGGGGAGCAAACCCGAGTCGCCGCATTGCAGCAGAATTGGCGCCGCAAATCAGTGCGCGGTTGCCGAGGAGGCTGGCGGCGCGCCCGCAGGCCCCGCGGCAGGCTGGCTGGCCAGATCGTCGGCCTCGGTCCATTCGATGGCCTGCGGAACCTCAACCAACGCGCGCGCCAGCACCTGATCAACATGGCTGACGGGAACGATTTCTAGCCCTTCGCGGATGTTGGCCGGAATTTCGGCCAGATCCTTGGCGTTCTCTTCAGGGATCAGCACGGTCTTGATGCCGCCGCGCAGCGCGGCCAGCAGCTTTTCCTTCAAGCCCCCGATCGCCAGCACCCGCCCGCGCAGCGTGACCTCGCCGGTCATCGCCACATCGGCGCGCACGGGAATGCCCGTCAGCGTCGAGACCATAGCGGTTACCATACCAATACCCGCGCTCGGCCCGTCCTTGGGCACGGCTCCTTCGGGCAGGTGGATGTGCAGGTCCTTGCGGTTGAAGATCGACGGCTTGATCCCATAGGCAGGCGCGCGCGCCTTTACGAAGGAGAACGCCATCTGCACGCTCTCGCTCATCACCTCGCCCAGCTTGCCCGTAGTCTTGACCGCGCCCTTGCCCGGCACCGTCACGCTTTCGATGGTCAGCAATTCGCCGCCCACCTCGGTCCAGGCCAGACCCGTCACCGCACCGATCTGATTTTCCTCGTCCGACACGCCATGGCGGAATTTGCGGACACCGGCAAAATCGGCCAGGTTTTCGGGCGTGATGGTCACGCTCTTGTCCTTGCCTTCCAGAATCTTGCGCAGGCTCTTGCGCGCCAGCCGCGCCACTTCGCGCTCCAGCGTACGCACGCCCGCCTCACGTGTGTAATAGCGGATCAGATCGCGCAGCGCGGGCTGGGTCAGGGTGAACTCGCCCTTTTTCAACCCATGCGCCTCGATCTGCTTGGCCACCAGATGGCGCTCGGCGATCTCGACCTTCTCGTCCTCGGTATAGCCCTCCAGACGGATGATCTCCATGCGGTCCAGCAAAGGCTGGGGCAGGTTCAGACTGTTGGCCGTGCAGACGAACATGATGTCCGACAGGTCGATGTCAAGCTCCAGATAGTGATCCTGAAACTTGGCATTCTGTTCCGGGTCCAGCACTTCGAGCAGCGCCGAAGCCGGATCGCCGCGGAAATCCTGCCCCAGCTTGTCGATCTCGTCGAGCAGGAACAGCGGATTGCTGGTACCCGCCTTTTTCAGGTTCGACACGATTTTGCCAGGCATGGAGCCGATATAGGTGCGGCGGTGGCCACGGATTTCGGCCTCATCGCGCACGCCGCCCAGCGACTGGCGAATGAATTCGCGCCCCGTCGCCTTGGCGATGCTCTTGCCCAGCGAGGTCTTGCCCACGCCCGGCGGGCCGACGAGGCACAGGATCGGCCCCTTCAGCTTGTTGGTCCGCGCCTGCACCGCCAGATATTCGATGATGCGGTCCTTGACCTTGTCCAGCGCATAGTGATCGGCATCGAGCACAGCCTGCGCCGCGCCGATGTCCTTCTTCAGCTTGCTCTTCTTGCCCCAGGGCAGACCCAGCAGCACGTCAAGATAGTTGCGCACGACGGTCGCCTCGGCGCTCATCGGCTGCATCGTCTTGAGCTTCTTGAGCTCCGTCTCGGCCTTGGCCCGCGCTTCCTTGCTCAGCTTGAGCTTGTTGATGCGCTCCTGGAGTTCGGCAATTTCATTGGCGCCGTTTTCATCCCCGCCGCCCAGCTCGCTCTGGATCGCCTTCAACTGTTCGTTGAGGTAATATTCGCGCTGGGTCTTTTCCATCTGGCGCTTCACGCGGCCACGGATGCGGCGCTCCACCTGCAGAACGCCCAGTTCGCCTTCCATGAAGCCATAGACCATTTCCAGCCGCTTCAACGGATCGGTTTCCGACAGCAAGGCCTGCTTGTCGGCCACCTTGGCGCTGATATGGCTGGCGATCTGATCGGCCAGAGCCGAGGCGTCCTCGATGTCGGAAAGCTGGTCGCCCGCATCCTGCGAGAGCTTCTTGTTCAGCTTGGCATATTCGCCGAACTGATCGACGACGCTGCGCATCATGGCGGCGACTTCGGGCCCTTCGGCCTCGCCGCTTTCCACCGGCGCCAGTTCGGCGCGCAGCATTTCCTCTTCCTCGGTCAAGGCGACCATGCGCGCGCGCCGCGTGCCTTCGACCAGCACGCGAACCGTGCCGTCGGGCAATTTCAGCAATTGCAGCACCGTGGCCACCACGCCCACATCATAAAGATCGTCGGCATGGGGATCATCGCAACCCGGGTCCAACTGGGCCAGCAGGAAGATGTCCTTGTCGCCCGCCATGGCCGCTTCCAATGCGGCCACCGATTTTTCGCGGCCCACAAACAGCGGCACCACCATGCCGGGGAAAACCACAATATCGCGCAGCGGCAGCATCGGCAGCAGCGTAGGCAGCGGCGCATTCACATTCGAGGGAGTGTTCTCGTCGGTCATAATCTTCCATTCAGGCTGCGCCCTAGAACGGCGGCCCTGCGTTGTTTTTGAGGATATGGGGAGCAGATGCGCGCGGTGCAATGGGGAAAAGGCCCGCAATCGCCCATCTTGACAATTTGCCCACAGGCAGCGGGCGCGCCTGTTCCTATTTCGCCGCGCCGATCAGGGCGCGCAGACGATCGAGCGGAACCGCCATGCCCAGCAAATCGCCCCGATCCTTGCCCCCGCCCAGATGCAGGCCAAGCACCCGGCCCGCGCCGTCCACCACGGCGGCCCCGCTGGTGGCGCGCATGTCCAGCGTGCCGTCGACAAAGGCATATTGCAGCGCATCCGGGCCATTATAAATCACCCGCGCGCCATAGCGCCGAATGCGCCCATCCCCGCCCATCGAGGCCACAACCCAAACCTCATCGCCCACAACTGCCGCCTTGTCGGCCAATAGCAGGCGAACCGCACCGTTTGATCCGGCCGCATCGGTGGCAAAGGCGGCGACATCACGAAAGGGCGTGGCCATCGGCACGGCCCCGGCAATCGCCAGCGTGCGCCGCGCGGCCCACTGCTGGCCATCGTTTCCCGCGCAGCCTTTCATCGTCACATGTTGGGGCAAGTCCTGCGAGGCGATTTGCGCCGCCAGCCCGCCATTCGGCCCGAACAGATGCAGCGCCGTCACCCAAAACAGCGCTGGCGGGCGCACCGCCAGCGGATTGCTCGGGCTGGGCGGCTCGGTCATATCCAGCAAAAAGGCGGTTCCGGCCGACAGGTTCACTCCATCGACCGAAAAGCTGGGATGACAGGTGGCGGCGGCCGGATCGGGCGTTTTGTCGCCATCGCCGGCGCGGGCCGTTGGGGCTCCGCAGACCAGCATCAGGGCCATGGCGCCGCGCCACAGCCCCTTATGCATCCTCAACATAAAGCGATCAGAACGGCAGCTTGAAGCCCGGCGGCAGACCCATGCCGCTCTGCGCCTTGGCCAGTTCGGCCCCGGCCACTTCATCGGCCTTGGCGCGCGCGTCGTTGAAGGCGGCCGCGATCAGATCCTCCAGAATGCCCTTGTCGGCGGGCACCAGCAGACTGTCATCCACCGACACGCCGATCACCCGGCCCTTGGCGCTGGCGCGGATCTTGACCAGACCGCCGCCCGCGCTGCCTTCGACTTCCATCGCGTCCAGCTTCGACTGGGTTTCATTCATCTGCTTCTGGATCGTTTCGGCGGCCTGCTGGGCGGCCTTGATCATTTCTTCCATCGACTTCATTTAACGGCTCCCATAGGACTGGCGGCGTTGAAAGCCGCCAGACTGTCCTTCATCGGTAATATCCTGCGCCCCCGGAAATGCGGCCAAGGCGGCCTGCATCAGAGGCGATTGCTGACGCTGGTTAACCTGCGCCTCGCGGGCTTTGGCTTCAACCTCCATCAAGGTCGGTTGGCCGCCTTCGCTGCGCTGTTCAACCTCCCACAGATCGCCGGTCACCTCGCGCAGGATTTTGCGCAGATCATCGACGATGTTCATGGCAAAGCCGGGCGCCTGCTCAAACACCAGCCTTGCGGGGGATAGTTCCACCACGCGCACCTGTCCGCGCATCATCGCCCCCATGGGGATCGAATAATGCTCGACATGCTCGACCAATTGCCGCCAGTCCATCGCGGGGGCGGCGGGCGCGGGGGCCGGTTCGCCGGGCGCGGCGGGCGGCAGGGCCACAGCCTGCGCGGCCAGCCCTTCCAGCTTTTTCACCAATTGCCCCGGATCGGGCATATCGGCGGCATGGAGGCACCGCAGCAGCGCCATTTCCGCCGCGACCAAAGGCGCGGGCGCGGTCTTGACCTCGTCATGCCCCTTGATCAGCAATTGCCAGAGACGGTGCAATTGGCCCGGCTGCAAACGCTTGGACCAGTCTTCAATGGCCTTGCGCTCATCCTCGGACACGGCCTTGACCGGCCCGCGGCCCACCTGCGCGACGGTGATGCGGTGGGTGATCTCCATGGCGCTGCGCATCAGGGCGATGGGTTCGACCCCCAGCGCGAATTGCGCCGAGACCAGATCCAGCAAAGCCCCGCCATCCCCATTCAGCAAGGCGGCGAACAGCTTGCGCTGCACGCTCTTGTCGGCCAGCCCCAGCATCTCGCGCACGCTCTCGGCGGTGACGTTGGTGTGGTCGGAATCGCTTGCCAGATCGGCATGGGCAATCGCCTGATCGAGGATCGAGAGCCCGTCGCGCGCCGAACCTTCGGCCGCCTCGGCAATCATGTTCAGCGCCTCGGCCTCAATGGCCACGCCTTCCTTTTCGCAAATGCTCCGGAAATGCTCGGCCAGCAAGGATGCGGGAATACGTTTCAAGTCAAAACGCTGACACCGCGACAGCACGGTGATCGGCAATTTATCGACCTCGGTGGTCGCGAACAGGAATTTCACATGCGCAGGCGGCTCCTCAAGAGTCTTGAGTAACGCATTGAAAGCATTGCGCGACAGCATGTGAACTTCGTCGATGATATAGATCTTGTAGCGCGCCGAAACCGCCGCATAACGCACCGCCTCGATGATCTCGCGCACATCGTCCACGCCGGTATGGCTGGCCGCGTCCATCTCGATCACGTCAATGTGGCGCCCCTCGGCAATCGCCACGCAAGGCTCGCAGACGCTGCAGGGCGAAATCGTCGGCCCGCCCTTGCCATCCGCGCCCACGCAATTGAGCGCCTTGGCAATCAGGCGCGCGGTGGATGTCTTGCCCACGCCGCGAATGCCGGTCATCAAAAACGCATGGGCCAAACGATCGCGCTTGATCGCATTGGCCAACGTCTGGACCATGGCGTCCTGACCGATCAGCTCGGCAAAAGTCTGCGAACGATATTTGCGGGCCAGCACGCGATAAGGTTGCGCCGAAACCACGGGCGCGGGGGCGGGCGCCGGTTCGGGCGCGCCGAACATGCTCTCCTGCCCCGCCTCTTCCAGTTCGGCCGCGCTGGGCTGGTCTTCTGGCGCGTCATCGTCCCACGGCAGATCATCGCCGTCATCGCCGCCGCCGAACATGTCCGAGGAATCAGTCATCATGAATGTCTAACTAGGGCTTGGGGAGAAGAAAGGAAGGATAAATGCGAGGGACTCGCCCCTCGCGCTCCCATTACTGTCTTTGTTGTGCCCTGCATCACCCAAGGCACAACGTCGCACCGCCGGAGGCTGTAATATTTTGCCGCTTCGCGGAACGCCCGCCATCGGACACCACCCCAGTAATGGGATTGCAAAGGGTCGAGACCCTTTGCCCGCCGGAGGCATAAACCACCCACCGCACAAACAAAAAAACCAGCCCGAAAGCTGGTTCTTTGTAACGTAGGAGCCGGCCGACCCGCGGCAATTCCGTTGTGGCTGCTTCCTTCCGGACCTGACCAGGTTGGCGGACGCAACGTCCGACCGACTCCCGGAGCGGCCTATGGCGAGGCTTGCCGCGAAAGGCAAGCCCCTTTGATGCTTAGCGGAAATTATCCGCGTAAGCCTGCAGCTTAAGGCGGCGCGGCGGGGTGGCGTGGATGGTGGCGACGATGCCGTGCTTATCGGCATAGGCCTTGGCCTCATCCAGCGAGGCGAACTTGAGGCTCACCTGATTTTGCGTGTCGGCGCTGCCGGGCCAGCCCATCAGGGGGTCGGGACGACGGGCTTCGTTGGGCGCGAATTCGAGGATCCACTGGTCCAGCAGGGCCTTGCCGGACTGCATGGCGTTCTTCGGGCGCTGAAAGATACGTGCGGTCATAGGCGTTGCCATGCCAGCGAATCGCGCCATAAATCAAGAGCGACGTTGGGCCTGAAACGCGTTTTTCGTCTTCAGGCTGGGGTCTTCGGCCCATGGCTCGTCCGGCCAGCGGTGTTTGGGGTATCGCCCCTTCATATCCTTGACCACATCGCGCCAGCTCCCACGCCAAAATCCGGGCAGATCGAGCGTGGTCTGGATCGGCTTTCCGCCCGGCGAGGTGAGCAAAAGCCGCAAGGGTTGGGGTGGCTGACCAAAGGTGGGATGGCGCTCAAGGCCGAACAGTGCCTGCACGCGCACCTCGACCGATGGCCCGCCCGCGTCGTCATAATCGATGGGATGGGTGCTGCCCGCAGGGCTGCGAAATTCGCTTGGCACCAGCCGGTCGAGCGCCTGCTTGCCCTCCCAGCCCAGCCGGTCGAGCAAAGCCTGATGCAGCGCCCCGGCCTCAACCGAGTCGAGGCGCCTTTTTAAATGCGGCCCGGCCCAATCCTCCAGATCGACCAGCAAGGCCTCCTCGCTCAGCGCCTCTACCCCGGCAAAGCGGGCGCGTTTGAGCAGCGCCTGACTGGCGCGGCCGAGCGGCAGCAGGCCCAGTCCATCCGCGCGGATACGCTCGCACAGGAAAGCCGTGATGGCCGCCGGATCGGGCTTGGGGTCGCTGCCGCGCGTGAACACAAACGCCCCAAGCCGCCGTTCCAGCAGCGCCTCTACTCGCCGTTCATCGGCCACCCAGCGCAAAGTTGACCGCCGCTCGATCCGGTGTGCCAGATGCTCCAAAACCTCCGCCTCGCTCAACGCAATCGCCCCGGTGATCCGCGCGCCCTTCGCGCTGCCCTGCGCCTCGCCCACGGCCAGATATTCGGCGCGGGCCAGCGAGGACAGGCCATCGAGTACCAGCCCCCTGCCCCCCGCCGCCAGCCATTCCTCGCCGCTGGCATCGCGCCGTTTGGCCAGATTGTCCGGAAAACCCTCGGCCAGCAGCACGCCCGCGGGCGGGGTCTCGCCGGGGATGCGCTTGACCAGCTTTTTGGCCCGCCGCGCCCATTGCTTTGCCATCTGCCGCGCCGCCTCGGCCTTGGCCGACCGATCCGTGCGCCAGCGGTCGAGCCGCGCCAGCAGGTCCTCGCCCCGCCCGCCCAGAGCGCGTTCCTGCAGTAGGAAGGCCAGCATCGCCGCTGTTTCCCCCGCCCCGCGCGCCGCGCCGTAGAGCAGCATATGCGCCTGTTCCGGCCCCATTGGCAGGCTGGCCATGGCGCGGCCGTGATCGGTAATGCGATCGCCATCCAGCGCACCAAGGCTGGCCAATTTGCCGCGCGCCGCCGCCATCGCTGCGGCCGGAGGCGGATCAATCCACGCCATCGCGCCCGGATCCAGCGCACCCCATTGCGCCAGCGCCAGCGTGAACGGCGCCAGATCGCTGGTCAGCATTTCGGGCGGATCAAAGGCGGGTCGACCGGCATGGGCGGCCTCTTCCCATAAACGATAGGCGACGCCGGGGCCCTGGCGCGCGGCGCGGCCGGCGCGCTGAGCGGCTGCAGCCTGCGAGGATCGCGTGGTAATCAGGCGCGTGACGCCCGCCGCCTTATCATATTCCGGGCGACGCGACAGGCCGCAATCGACCACCACCGACACGCCATCCAGCGTCAACGACGTTTCGGCAATGCTGGTGGCCAGCACGATGCGGCGGCGGCCTTCTGAATCGCGGCGGATCGCGGCGCGCTGGGCCTGCGGCTCGCATTGGCCGTGCAGGGGCAGGATCGGTACGCCTTTCAGCCGCTCCTCCAGCTTTTCCGCCACGCGGGAGATTTCGCCAACGCCGGGCAGGAAGGCCAGAATATCGCCTTCCTCCTCGCGCCAGGCGGTCAGGATGGCACTGACCATCTGATCCTCGATGCGCATTTCGGCCCTTGCGCCCAGCCAGCGGATTGTGAGCGGCCAGGCGCGCCCCTCGCTCTCGATCACCGGCGTATCGGGCCCGAGCAAGGCGGCGAAACGCTCGCCGTCAATCGTCGCCGACATCGGAATGATACGCAAATCCTCGCGTAGCACTTGTTGACACTCGACTGCAAGAGCGAGACCTAAGTCACTGTCAAGATTGCGCTCATGCGCCTCGTCAAACAGCACGGCCGAAATACCTGTGAGTTCCGGGTCGGCCAGAATCGTGGCGACGAAAATCGCCTCGGTCACCACCAGAACGCGGGTCTTGGCCGACTGCTTGCTGTCCAAGCGGGTCAGATAGCCCACCGTCTGCCCTGCGCTCTCGCCCATCATCTCGGCCATACGCTCGGCTGCCGCGCGGGCCGCCACGCGCCGGGGCGAGAGCAGGATGACCTTGCCTTCGCACCAAGGCTCACGGGTCAAAGCGGGCGCCACGCTCGTCGTCTTGCCCGCACCGGGCGGGGCGATCAGCACGGCATTGGGGCGATCACGCAGAGCCTTCAGCAGTTCAGGCAGGACGGTATGGATGGGGAGGTCTGACACAGGTTTGCGTCATATGGATTTTAGGGGAAAAAGGAAGTGGGGCTTCGAAGGGGGGATTTAGATGCCTCCGGCGGGCAAAGGGTCTCGACCCTTTGCAATCCCGTTATGGGGTTGCGCCAAGGTCGCATTGTGGTGCTGTTCCGCAAAGCGGCTTAATAGCCTGCGGCGCGGCAAAGTTGCACAACGCCGATCCATAGCGCCACAAAGTAATGGGATTGCAAAGGGTCGAGACCCTTTGCCCGCCGGAGGCAAAAACCTCCCCTAAATCAATACCGCCGCGCCACCGAAAACAGCGCCGCTTCCTCCAATGCCGAGCGCATCTCGCCCGCCGGGAAGATGGCCAAAGCATCAATCGCCTTCTGCGCATAATCGGCAGCGCGTTGGCGGGTGGCCTCGACCGTGCCATGGCGGGCGATGATGGCGATCGCTTCGGCCAGGTCCTCGTCCTCGGCGCGGAAACCGGCGATGGCATCGCGCCAGAACTGCTGCTCTTCCTCATTGCCGGCGGCATAGGCGAGGATCACGGGCAGCGTCATCTTTCCGTCGCGGAAATCGTCACCCTTGCCCTTGCCCATTTCGGCGGCTTCGGAGTCGTAATCGATGGCATCGTCCACCAACTGGAACGCCACGCCAAGGTAGCGGCCATAATCGTCAAGCGCCTGCTCTTCGGCCTCGCTGCGCCCGGCCACAACCGCCGAAATCCGGCAGGCGGCGGCAAACAGCGCGGCGGTCTTGGCGGCGATGATAGAGAGGTAGTGCTCTTCGCTCGTCTCGATCTTGCGCTGGGCGGTCAACTGATCGACCTCGCCCTCGGCAATGATCGAGGACGCGCGGCTGAGAATATCCAGCACACGCAGCGATCCGGCCTCAACCATCAGTTCAAACGAGCGGCTGAACAGATAGTCGCCGACCAGCACCGTGGCCGGATTGCCGAAAATGATATTGGCGGCCGCCTTGCCCCGGCGCAGGTCCGAGCCATCGACCACATCATCATGCAGCAGCGTGGCGGTGTGGATAAATTCCACCGCCGCAGCCAGCGCATATTGCGCCCCGCCGGTATAACCCACCAGTTCCGCCGCCGCGACCGTCAGCATCGGGCGCAGGCGTTTGCCCCCGCTTGAAATCAGATGCCCGGCAAGCTGCGGGATGAGCGGGATGTCGCTCTGCATCCGGCTCAAAATCACGGCGTTCACCTCGTCCATCCCCTTGGCCGTCAGCGCCAGCAAAGGGTCGATCGAGGGCAGAGGCGCCTTCGCGGGCGCCCCAAGTTCAGTCAAGGAAACGGGTTGGGCAGTCATCGGGCCCGCATTGCGCCGCATCCCGCGCAAAGGCAAGGCTGGAATCGACCATTGTCTCATGCTAGCGGCGCTTTATGGTTGAAACGTCACATCAGGGCAGCCTTGTTGCCACCACCGATCCGCGGCGCGGCAAGGTTGCGCAAGGCTGATCTTATAGCACTCACAAGTATCGGGATTGCAAAGGGCCCCCGCCCTTTGCCCGCCGGAGGCACTTTTACCCTTTAACGTCCAAAACCCGCGCCCTTGGCAGACGGAGTTTCACCAGCAACCCGCCCAGATCCTCGCTCTCATCCAATTCGACGTTCCCGCCATAAATTTCCGCCACATCGCGCACAATCGCCAGCCCCAGCCCGGTACCCGGCTTGCCCGTATCCAGCCGCGCGCCGCGGTCGAAAATTCGGGTACGCTCGGCCTCCGGGATGCCCATGCCGTCATCCTCGACCCAGATTTCGACAAACTCATTCTTGTCGCCTGCATCGACGGTGACGAACACGCTGCCCCCGCCATATTTTGCCGCATTTTCGATCAGATTGCCCAGCAGATCATCCAGATCCTGCCGCTCGATGGCCACTTGGGCGTCATGCGATCCGTCGAGATCAAAGCGCGCATCGCCATAGAGTCGCTCGACCGCGCGCATCACCGATTTGGCCGCATCCCACACGGGCGTGCGCGCCTGCCCTGCCCCGCGCCGCCCGACGGCCCGTGCGCGGGCCAGATGGTGCTCGACCTGCCTGCGCATAACCGCCGTTTCGCGCGCCACCGATTCGGCCAGATCCGGCTCCTTGGCCTGCGCCGCGTTGAGCAGCACCGTCAGCGGCGTCTTGAGCGCATGGGCCAGATTGCCCGCATGGGTGCGCGCTTCCTCGGCCTGACGCTCGTTGTGCGACAGCAGATCGTTCAATTCCTGCACCAAGGGCTGCACCTCAACCGGCAGAGGGTCGTTCACCCGGTTGGCCCCGGTGCTGCGCATATGCGCGATGGCCAAACGGACGCGGCGCAGCGGCGAGAGGCCATACCAGCTCTGGATCGCCGCCATCAGCACAAGGCCGAGGCCCAGCACGAGGAAGCTGTCGATCAGGATCGTGCGGATGCGCCGGATCTGGGCGTCCAGTTCATGGCGGCTTTCGGCCACCACGAACCACCATGTCGTATTGCTGCCCGGCAGGATGATCGAGCGCTCCATGATGCGCAGGGGCTCGCCGGAAAACTGGTTCGAATCGAAGATGTGGGCCTGCGTGTCCTGATGGTCCGCCGTAATCTTCAGCGTGCGATCCCAGAGCGAGCGGCTGGGGAAATCCTCATGCCCCTTGCCGCTGATCTGCCAATAGAGGCCGCTGTTGGGCTCCAGAAAGCGCTGATCGCCAAGGGGGCGGTTGAAGAACACTTCGCCATCGGGGCCGATTTCGGCGCTGCCGATCATGCCGGTCAGCATATAGCCAAGCTGTTCATCGAAATTGCGCGTGACCATCGCGGTCATCGCCCGGTCCAGCGCCAGCCCGCCGCCCAGCAGCAGCACCAAAATCCAGCCCACCGCGATCAGCATCATGCGACGCGCAAGGCTGCCGGTATATTTTACCTGCTCAACCTTGCCCGTATCGCTCTTGGTTGCTTCCGGCGCTTGGGCGCTGGCCATGGGTGTTTATCCGCGCGCCGGCTCATCAAGGCTGTAGCCCAGCCCGCGGATCGTGGTGATCACATCGGCGCCCAGCTTCTTGCGAATGCGCGTGACAAACACCTCGATAGTGTTTGAATCGCGGTCAAAATCCTGATCGTAAATATGCTCGATCAATTCGGTCCGGCTCACCACCTTGCCCTTGTGATGGAGCAGATAGGAGAGCAACTTGTATTCCTGCGCCGTCAGCTTCACCGGCTCACCGGCCAGCGTGACGCGGCCCGAGCGCGTATCGAGGCGCACATCGCCCGCGATCAGTTCGGACGAGGAATTGCCCGAAGCACGGCGGATCAGCGCGCGCAGGCGGGCGATCAGTTCCTCGGTCTGAAACGGCTTGGCCAGATAATCGTCGGCGCCGCCGTCCAGACCCGCCACCTTATCCGACCACGAATCGCGCGCCGTCAGCACCAGCACGGGGAACTTGCGCCCCTCCTTGCGCCACATGGACAGCACCGTCAGCCCATCGATTTCGGGCAGGCCAAGGTCAAGGATCACCGCATCGTAATCTTCGGTGCTGCCCAGAAAATGGCCGTCCTCGCCATCGGTGGACAGATCGACCGCATAGCCGGTCTGCTCCAGCGTTGTTTTGAGCTGGCGGCCCAGCGTGGGTTCATCCTCGACGATCAGGATCCGCATCTGGCACTTCCTTATTATTGGTCGGATTAACAGGGGAGATGGGCGTGGGGCGCGCCTGCGTCAAGCAGTCGGGGCAAGGATCAGCGCCGCTGGCGCAGAATTTCCCCGGAACGCGCATCGACATCGACAAAAACCACGCGACCGTCCTTCACGAATTTCAGACGATAGGCCATGGCCAGCGGGTCATATTCAGGCCCCAGATATTGGGCGCCCGCCATCATAGGCAGCACATGCGTTTCAATTTCGCGCAGGGATCGCACATTGCCCGCGCGCATTTCGCGCCGGGCCTCGCCCTGCGCCTCGCCCGGCCCGGCATGGGCCGCGGGCACGGGCGGCAAGGCAAGCGCCGAAACCACCGCCCAAAGCGCCAGAGGGGCCATCATCAGCGTAGAGGTGAGCCGAGTGAACATGGCTGCTGGGTTATCCGTTTGCGATTGAACATGATGTGAATAAACAACATAGCGATTGTTCAGCCGGAGGCGGATGGCAAGAGGCCGAAATACGAAAAGCTTATTTTCTGCGCTCTGCGCGCCCGATTGCCATCGGCGGCGGTGATTGAGGCCGCTTGCCATGGGCGCCGTTGGCCCCTAACGCGCGGCCATGGCAGTTGCACCTATTCTCAGCTGGGAAGGACTGAGCCTGATCCAGGGATCGGGCTGGCTTTTTCGCGACCTCGACATTTTCATTGCGCCGCGTGATCGGCTTGCGCTGATCGGGCGCAATGGCGCGGGCAAAACCACGCTGCTGCGCCTGATTGCGGGCACGCTGGACGCGGACAAGGGCAAGCGTTCGATCCAGCCCGGGACCAAGGTGGTCGTGCTGGAACAGGACCCGGATTTCGGCGGCTGCCCGCGGCTGCTGGATTATTGCATGAAGGGGCCGGACGCCCCGCCCCAGCACGAGGTCGAAGCCATTGCCAGCCAGTTGGGCATCGACCTGAACCGCGAGGCCGCCAGCGCCTCGGGCGGCGAGCGGCGGCGGGCGGCGGTGTGCCGCGCATTGGCCAGCGAGCCGGATCTGCTGCTGCTGGACGAGCCGACCAACCATATGGATCTGGCCGCGATCGACTGGCTGGAAAGCTGGCTGCAGCGTTATACCGGCGCCTTTGTTGTCATCAGCCACGACCGTACTTTTCTGACGCGCCTGACGCGCGCGACACTGTGGCTGGATCGCGGCTCGCTGCGGCGGCGCGAGGTGGGCTTTGGCGGCTATGAGGCGTGGGAAGAGGAAGTGTACGCCAACGAGGCGCGCGCGGCCGAAAAGCTGGACGCCAAGCTGAAACTGGAAACGCACTGGCTGTCACGCGGGGTCACGGCGCGGCGCAAGCGCAATCAGGGGCGTCTGGAAAAACTTTATCAGATGCGTGCCCAGCGGGCTTCGATGCTGTCGCCCCAAGGCGCGGCGAAGATGAAGCTGGCCAGCGATGATGTTAAAACCAAATCGGTGATCGTGGCCGAGGGGGTTTCCAAGAAATTTGGCGACCGCACCATTATCCGCGATTTTAACCTTCGTATTCAGCGTGGCGACCGCATCGGTCTGGTCGGCGGCAATGGCGCGGGCAAGACCACTTTGCTCAAAATGCTGACCGGCGAACTGGAGCCGGACACCGGGACCGTCAAGCTGGCGCAGACTCTGTCAGGCGTGATGATTGACCAGCAGCGCAGCCTGTTAAGCCCGGAAAAGCGCATCCGCGATGTGTTGGCCGAAGGCGGTGACTGGGTGGATGTGCGCGGTGAGAAGAAGCATGTTCAGGGCTATCTCAAGGACTTCCTGTTCGATCCGGGCCTGATCGAGGCGCGGGTGGGCACGCTGTCAGGCGGCGAGCGGTCGCGGCTCTTGCTGGCGCGCGAATTTGCGCGCACTTCCAATCTGTTGGTGCTCGACGAACCGACCAACGATCTCGATCTCGAAACGCTTGACCTGCTTCAGGAAGTGATCGCGGATTATGATGGTACCGTGCTGATCGTATCGCACGATCGCGACTTTCTGGATCGCACCTGCACGGTCACGCTTGGTCTGGACGGATCTGGGCGCGTCGATGTCGTTGCGGGCGGCTATGCCGATTGGGAAAAGCAGCGCCAGCAGCGCAATGCTCCGGCCACCAAGAAAGCCGTCGTGGCCGACAAGGCCGAGGTCGCACCTGTGGTCATGCCCGCGCGCAATAAGGTCAAGTTGAGCTATAAAGACCAGCGCGATTACGACCTCCTCCCCGCCCGGATCGAGGCGCTGGATGGCGAGATTGCCAAGCTGGAGGCGGCACTGGTGGATGGGGATCTCTATACGCAAAACCCGGGCCGCTTTGCGCAATTGACGGCGGCGCTGGATAAGGCCCGCGCCGAAAAGGATGCTTCCGAGGAGCGGTGGCTGGAATTGGCGGAGATGGTGGAGGGTTAAGTTTAGGGATGATGCCTCCGGCGGGCAAAGGGCGGGGGCCCTTTGCAATCCCGTTCCTGTGTTTGTCGTGCTATCAGATCAACCTTGCGCTAAGTAGCCGCGCCGCAGGCTATTAAGCCGCTTCGCGGAACGTCCCGCGCTTGCAAACTAGGCGCCAAATTAATGGGATTGCAAAGGGATTGAGTCCCTTTGCCCGCCGGAGGCATAGAACCCCCTCACCCGATACGATAAAACCCCGCCACCCGATCAAGCGCCAGCTTCAACACCAGCTTGCCCGACCGCGCCGGCCACTCCAGCGATTTTTCGGCCACAGGCAGACTGTCCCCTGCACAAACCACGCGCCAGAGAATGTCGGACAGCCCTTTTCCCGCCAGTTCCAGTGCGCCATCAAAGCGGGCCTTGGCGGCAATCTGGCGCTCGGTGGGGTTCAGGTCGCGGTCGTGGCGGCTGCCCCGGATGACCACAGGCTCCCAGCGCATGGAAATATTGGGCGCCAACTGCGCCATTTCCCAATCGGCGCGCAAGCGCTCGCCCGCGTCATATTCGCGGTCGGTCAAATGACCGCGCGCGTGGAGCCAGGTGAGCGGCGATTCGCACAAATTAACCGTCACACTGCGCCTCGACCGGCGGATTTTTCCGCGTCGCGGCCCCTCGGAGGTTAATTCCCGTTCGACAAGCTGGCGATTCATAGTAGTATCCCCTTAGGTTTCTTTTGGCATTCCGTGCAAAGAGTTTGCCAAGTCGGGCAAATTGTAGGAAAGTGAAAAAACCGGATTGGTTCGAGGGGTCGGCTGGTCATGATTAACCGCATACGTGATATTCGCAGACAAAAAGGCATGACGCTGGCCGATGTGGCCGCGCGTTGCTCGCCGCCCACCACGGCGCAGACGATTGGCAGGCTGGAGACCGGCACGCGCAATCTCTCGCTCATCTGGATGAACCGGATTGCGCTTGCGCTGGAGGTTGACCCGGAGCTTTTGGTGCGCGGCGATACTGCCGAACAAGCCAAAATGGTCGCTCGCCTGACGGATGTGGGGGCTGAGGCGTTAACCACGCCGCGTGATGCCATCCTGCCCTCCGAGCTGGTGGGCGAAGGCACGCAAATGGCCATGGCGGTGGAAACCGGCGCGGGCGATTACCGCAGCGGCGACCAGATCTGGCTGCGCCAGATGCAGCCGGAGAGTTTCTCCAAACTGGTTAACCGGGATGTGCTTGCGCCACGTCCGGGCGGGCGATTCGTTTTCGGCCGCCTGATCGACCGCGATGAGCATCGCATCGCGCTGCTGCCTCCCGGCATTGGCCACCGTCAATTGGTGATCGACAGCCCGCCATGGCTGGCCGTTGCCGAAATGTTAGTGAGGAAGCTGTAATCACCGGCGCATGATGCGCGTCCTTTCCATTTCCACGCTGTTCCCCTCGCCCGTGCGCGGGGGGTTCGGCAAATTTGTCGCCAATCAGATGGCGGCTCTTCACCGGCTCGGCGGGGTTGATCTGACGATGATCAACCCTGTCGGCCTGCCGCCCTTTCCCCTCTCGCTGCGTCGGCCCTATCGGGATTGGGCGCAATGCCCCGCGCAATCGCAATTGGGCGGGCTGACGGTGCTGCATCCCCGCTTCACGCTGATCCCGATGATTGGCGGCGATGGCAATCCGGTGCGCATTGCCCGCGCGGTGCTGCCACTGGTGCGGCGCCTTCATGCGGAAAAGCCGTTCGATGTGGTCGATGCGCAATTCTTCTTTCCCGATGGCCCGGCCGCTGCGATCATCGCGCGGGAATTGGGCGTGCCGCTGACAATCAAGGCGCGCGGGTCAGACATCCATTACTGGGGCGGGCGACCGGCGGCGCTGCAGCAAATGCTGGCGGCGGCGGATCAGGCGGCGGCGCTGTTGACGGTGTCGGCCGCGCTGGGCCGCGACATGGTGACGCTGGGCATGGATCAGGTCAAGCTGCGTGTGCATTACACAGGGCTGGATCGCGAGCGTTTCAAACCCGTGCCGCGCCGGGAGGCCCGCACCGCTTTGCCCGAACGGCTTGGGCTGCAAATCCCCAATGGCGCGCCGTTGCTGGTGTGCCCCGGCGCTCTCATCGCGATCAAGGGGCAGGCGCTGGCGATTGCCGTGCTGGCCGATCTGCCCGATGCCCATCTGGCGCTGGCCGGGACAGGGGCGGATGAGGCAGCGCTGCGCCAGCAGGCCGCGCCCTTTGGCCCCCGCGTCCATTTCCTCGGCCAGGTCAACCATGACGCCCTGCCCCTCCTCATGAGCGCAGCCGATGCGGTCATCCTGCCTTCCGAGCGCGAGGGGTTGGCCAATGTCTGGATCGAGGCGCTGGCCTGTGGCGCGCCTTTGGTCATCCCCGACATCGGCGGCGCGCGCGAGGTCGTTACCGCGCCCATGGCTGGCCGGATTACCGAGCGCAGCCCCAAGGCCATTGCGGCGGCGGTTGCCGAATTGCTGGCCGCACCATTGGATCAGGCCGATGTGGCCGCGCAGGTGGCCGGGTTTAGCTGGGAGGGTAATGCGGAGAAGTTGAGAGAAATTTGGCAGGAAGCAAGATAGCCTCCGGCGGGCAAAGGGCGGGGGCCCTTTGCAATCCCATGACGGGGTGGAGCAAAAGCCCTAAGCTCACCGCGCCGCAGGCCATAAAATAAAAGCGGCTTCGCCGCATAAAGCAACGAAGCCGCCCAAAACCGATTAACGGGATTGCCAAGGGACAAGTCCCTTGGCCCGACGGAGGCAAACCCTTTTAAGGCGTCTCGTCCTTGCCCCCCTCGGCCGGCACAAAGCTGGTCGGGTTGACCTTGAGCCAGATCAGCATCGGCGCCGCGGCATAGATCGAGGAATAGGTGCAGACAAAGATCCCGAGGATCAGCGCCGCCGAGAAGCCGAAGATCACCTTGGGGCCAAGCAGCAGCAGCGCGATCAGCGTGATCAGCATCGTGCCAGAGGTCACCACGGTGCGCGCCAGCGTTTCGTTGACCGACAGATCGAGCAATTCCTCCAGCGGCATCTTGCGATATTTCTTCAGGTTCTCGCGGATGCGGTCATAGACCACGATCGTATCGTTGAGCGAATAACCGATCACCGTCAGGATCGCCGCCACGATGGTCAGGTCAAACTCCATCTGCGTGACCGCAAACAGACCCAGCACCAGCGAGACGTCATGCACAAGGCTGACCAGAGCGCCGACGCCGAATTGCCATTCAAAGCGATACCAGATGAAGATCGAGATCGCGAGGCTGGCAAAGCCCAGCGCCTTGAACGCGGTCCAGCCCAGTTCTTTCGAGACCTTGCCCGACACCGAATCGACGCCATCGACGCGCGCGTCGGCATGGTTCTGCTTGATGTTGGCCGTGATCTTTTTGGCCATGGCATCGGCCAGAGCCGCATCCTTGTCCGATCCTTCGGGCAGACGCAGGCGGATCGAGATCTCGTTGGGCTTGCCAAAGGTCTGGATGATCGGTTCGCCATAGCCCAGCGTTTCGACCTCGCCGCGCAATTGCGCCACGGGCGCCGTCGCGCTTTGGGTGAAGGTCACGCGGATCATCTGGCCGCCCACAAAGTCCACGCCCATGTTCAGCCCGTGGGTGAACATCAGCGCCCAGCTGCCCACCATCAGCAGGACCGAGATGATCGTGGTGGGCCACTGCCACTTCAGGAAGTGGAGATTGGTGTTGTCAGGGACGAGTTTAAGCAAACGCATGGAAATTCACCCCTATCAGATCAGCAGGTCGGACGGGCGCTTGCGGCGCAGCCAGCCCGCCACCCACATGCGGGTGAGGAAAACGGCGGTGAACACCGAGGTCGCGATACCGATCATCAGCACCACGGCAAAGCCCTTGATCGGGCCGGAGCCGAATTCGAACATCAGCACCGCCGCAATGATATGGGTGATGTTGGCGTCGAAAATGGTGCGGCTCGCTTCCTTGTAGCCCAGCTCGACCGACTGCACGACCTTACGCCCGCGCCGCCGCTCTTCGCGAATGCGCTCGTTGATCAGCACGTTGGCGTCAACCGCAGCACCAATGGTCAGCACGAAACCGGCAATACCGGGCAGCGTCAGCGTGGTGTTGAACACCGCCATGATGCCTAGGATCATCAGCACGTTGATGATCACCGCCAGATTCGCATAGATGCCGAAGCGGCCGTAGGTGACGGCCATGAAGATCACCACCAGCGCGGTGCCGACCACCATGGCGATCATGCCCTTGTGGATCGAATCGGCGCCAAGGTCGGGGCCGACCGTGCGTTCCTCAACCACCTTCAGGTCCACCGGCAGCGCGCCCGAACGCAGCGCAATCGCCAGCTGGTTCGCGCTTTCCACGGTAAAGCTGCCCGAAATCTGGGCCGATCCGCCCATGATCGGTTCGTTGATGTTGGGGGCCGACAGCACCTTGCCGTCCAGAATGATGGCGAAAGGCTTGCCGACATTCTGGCTGGTCAGGCGGGCGAATTGTTCGCCGCCCTGATTGTCAAAGGTGATCGAAACGACAGCCTCGTTGTGCTGACTAAAGCTCTGCGTGGCATTGGTCAGGCGGTCGCCCTTGATGCCGCCCAGACGCTTGACCGCAATCGCGCCCTGCCCATTGGCAAAGGGCACGATTTCATCGCCCGGGGCCGCAACGCCGCCCGCCATGCCGTTCTGATCGACCAGCTTGAATTCCAGCTTCGCGGTCTGGCCCAGCAGGGCCTTGAGCGCGGCCGGATCGGACAGGCCGGGCACCTGCACCACGATGCGGTCGGCGCCCTGACGGATGATGGTCGGCTCGCGCGTGCCCATGGCGTCGATACGCTTGCGCACGACTTCGGTGGCGGTTTCCATTGCCTTGTCGATGGCGTCGGCAATGCCTTCCTTGGTCGGCGTCAGGACAAAGCGGGTGGTGTCGACGACCTGAATGTCCCAATCGCGCTTGCCCGAAAGCCCCGCGCCATTGGTCAGCGGCACCAGCACTTCGCGCGCAGCGTCCACTTCGGCGGCGCTGGCCACCATGAAGGAGAGCACGCCGCCCTTGGTGGAAATGTCGCCGTAATGCACGTTGCCGGCCTTCTTCAGGGCGGCGCGCACTTCTTCTTCCTTGCCTTCAAGGCGCTGCGAAACCACCTGATCGGCATTGGCTTCGAGCAACAGGTGGCTGCCGCCGGCAAGGTCGAGGCCAAGGTTGATCTTGGGATTGGGCAGCGAGGAGGGCCAGTTGCCCCCGGCCCATGACACTATCGAAGGCACGGCGGCGGCCACGCAAAGCAGCGTGAGCGCCCAGTACCAAAGCTGTTTCCAGCGGGGAAAATCGAGCATGGGTTCATCCGGCTCTAGAAATGAAAAGCGGCCCCCCCCAAGATATTGGGTGCGGGGCCAGAAGCGCGCACATAAGAACGCCCCGATGCTCCTTCAAGTTCGGGGCGTCTATGCTATCAGTCGTTGGCAGGCTTGCCCGTGCCGGGCACGATCACGTCCGAAATCGTCGCCCGCACCGCGCGCACGCGGGTGTTGGGGGCAATTTCCAGTTCAAGGTAATCGTCATCGGCCTTGACCACCTTGGCCAGCAGGCCACCGGCGGTGATGACCATGTCATTCTTCTTGATGCCTTCCAGCTTGGCCTTCTGAGCCTTTTGCTGGGCCATTTGCGGGCGCAGGAACAGGAACCACATGACAATACCCATCAGCACCAGCGGCAGAAACTGCAGCCATGCGGGGGGCTGGCCACCGGCGGCGGCGGCGGAAAGAAGCGAAAGCGTTTGGATCGACACGGGAAAACACCCTTGCGCAGGAATAACAGGAACCGGATCTGGCCGATGGGTGGGATCAATCCCGCCTTCTCGCGCCTCCCCCGAAGTGACCGAGCGCCTAGCAGCTTATCCGGATCATATCAATGTGACGGGGGATGGGCGCGCGGAATGCAGGAAACGCCGGGGTTTTGCCCCACACCTTGATACTGCGGGCAAAAAATTTGCCAGAAAAATGCAAAAAGATGATTGCCATGCCCGAAAAGCCCTCCTATAGGCGCGCCTCCGGCAGGGCAACGCCCCACCGGAAACAACCAAGGTCGGGACGTAGCGCAGCCTGGTAGCGCATCACACTGGGGGTGTGGGGGTCGGAGGTTCGAATCCTCTCGTCCCGACCAATTGGTTTCAAAAAGGCGATTGCCCACCGGGCGGTCGCCTTTTTTGTTGCCCGATTTCCTACGCAAACCGATTTGGTTATTCCATTCTCCCTAACCGGAGAACCCTCATGCCCGAATCAGCCGATCCCCCCACAAATGGCCCCGTCGCCATCGAAGCCGCCTCCCCCGACCGCTATATCAGCCGGGCGCGACCCAGCTTTCTCTACCTTATGTATGGCATGATCCTGCTCAGCCTGCCGATGGGCCTGCTATCCGCCATCAGCGCGCCGGTGGCGGCCGCCATCACCAACGGCGTCAAATTATGGCTCAACAGCTTGCCCGATGGGCTCTATGCTTTGTTCGGCACCGGCTATCTGGGCTATACCGCCGCGCGCCAATGGGGCAAAGTGGCCGGAACGGACCGCTGACTGAAAACGTGGCCGGAACCGACCGCTGAACCTTGCCCCCTTGCCGCGACATAGTATGACGCCTGCAACGCAAACAGTTTCAGGCAGGCATTTTCATGGCAACAACCATTTTCGTCCTCAACGGCCCCAATCTCAACCTGTTGGGCACGCGCGAGCCGCAGATTTACGGCCATGACACGCTGGCCGATATTGACGCGGCCCTGGCCAAGCGGGCGGCGGAACTGGGCGTTGCCGTGGATTGCCGCCAGTCGAACCATGAAGGCGATCTGGTCGACTGGCTGCACGAGGCCCGCGCCACCGGGGCCAAGGCGGTGCTGCTCAATGCCGGTGCGTATACGCATACGTCGGTCGCGCTGCATGACGCGATCAAGGCGATCCAACTGCCCGTGATCGAGGTTCACCTCTCCAACCCGCACACGCGCGAGGAATTTCGCCACAAAAGCTATATCGGCATGGCCGCCAAAGGGACCATTGCCGGTTTTGGCGCGAAATCCTATCTCATCGCCCTTGATGCGGCCGTGATCCTGTAAAATCGCTGCAAATCTGGCCCCACGGGTGGTTCGCCTCTGCCGGACACCCGCTTTCCCCTTGCCTGATTACGGCCGTGGGGATAGGGGCCAAGCCTGATAAACCATCGCCAAGGGGATTTCATGGGCGACAAAACTGAAACGGGCCGCGACATCCAATCCGGTATGAACATCGACGCTGCGCTGGTGCGCGAGCTGGCGGTGCTGCTGGGCGATACGGGCCTGACCGAAATCGAAGTGGCCGATGGCGGCCGCAAAATCCGCGTTGCGCGCAATGTCGCGGTTGCCGCTCCTGCTCCGGCCTATGCGCCTGCGCTGCCGATGGCGCCCGCCGCGGCGCCTGTCGCTGCGCCTGCGCCGGTCGCTGCTGCGGCTCCGGCTGCTGCCGCGCCCGCCGTTGTTGAAGGCACGCAGGTCAAATCGCCGATGGTCGGCACCGCCTATCTGGCGCCCGAACCGGGCGCTGCCGATTTCATCGCCATCGGCAAGACGGTCAAGGCGGGTGAAACCCTGCTCATCGTCGAAGCCATGAAGGTGATGAATCCGATCACCGCGCCGGTAGCCGGCACGATCAAGGCGATCAGCATCGAAAACGGGCAGCCGGTCGAATTCGACCAGCCGCTGGTTGTGATCGGCTGATAGAATTATGGCCATCAAACGCATCCTGATCGCCAATCGCGGCGAAATCGCGCTGCGCATTCATCGCGCGGCGCGGGAAATGGGCATCGAAACGGTGGCTGTGCATTCGACGGCGGATGCCGATGCGATGCATGTGCGGCTGGCCGACCATGCGGTCTGCATCGGCCCGCCCGCGGCCAAGGACAGCTATCTGAACGTGGCGGCGATCATCAGCGCGGCGGAAATCACCGGCGCTGATGCGATCCACCCGGGCTATGGCTTCCTGTCTGAAAACGCCCGCTTTGCCGAAATCGTCGAGGCGCATGGTCTGATCTGGATCGGGCCCAAGCCCGAGCATATCCGCACCATGGGCGACAAGGTCGAGGCCAAGCGTACCGCCGGTGCGCTGGGTCTGCCGCTGGTGCCGGGCTCGGACGGCGCGGTCTCGGAAATCGAGGACGCCAAGCGCATCGCGGCCGAGGTCGGCTATCCGGTCATTATCAAGGCGGCCAGCGGCGGCGGCGGTCGCGGCATGAAGGTCTGCACCGGGCCGGACGAACTCGAAACGCTGATGCAGCAGGCAGGCAGCGAGGCCAAGGCCGCCTTTGGCGATGCCACGGTCTATATCGAAAAGTATCTGGGCAACCCGCGCCACATCGAATTTCAGGTGTTTGGCGACGGCAATGGCAATGCCATCCATCTGGGCGAACGTGACTGCTCGCTCCAGCGCCGCCACCAGAAGGTGCTGGAAGAAGCCCCCTCGCCGGTCATTACGCCCGAGGAACGCGCGCGCATGGGTGGCATCGTCTCGAAGGCGATGGCCGACATGGGCTATCGCGGGGCTGGCACGATCGAATTCCTGTGGGAAAACGGTGAATTCTACTTCATCGAGATGAACACCCGCCTGCAGGTGGAGCATCCCGTCACCGAAGCGATCACCGGCGTCGACCTCGTGCGCGAGCAGATCCGCATTGCCGATGGCCTGCCGCTCTCGGTGCGTCAGGACGAACTGGAATTCCGTGGCCATGCCATCGAATGCCGGATCAACGCCGAAGATCCCTTCACCTTTGCTCCCTCGCCGGGGCTGGTGGAGAATTTCCACGCGGCGGGCGGCCTGCATGTGCGCGTCGATAGCGGGCTCTATGCCGGTTATCGCATCCCGCCCTACTATGATTCGATGATCGCCAAGCTGATCGTCTATGGCCGCACTCGCGAGGGCGCGATCCTTCGCCTCAAGCGCGCGCTGGAGGAAATGGCGATCACGGGGCCGAAAACGAACATCCCGCTCCATCAGGCTCTGCTGGAGGTGGATGATTTCAAGACCGGCGATTATACGATCAAATGGCTTGAAGAATGGTTGGCTAATCGCTGATATTCTTAGGGTTATTGTTAAAAGGGCCGGTGGGGAGAGATCCTTGCCGGTCTTTTTTTGTGGCTGGGTTATGCCTCCGGCGGGCAAAGGGTCTCGACCCTTTGCAATCCCATGACTGTCTTCGTTGCGCCGAGCGTACAACCTTGCGCGAAATTGCCGCGCCGCAGGCTATTAAAACCACTTCGCGGAATGGACGCCATGCCCGCAAACCAAGCGCCAAATTAAAGGGATTGCAAAGGGCCCCCGCCCTTTGCCCGCCGGAGGCAACCCTTCCTAAACAAACCCCGCCCTAAACCGAGCCAACCTCTCCACCGCCTGATCCAGCGTCTCCCCCCGCTTGGCATGGCACAGCCGCAGATAGCCCCGCTCAGGCCGATCCGCATAGAAGGCCGACACCGGGATCGACCCCACGCCTGCCTCACGCACCAGCCTTTGCGCCAAAGCCTCATCCTGCGCAGGCAGGCCCGAAGCCTCCAGATCAACGGTCACAAACCACGTCCCCGCGCCAGGCAGCACGCAAAATCCGGCCTGCGTCAGCCCTACCACCAGCCGCGCCTTGCTCTCGACATAGCGGGCGCGATGCGCGGCAAACCACGCTTCGCCCAGAGCCAGCCCTTCGGCCACGGCCCATTGCAGCGGGGTGGGGGTGGTAAAGGTGATGAACTGATGGCTGGCCGCCACGCGCTCGGCCAGTTCGGGCGCGGCCACCGCCCAGCCGATCTTCCACCCGGTCAGCGAGAAGATCTTGCCCGCCGATCCGACCTTGACCGACCGGTCACGCAGCGAGGGAATATCCAGCACCGAAAGCGGCTTGCTGCCATCCAGCAGAGTCGCCTCCCACACCTCGTCCGACAGCACATAAAGCCCGTGGCGCTGCGCCAGCGCCCCGATCCCCTCCAGCGTGGCGCGATCCAGCACGGTGCCAGTGGGATTGTTGGGCGTGTTCAGGATAATCAGCCGCGTCTTGTCCGTAATCGCGCCCGCCAGTTCCGCCAGATCGAGGCTCCACGCCGGAGGCCGCAGATTGACCAGCCGCGCCACGCCCCCCGCCCGCGCCACCAGCGGCAGATAGGCATCATACAAAGGCTGAATGCAGATCACCTCATCACCGGGGCGCACCAGCGCCAAAATCGCACTGGCCAGTGCCTCGGTCGCGCCGGACGTCACGATCACCTCCGCCGCCGAAACGCCGTAAAGCCCCGCCACCGCCCCGCGCAATTCGGGCAGGCCGCGCATCGGCGGATACTGATTGCTGCGCTCTGCCAAGGCCCGCTGCGCCGCACCGATGATCTCCGGCGGCTCCTCCATATCCGGGAAACCCTGTCCCAGATTGATCGCATCAAACTCGCGACAAAGGCCCGACATCACTTCAAAAATCGTCGTCTGGCTCATAAATCCCCGTTCATAAATCCGCCAGGGCGTGCAGCGCAAAGCGGCGAAATTGCTTCAGCCTTTCCTCCCTGGTTTCACGCCCTTCGCGGCGGGCATCGCGGGGCGGCACATCCAGCGCGGCCGCCGTGACAAACCGGATGCGCCAGCCCAGCGTTGCCTCGTCCACCCCCGGCAGCGCGGCGGCCAGACGCGCCTTCACCTGCGCCACGCCATCGGCAAACATCGCCCATATCTCATCATGCAACGCAGGCGCGGCGCGAGAAAATATCTCGTCCAGCACGACAATGGCGCGGTAATCCCCGCTCATCGCCGCCTGCGCCCAGAGGGGCTGCACCAATGCATCAACCGCAGCCTCAAAACCATCGCCGCGCGCCAGCCAATCGGCCCGCGCATCGGCAATCATCGCGCCATTGCGCAGCGCCAATTCGCGCAAAAGCCCATCCGTGCCGCCAAAATGATAGCGGATCAGCGCCGAATTGGCCCCCGCCGCCGCCGCGATCCGCCGCACCGACAGAGCATGAACCCCCTCGCCCACAACAAGCGTTTCGGCCGCCAGCAACAGGCGCGCGCGGGTTTGGGCGGGCGTATCCTCGGTCATCTCCACCCGCCCTATCAAACCGCGCGCGCGCCGCCAATCCCGGTCAACCGTTCAAACAGCACGCGATCATGGGCCAATCTGTCCATGATATAGGCCCGGTCCGCCGCATCGGGCGGCGCGGGATAATCCGTGTCCGTCCGCGCATTACGCCGCAAAGGCGCCACCGCCCCAAACCGCGCCAACCCCGCAAAATCCGCTACGCGGGCCAGAACGCCTTCAGGATCGCGCGCCAGCTCCCCGCTCTCCAAAAACAGCAATTGGCCGCGAGGAAACAGCGCCATGGCCCGCGCCGCCTGCATCCCATAGGCGCCCCGCGCGACATAGGAATGATGGCGCATCCCCGCCTCGCCCATCGCGATTCGACGGCGTTCCTGACGGATGGCGCGGGCAAAGGGCATCGCCTCATCCCCTCGCGCATATTCCATGCACCATTGCGACCACGCCCGCTCCACCGGATTGCGAAACAGCAGGATCAGCCGCGCCGCCGGATTGTACGCCGCGATCCGCTCCAGCGCGCCGGGCCAGAACGCATAGATCGGCGTCGCATCAACGCGCAGCCCCGGACCAGCAAATCGCGCCTCATAGGCGCCGTAATCGGGCCTCGCCCAATCCACGCCCTCATCGTCAAAGAAATGCAGCTCTTTTGGCCCCGCGCAGACTTGTGGGTGGCCCGCCAGATAGGCATGCAGGCTGGTGGTCCCGCATTTCTGCCCGCCGGCGATGAAAAGCCCGACCTTGCTCATGCCGCCGCCCGCGTGGTGATGATCCGGCTGACCCGCCGCTGCCCATCGCGCCGCTCCATCTGGACCACGAGATCGACCACCGAGCGGGCATAATCCACAATATCGCCCCGCCCCAGCCCCAACCCGGCCTGCAGGACAATCAGCGCCAGCTGCTCGATCGCGCCTTCCGGGCTGTCGGCGTGGATGGTGGTCATCGAACCGGGATGGCCAGTGTTGACCGCACGCAGAAAGCTGTAGGCTTCACGCCCGCGCAATTCGCCCAGCATGATCCGGTTGGGCCGCATGCGCAGTGAGGCCTGCAACAGATCCTCCACCCCCACCTGCGCCTCACCCATCGCCCCGCGCACCGCCAGCAGGCCGACCGCGTTGGCGTGCGGCACGCTCAGCTCCGGCGTATCCTCGATCGTCACCAGCCTTTCCCCACGCGGTATCTCGCCGATCAGGGCGTTGAGCAAAGTCGTCTTGCCGCTCGACGTCCCCCCCGAAATCAGGATGTTGCGCCGCGCGCGCACCATCGCGGCCAGATAATCGCCCATCCCCTGCCCATCCTTCGGCCCGGACACCAAGGCGGGCGGCGCCATCCCCTGCCGAAACTGCGCCCCGTCAAACATCCCTTGCGCGCCCAGATCGCCCAACGTCAGATCCGCCGCCACATGCTTGCGAATGGCGATCGCCATCCCCGCACGCGCGGCGGGCGGGGCCACGACCTGAACCCGCGCGCCATCGGGCAGCGTGGCGGCCATCAACGGATGCTCGCGGCTGATGCCCTGATGGCTGACCCCGGCCACGCCCCGTGCGATCAACCACAGCCGGGCCTCGTCCACCTCCGGCGCATCGTGGCGTTCCATCCCCCCGCCCATGCGTTCGACCCAGATTTCGCCGGGACGGTTGACGAAAATATCGGTCACATCCCCCTGCGCCAAAAAGGGCGCAAACGGTGCCAGCCAGGCCATCAGCATCAGCGCACCCCCGGCATACCGGCAAAATCGAGATCACGAGCAACCAGCACCGCAATCACCGCCCCCTCGTTGACCTTCACCGTGGCCGGGCGGTTGATCGATGGCACCAGTTGCTGCCCCAGACTTTGCCCCGCGCCGCCCAGATAGACCGAGGTGCCGCCCCGGCTGATCTCCGCCGTGGCGACATTGACACCCAGCGTCAGCGCCGATTGCAACACCGCGCCGCCCAGCCTTTCCAGCGCATGCGTATCCACCCGACCGGCGACGCCCGCCCCGCCCATCGCATCCGTGGCGGGCGAGGCGATGCGGATCGCCACGCCGTCAGGCCGGATCAGGCGGCCCCACAAGACCATAACGCGGCGCTTGCCCGCGCTGCTGTCGGATTTGAACTCGCCGATCAACCGGCTGCCGCGCGGGATCAGCACACGCGACCCGTCAAACCCGCGCACATCGGCGCTGATGATTGCGCGGGCCAGGCCGGGCCGGTCGGAATTGAGCGGCGTTTCGAGCGTGGCGGCGATCATTGTGCCCTGCGGGATCATGCTGGCACGGCCCCGGATGATCGTGGCATGCGCGGCATCGTCCTGCACAGTCTCGCCCTCGCCCTTGGCCCCCTGCACCGCCGCGCCCGGCCCGGCGGTATTGTCGATCACCAGCGCGGAATCGCGACTGGCCGCCGTGCGGGCCGCTGCAAAAGGCGCCTCCGGGCGGGCCGGTGTAAATGGCGTGGAGGCAGGCGGGGCATAAGCAAGCGGCGCCATATAGGCCACCGACGGCGCAGGCGCGGCCATACGCCGAACCACCACCGCAGGCCGCGCCACCGCAACGGCGGCTGCGCGCTCAACCGGCAGCGCCAACGGCGGCGGTGGCGCAATCAGCGCCACCTGCGCCTGCGGTTCAGGCGGAGGCTTGCGCTGGCCCTGCATCCAAATGAACAGGCCGAGCCCCAGCGCACCGGCCACCCCCAGCATCACCGGCAAGGGCAGGATATCGCGCGGCGGGGCCACCTTGGGGCGAATGTCGCGGCCGCTCATGGCGCGATCCTCCGCCCCTCGGCGCGCCCATGGCCCGCGATGAAGGTCAACCAGGCATAGACCCCCTCGACCACATAATACCCATCGCGCATCGCGCCGTTGACCAGCGCCCGCCCCTGCGGCCCCACGCCATAGACCGCAGGCATCGCCGCGCCCTCGGCCCAACGCATCCGCGTTCTCGCGCCGTCATCGCCCAGCTCCACCGGCCAGAGCGCCTGATCCCCGCTCAGCCGATAGCGCCCCACCACCACCGCCCCCGCCGCCATCGGCGCGGGATAGGTAAAGCTTAGGAGATAGGGCTGCACACCCTCGCCCGGCGCCGCGCCATAAAGCGTGAAATTATAGGCCCGCGTATCGCTCAGCACGGTCAGGTTGGTGGTGGGAGCGTAGCCAACCGGCTTGATGATCAGACTGTCGGCGCGCTTGTTGGTCTGCACCACCCATCCCGCGCCATCGCCCAGCGTCACCGTCTCGATCCGCTCATCCGCGCCAAACCGCACCGTCAGCGCAAAGCCCCCCGCCACGCGCAACGCCACCACCTCGTCCGGGTCATAGGCGACCGTCTGGACATGAGGGTCGCCGCCGCCCGCGCGCGGCGTCACCTCGGCCCATGCCGATGCGGGCGCTATCAGGGCCAGAGCAAGCAGCACACGCATCATGGCTCTCCTCCGCCCGGCTGGACGATCTGGGCCCCGGCGGGGCGATGAGGCGAGCGAAAGGGATAGGGACGCAAGGCGACGCCTTGAGGCATTGCTGTCGGGGCGGGGCGCGGGATTGCCTCCTCGGGGGCCAAGGCACGCGGCGGCGCGGCTGGTGTGGCGGACTGGGCGGGCGGAGCCTCCTGATCCCGGCGATAGGCGGTCACCTGAAACCCCAGCGGGTTGAGCCAGCGATCCTCAACTCGCTGCGGCGCGCCGGAAAAGCGATAATGCACCAGCGCCACCCAATAATCACGCCCCGCCGCCCCATCGGCCCAATAGCGCACCATCGCCTGCCCCGCGCCCATCGGCGTCACGCTTTCCACGCCCACATGCACCACCTTGGCTCGGCCATAGAGACTGATCGGCCCCTGCGGATTGTCCGCCTGCATCAGCGCCAGATAATCCCGCCGCGCCGCATCGGCCGACCACAGCGCCACCTTGCGATATTGCTCCTCGACCGTGGCGACATCATAACCCTCGCGCGCCACAACATATTGCGCCAGCAGCGATTGCGTCAGCGCAGCATCGGGGCGGACGGTCTGGGGGTGGGTTCCCTCCAGCGTCTGGGTAAAGCCGGTGTGGCTGTCGACCAGCAGCGTATAGGGCACGACTGTCTTCATAGGTGCCAACGCCATGATGGCCAGCGCCTCCAGCCCGGCGATGCCCACCGCCACGCCCGCCACGATCCACGCCCGCTGCGCCGATCGCGCAAAGGCGGTGTCGCGCTGGCGCGCCCAACTGTCGGCCTGCTGATAATAGGCGATCCTCGTTTCCTCGCTCATGCCCCGCCATTCCCGTTTTGCGCATCGCGCCTGTGCGCCGCGCCCGAGAGGCGGCCGCGCCGCCGCGCCGCCGCGCCGCCTGTTTGCCCCAAGGGGGGCGATGCTGTGATGGGCTTTGGATCGACTTTCTGGCTGATCCGCTCGATGCGCATGTCCTCGCGGCGCAGGCTGTACATGGCGGCCTGCGCGATGTGCTGCGCCCTGTTGGTCGTGGCCCGTTCTGTGCGATGCGGGATGGGCGCATGGGCCGTTGCGGCCTTACGCAAGGAGGTGGGATATGCCCGATCCCCAAACACATTGCCCCGCGGCATCTGTATCGCCCATGCCGCCCGCATCACCCCCAAGGCGACCGCCGCCAGCAAGACGGCAAACAGCCCCGCGCCCGCCGCAATCCGTCCCGCCATCGCATTGGCCCCATCGCCGCCCAGCGCATCCAGCAGGCCCGCCACCTGCGGCCCCATCACCGCCAGTTCCAGCCCCAGCACCAAAGCCGCCGCCACCGCCGCCAGCATCGCCCCGACGCAGGCGCGCAGCCATCCGACAAACAGCCCCTGCGCCCCGGCCAGCAGCAGCGCCCCCGCGAACAACGGCCCCAACCCCAGCAGCAACGCGATTACCAGACGCGGCGCCATCAGTCCCGCCAACGCCGCCCCGGTCAGCCAAGCCGAAGCCCAAGCCAATTGCCCCCGCGCCTCGCCGGACAATACGCGGCCGCCTGCCTGCACCTTGTCCTCGGCGGTCTGGGCCGCATCCATGCGCAGCGCCTCATCCAGATCGCCCGCGATCCGGTCAAACCGCGCCGCCAGACCAGCGCGCGCGCCATCCGCGCCGATGACCGAGAGCGCGAGACTTTCCGGCCCCTCGATCCCCACGCGATAGGCGACCGCCTCCCACGCGGGCCATTGCGTGGTCAGCGCCAGCACCACCCCGATGCGCAGCGCCAGCATCAGCCCATCGCGCCCCCGCGCCGCGCCCAGCATCAGCCGATAACCGATCAGCGCCACCGCAATCGTCAAGGCCGGGACCAGCCAGGCGCCGCCGCCCAGCACCCGCCAGCCATCCTGCGCCAGCCCCAGCGCCCGGCAATCGGCCAGCGCCAGCACCCCGCCTACATAAGGCCCCGAAGGATCAAACGCCGCGCAATCGGCCATCATCCATCCCCCAGCAAGCGAGGCAACCAATCGGCCGGATCATCGCCCACCGCCGCCCGGATGGCGTCCAGCCGCCGCACCTGCGCCTCGCGTCCCGACAGCACGGTCAGCCAGCGTGCCTCATTGCCCAGCGCAAGGCGCAGCAAGGCGCTTTCCCCGCCCTGTTTGACCAAGAAGCATCGCGCTGCATCGGGCAGCGCGCGCACCAGTTCGAATTCATGCGGGGTCAGGCCAAAGCCATCGACGTAATCCACCGCCCGCGCCTTGGGATTGGCGGTGAAGATCTGGGTTGCGGTTTGTTCAACAATCGCGCCCGCGATCCGGCTGGCCAAGGCGTCCTCAGCATTTTGCGTGACAAAGCCCAGAATGCCGCCCCGCTTGCGAATGGTCTTTAACCAATCGCGCAGGCGAGCGGCAAAAATGTCATCGTCGAGCGCCTTCCACCCTTCGTCCACGACGATGATCGCGGGCGTGCCGTCAAGCTTGGCGTCGACCAGATGAAACAGCGCCATCATCAAGGGCGTGCGCAGCACCCGATGGTCCAGCACCAGCGTCATGTCGATGCCCAGCACATCGCGCGTCAGATCGAGACTGTCCTGCCCCTCGTTGTCAAACAGCCAGGCGTGTTCGCCCGCCCCCCACCATGGCCGCAGCCGCGCCGCCAGATCATCCGGCGTGGGCCGCGCACCGCCGCGCAGCAAGGCGGCAAAATGGCAAAGCCGCCGCAATTCAGGCGGGGCCAGATAGTTGGCCTCCACCGCCGCCCGCATCACCTCCATTTCCGCCGCATCGCGCAGGCCGCCGACAAGGCAGCCCAGCCATTCGATCAAAAACGCCCGGTTGCCCGCCGTATCGGGCAGGCGCAGCGGATTGAGCCCCGAAGGGCGATCAGGCCGCATCGCCTCATAGGCGCCGCCCATCGCCCGGATAAAGATTTCCCCGCTGCGATCCTTGTCAAACAGCACGATGCGCGGGCTAAAGCGGCGCGCCTGCGCCAGCAGGAAATTGGTGATGACGGTCTTGCCGCTGCCG